>NZ_JBDGJV010000002.1:0-12498 GCF_057656715.1 Neobacillus sp. Soil_C_43
TATTGATGGTGAATTACCTGATGGTACACGTGAGCCAATCTTCCGTAAAGGGAATTGGGCTTTCTAATTGATTTTGTGGAGACCATAGGGACGGTTCTGGTGGTTTTTTATCTCAAGGTTGATATTAGATGGGAGCCATGAGAACCGTCCCCGTGGTTTTCTCATTAGGATGTGGGGGTTATGATAAGTTTTGGAAAAGTAGTGTATCCAGCATTCATACAACAGGAAGATGAAGGAGGAATGTTTGGTGTTTACTTCCCGACTCTTTTTCCGGAAGCTGGGTGGGATTATCCATTATCACGAGGAAAAACAAGAAGTAGAGCACTAAAAAATGCAGAAAAAGATTTAGCTTTCTCTTTGGCAGGAATCTTATATGACAATGAAGAACTTCCTGAACCGATCCCTATCCAAAGCAATAAACTTTCTCAAGGGATGGAATTAATTGATGTGGAGACTTCATTTGACCAGTATGCTGAAGAAATACTGGAGCATTTAAAAGGTCGCCATTGGCATATTGGCTATTACGATGCAGAAAATGATGAATACATAAAAGCTATTGGGTTTAAAAATGACAAAGGAATGTGGGACATTTTTTTTGCGGATGACTCAGAGGAAGAGGGCCACCCGGAGGAAACTTTACTTTTTTCCGTAAGACTACATTCTGAAGCCGAGGAGAAATTCAAACAATTTGTTGAGGGTGTTATTCTGAAGCGTCGAGGGGGTTAAAGAAGATTGACTCGTAGTTAAACGAACGGGGTGCGTTGATCCTAGAAGGATTAACGCTTATTTTATGAATTAACGCTTATTTTTACAGAAATTCCTCACTAACGGTGCAGTTTAGTTTAAGTGGAATCTTTCACAATCTGCATTTTAGTGTAAGATAGGGTAATTTTCTTGGTTAATTCATCTTCCTGACAAATATCCATTGCACTCTACACAAATTGCCCCCCACCATTAGGCAGGGGATGCATGTATTTATCGTTTACCACTTACGAAAATTCGGCCGTCAAGTGAGAATTCTTGCAAGACCGAATGCAACTCCTGCAGCAATTCCTCCAGTAATCATTGTTTGAAAAGCACTCTTCACCGGAGAAGTTCCTGTAAATCTTCCTTTTACATATCCGAAAATTAGTAATGCGATAAGGGTGACAATAACAGAAACCATTAATGCTGTTGCAGGTTTAAGAAAGATAAAATATGGAAACAAAGGGATTAACCCTCCGACAATATAAGAAATAGCAATAGTAATCGCACTGTTTCTTGCTCTTGTTGGCTCCGGCTTTTCTAGTCCTAATTCAAATTTCATCATAAAATCCACCCATTTTTCAGGGTTCTTTTTCATAGTTTCAGTAATCGACTTGATTTGGTCTTCTTCAAGCCCATATTCCCTGAAAATTTCAGATACTTCCTCTTCTTCACGCTCTGGTAGTTCAATTACTTCGCGCCGTTCACGGGCAAGTTCAGATTCGTAATGTTCCGCATCTGTTTTTCCTGCCAAATATCCGCCAAGTCCCATTGCAATTGACCCTGCTGCAATTTCAGCGCCTCCTGCTGTGAGAATTAATGTTGTTGTATCAACAGCACCGGACAAACCAGCAGCTAATGCAAACGGTACGGTTAATCCGTCTGACATACCAATGACAACATCTCTAATCAAGTCAGATCCAGAAAAATGTTCTTCTACGTGATGTAGATGTTGATCCATTTTTTTACCTCCAATTTAACTAATGTAAAACAGGATTATCCCAATTCTTATTATGCTAATAAAAACATATAAATAATTCAGATTTGGGTAAATTTAGTTGGATTGTGATATGTTTCAATTTATCGTTTTTGTTGATTAAATTGGACTGTTGAATAATGTGAAGAAATGTACTTTAGAGTAACGGGTAAATTGAATAAACAGGATTTGTTTTACGTTTTATAGAAAGTTTTATTAGAAAGTCATATTAAGAGGGGATATTTAGATGTCAAACCATGAAAACGATGAAATGTTAACAGGAGGGAATGTTTCTAACGTTTTTCGTTCAGGAGATACTGTGCGACGAGAATTAAAGCCAGACAGTACCAAAATTCATAAGCTATTCAAGCATTTGAAGGACAAGGGTTTCAGTTATGCACCAAAATTTTTAGGTATTGATGAAAAAGGAAGAGAGATATTATCGTTTATTGAAAGAGAGGCTGGTAATTATCCTTTAAAAGAATATATGTAGTCGGATGATGTCTTAATAGAAATAGCGAAAATGCTCCGTCTTTATCATGTTTCTGTGAGTGATTTTCCAATTGATGATCGCTGGGAATCGATAGACAACACCCCCCAACCATTTGAGGTACTATGCCATAATGATTTTGCCATTTATAACATTATTTTTAATCATGGTAGACCAAAAGGTATTATTGATTTTGATGTTGCTGGGCCTGGTCCACGACTTTGGGACATAGCTTATACTCTTTATACTTGCGTCCCCTTAAGTAGATTTTATCTTACTGAAACAGGTGAGAAGGTTTATTATAATTCATTACAGCATGCTAACCGTATAAAACAAAGAATTCGATTGTTTTTTGAATCTTACGGTGAGGGTATAGAAGAAGCTTATATGGAAATGGTATTGCTGCGATTAGAAGGGTTATTTTGCTTGCGAAGCAACTTTTAAGTCGCTCTAATGAAATCTTAATTCCAACCGAAACAGAAATTGCAGTATTTGAGCCTAAAAAAGATGATGATCATAGAGTAGGCCATTATTATGTGGGGTTCATGGTAAGTGAGAAATTAAAGGAAGTTCCCTCCGGAATGGATTTTATCGAAACAAATAATAGTTACGCGTCTACGAGAGGGAATATATCTAATTTAGGTGAACTTCATGTGAATCTATTGAAATGGGCAGAACAACAAGGTTATGAAAGAGATCTTAATGCTTATATTATAGAGACTTATCACCCTATGGCAGAAGGGGAAGAAGAGGTACAGATTTACTTGCCTATTAAGGGTTAAAGGTATAAATCTTCTTTCTTCAAAAAAATGGATAGGTGGGGGTGGGGAATTTGAATAATCTTTTTAAAGTAGGTTTGGTTATTAGTTGTACAGGTTTAATCATGCTTTTTACATATTTTTTAGGGAATGAACTTTTAAAACAGCTTTCTGGCGTGGAGGAGTTCTGGTATCTAACACCTTTACTTGCAATTATTGCTGCTACTATTTTTGTAGGAGTGTTGGGAATGATTGTGCGGGCTGGGGGTTATTACGGGAAATAAGTCCCGATTTCTAAACTAAAGGTGAAGGTTAGCATACTAGGGAATTATTTTGATGGGAGAATGTTAGCAGTGTATAAATAGATTACAAAATTATTCATCAAGAAAGAACGAGGACTAAATTCATGGACAATCAAAAAGCCGAAAAGTTAATAAGATACATTATTCTTTTCCTATCCTTAGCATTCGGGTTGCTACTTCATAAAATTATATTTTTGATTATTGGTGCAATAATCTCAATTATTGTAACAATATATTTCAAATATAGGATTAAAAGAGTTCCTTAAAAGGATGAATTTCGATATACAAAGGCAAAATCTAGAGTGTGAAGAAATGTAATTAAATTATCAGTTGTAATACTTCAAGATCAAAATGAGTTGCGGCGAGCGGCTCATTTTCTATTTGAGCTTATGGGGCAGTTTTTCATAAGAATAATCGGATGTCCCGCTAACATTGTGAGTTTCAAATATGAAAAAAAAGCCTTATTAGGCGTAAAAATGGGCCTTTTTGACGAAAGGTTTTATTGACAAGAGTCGCTATTTAGTAATACTATATACCAGTAGTAAGTATTGCTGAATACCTGTAACACACAATACCTGTGTTACAGAGTACTGAAAATTAAATGGAGGTAAGAAATTGGAAAATATCACAGAAATGCTGAAAGGGGTGCTTGAGGGTTGTGTGCTTGAAATCATTAGCCGTGGAGAAACGTACGGTTATGAAATCACGCAACAGCTGCGAGAACTTGGCTTCACTGATGTAGTTGAAGGCACAGTTTATACGATAACCATGAGGCTTGAGAAAAACAATCTGGTGAACATCGAGAAAAAGCCATCCACTATGGGACCGCCGAGAAAATTTTACACACTCAACGAAGCTGGTCAAGAACAGCTTGAAGTTTTTTGGAGAAAATGGCATTTCATCTCAAGCAAAATTAACGAACTTAAAACTAAAATATAATTAAAAGGAGAGAAGTAAAATGAGTTTTTTTGAAAAACTGATTGGAAGTCTGGATGACAAGCGGGAATGGAGGGTGATGGAGGCACGTGGGAAGGCACTTCCAAGTGAGTACAGCAATGCTTACAACGCCATCAAAAAATATATGTGGACCGCTGGTGGCCCCTCCGACTGGAAGGACAGCAGCCGTATCTTTAACGGCATTCTCGATCTCTTCGAGCAAGGTGCGGCGGAAGGTAAGAAAGTCACTGATCTCACGGGTGAGGACGTGGCCGCTTTCTGCGACGAACTAGTGAAGGACGAGAAAACTTGGAGAGATAAGTATCGTAAAAAATTAAACGATACAATTGGTCGTGGTTAACGGCGAAATTAAATTTTAGAAGAAATGATTCTGAGAATCATGAAACGATTGGGTAAAATGAAAAATTCAATAGTTAATCCCTGCTGAATAGCTGGTTACAAATGTAATGAGTGACCTACACTATTCAGTTATATTTTTAATCCAGTAGTAAGTAATACAGATTATCAGTCAGACTAAGTAGTAGGGGGTAGGGAATTTCACGTCTTGCTGCACTATATAAGGAGGAAAAAGCATGAGCAATGCTGCGATTTCTGTAAAAGGATTAAAAAAATCCTTTAAAGATAAGGAAGTGTTAAAGGGAGTGGATTTTGAGGTGCGGCGTGGCGAAATTTTCGCACTGCTGGGCTCCAATGGAGCGGGTAAGACGACGACGGTCAACATCCTCTCGACGCTGATGAAGCCCGATGGTGGCGAAGTAAATATTTGTGGCTTTGACATCCAGCGTCAACCAGATCATGTTCGCCAAAGTATCAGCCTGACAGGGCAGTTTGCAGCTTTAGATGGCATGCTCACAGGAAGGGAAAACCTGATGATGATCGCCAAGTTGCGGGGAGTTGCCCATCCCGCTCAAGTTGCCGACAATCTGCTTGCCAGATTCAGCCTCACCGATGCCGCCAACCGCCGGGCAGACCAGTATTCCGGCGGGATGAAGCGCCGTCTTGATATCGCGATGAGTCTGATTGGGAAGCCAGCAGTTATTTTTCTCGACGAACCGACAACAGGGCTAGACCCCGAAGCACGGATTGAAGTCTGGAATACCGTTAAAGAGCTTGCGGGCCAAGGCACGACCATTTTGCTGACGACCCAGTACCTGGAGGAAGCCGAACAACTGGCGGACCGTATCGCTATCCTACATGGCGGAAAAATCATCACGACCGGGACCCTTACCGAACTCAAGGAGAAGTTCCCGCCAACGAAAGTGGAGTATATCGAGAAGCAGCCGACATTGGAGGAAATTTTCCTCGCGATCATCAGCAATAAGGAGGAGATGTAAATGAAAAGCAAAACAGGGGTATTACTAGAGCGTTTATTACTAAACATCATGCGCAGCCCGGATACAATTATCACGGTTGCGATTACTCCGATTATGATGATGTTGCTGTTTGTCTATGTATTTGGCGGCGCCATAGAGACGGGCACGGACAACTACGTCAATTATTTATTGCCTGGAATTTTGCTGATGGCTGTTGCATCCGGCGTCGCTTACACTTCCTTGCGGCTGTTTAACGATGTAAAAAGCGGGCTGATGGCGCGTTTCATTACCATGCCCGTCAAGCGCTCGTCGGTATTATGGGCGCACGTGTTGACCTCGCTTGTATCCAACGCACTTACAGTTGTAGTGGTTATCCTTGTCGCACTTTTGATGGGCTTCCGTTCCAGCACTGGTATCTTGGAGTGGCTCGCGGCAGCTGGGATACTCGGGCTCTTTACGCTGGCGCTGACATGGCTGGCGGTCATTCCTGGATTAACAGCGAGGTCTATGGAAGGGGCGACAGCCTACTCGTACCCGTTGATTTTCCTACCGTTTATAAGCTCGTCTTTTGTGCCCACCGAAACCATGCCTAAAATTGTCCGTACGTTCGCTGAGAACCAGCCCGTGACTTCCATCGTGAATGCGATTCGTGCCCTCTTATATGGAGAGTCTGTCGGCAATGATATCTGGATTGCGCTTGCCTGGTGCGCCGGCATCATGGTCATCGCTTACTTCTTCGCCAGTAAACAATTTAAACGCCACTTTTCTTAATTTATTTTAAAATCATTGTCTAATGGTTCCGTGATTTGTTCTTTAATTGGCCACCCATACTGTTGATTGATTTCTTTAACTAATTCATTTAAAAATTCATCGGATATAAAGGGACTTTTTTCTATGGAATTTTCGTCATCTTATTTTCAACAAAAAAACGTCCTTCTCCTGAAATATAGGCTAATTGGTTGGCTTGTGGTGCCCACTTAAACCAGTCACCAAATCCTAACATCCTGCCGATGTCTTTGAACACTTTTCCATCTGAAGATAAGGCACATAAAGGGTTACTGTCCATTGCCCAAGAAGGAGTTGGAGTACCTAGAAAGCTAACCCATTTGCCGTCATGACTCCACTTGAAATTACCAACATCAACGGCAAATAGCTTTTTTTCATCGATTGGGATCGAATACAATAACTTCGCTTTATTCTCATTTAGACTCATATTCTTAGGGATGCGAAACAATTTGATTGGCTCCCAGCCAGTGGGAAGGCGATTCGACGTAGCAGACACAATAAACTCTTTCCCATTAAGGGGAGCTTATGAGAAGATTTCTTTTGTTTGGGGTAATTTTAGGTTTCGCAGTATTATTCGCTTTTTTAGTTAATAAACAGGTGTTAGAAGCGAAAGAGAAGGAGCGGGACTTGGCACACTTGAGTTATATTCCTGTTGTTCGTGTAGGTGAGCAGCGGTTGGAAATATATGAATATGGCCAGTGTAAAAAGGGTTCGAATAAGGAAGAAAAGGCGGAAATAGGACCACGATCTTGCGACACGGTAACTGAGGAAGAAGCACTTAAAGGGAAAACAGCGGAATTGTTTAATAAAGATGCTGTACTAACTATAAAAAATATCGAGCCCTCTGGGGAACTCGAAGACAAGGCTGGCCCTGACGGTGGAGTGAGAAGGACAGTCAGCGGCGGTTATACATTTGTTTGTAATGGGAGATAACAGAAGGAAAAGCAAAGATAGCCGTGTTATTGGAGCGATACCTATGAAAAAAGTAATAGGGACAACAAAAGTTGTTTTTTATCCGCTAAAAGAAATTAAAATCGTAAATAACTAATAAAGCTACAAAAAATTGATATTAAAAATGGCTCAGAATAGTGAACTGAGCCATTTTATATTTCATTGCAAAAACAGATAAAAATGGCAGTACAGATTCTACTACATTTTCGATTACATTTTCGGTTTTTGCGATAGGAAACGGAAACCAATTAGGTTTTTACCCGCTCTTTTTTTTGTTGCAACCTTATTTATAGAAAATTTTTTCGGTATTGTATTTAGCGTGAAGCGTATTTATAATATAGGTTTCATAAATTTCTCTTTCCATCGGATCTTCAATTACACAGACAGCAATCTTATATACCTCATGGCGGTGAAGTTTGATTGGAGATACTTGATCCTCAAAGTGACGCTTTACGCGTGGTCTTAATTTTCTTGCCTTACCAACAAACAAAAGTTCATCATTGGCATTAAAAAATAAGATAATCCCGCCTTTATCCCTTGGAATCTTATTGTAATTTGTAAATCCATACTCACTGCTTAGAGGTGCTTCTACTTTTTCTCCAACTTGATTTGATTTCGTAATCACTATATCTGGATTTGGTATATCAATTTTAATCATATAAAAATTTCGCTCCCAACTTATTATAAACAGTTATTTCATTTTGTTAACAGTTTATTATAGCATAAACTGTATACCACAAACAAAAAGGCGTTAATTTTCTTTTATAGAGTTTTTGTTATAATGAAAGAAAAAAATCTAGTAATTAGGTGGAATTGTTGAATGCGATTGATTGTTAAAACTCAAGTAATTGCCATAATTGTTTCTATTTTGTGGCTTCTCTATGTAAATATAATTGCTTTTTTTGATCAACCAGAACGTGCACTCCAATATATTAACTATTTTGTATATGGATTGGCGTTTCTTGTGGGGATGATCTATTTCCTATTGGCCAAATATTTTATCGGTCGAAATTGGTTTGCAGTTCTATTGGTAGTGATTCCGTTTTTGCTGATTTACAAGCCAGCAGTCCTACACATTTCATTAAGTTTTATGACTAATGGAAATGAAGCTGTAGTTAATTTTATCTCACTGTCTACTGGAACTGTCCATCTCTTGGCTTTAATCGTAGGATTAGCGATTGGCGTTATGTTTTCTAGACCCGCGCTCAAGAGATAAACGCTATAAAGAGGTTTGACATCAGGCAAACCTCTTTTGCCTTTTATGGGGTATAGTCAACATTGGATGTATAGTTATTAGCAGCGTTCCAAATTAAAAATTCCTGGATTCCTTGTGTTTGCAAAGCCCGTATTTGATCTTCAATTTCCTGCTTACCATAAACTTTATAATTCCCTTTCCCAAGCCATGTTGCGGTGAAATCCTGGAGCCATGGCCTTGATGTCGGTGGGGAGGCAAGCAATTTCAATCGGGCGTTTTCCACCTTTGCATACTCTTCAACCAACCGATAGGGCTCTAAATCAGGCTTAGCAATTCCGAAATTTCCATTCCAATGGCTAGGATAAATCATAGCTGAAATGACATCTACGTGTTCAGCTATTTTCGAGAAGTTCTGCCCAATGCCACTTGCTTCTGGAATAACTGTTGCATTTCCAAAGGTATCAACAGACATTTTCACCTTATAAGGATATAGTTTCTCCTTTGCATATTCAACAAAGCCTGTTACGGCAGCGACCCGGTTACTCCCTTCTTTTTTTCCCATATAAGAAAGAGGTTTCTCAAGCGTTTCAAACTTTTCGGGAAATCTTACGTAATCAAATTGGATTTCCTTAAAGCCAAGGTTGACTGCTTCAATGGCCATCCCAATATTATAATCCCACACTTCTGTTCGAAATGGATTGGTAAACGAATCTCCACGTGAGTTCTTCCAGATTCCATTAGAAGTCTGAAAACTCCAGTCTGGGCGAGACGAGGCTAAAACATTATCTTTAAAAACAACAATTCTAGCGATTGGATAAATATTATGCTCTTTTAACTTCATAATAAGTGCTTTTGGGTCTTTAATATAAGGTTGACTAGCTCTGTAATAGGGTGAATTTTTTTCGGGAATGAAAGTCAAGTTGCCGTGGTCATCCTTAATATCAATTACCATCGCATTTAAATCGGTTTGGTCGACGAGGTTCAGTAACTTATTAAACTGAGGACCCTTCGTATTGGATGCTTTTACATAAATGCCCCTAATTGGTTCTTTTTGTTGTTTACCACTAGCCAAAACTGTCTGATTATAAAAAAATATAAATAGAACAAGTAATAATGCAAAAAATTTTTTCACATGCTCACCCCTAATTTTTTTTATTATGGTTTACATGCTGCAAGGAATTCATTCCGTTTCTAAAAAAATGAATCTTATCCATTCATTTTAAATAGTGTACACTGAAATGGACATGTAGTTAGAAGGGACGAACGTAGTGTGGAAGGAAAATGGCTGATTGCCGATCGTGACTTAAATGAAAGAGAAGGACTAAAATGGTTATTAAAAACTTCATCCATCCCAGTAATAGACATTACATTAGCAGCTGACTTTCAGGAGTTTATTTTAACATTTGAAAGAGAATGTCCTGATATTGTATTAATGGAGCTGGATATGATCAGAAAAGAAGAATGGTCTACCTTCCGTGACCTCATGCATATCTATGATCCTATCCTACTTCTAACTAGCGCAGAGGCGACATTCGAAAGGGCTCGTCTGGCTATTGAAATGCAGGCTCTAGATTTAATGATTAAACCTTTTTCAACTACCAAGGTGAAAACAGCCTGTCAAAAGGCATCACGAAAACTGGTGAGAAACGCACCATCTCAAACTAGAACAGAGAGTTATAAAGATCTCTCATATGAGGCTTTATTTATTCCACAAACATCCGACATAGAAAATTTCCAAATGGCTGCTTTTCAATCTGAAAGTATAGGCATGGTTAGCACTCTACATTCCTTTTTAAACGATTATCCATTTAATGATTTACACGGGAGTTTTGTACTGACCGATATGGTGATTCTCTTGTTCAAAGAGAAGTGTCAAAATAGCACGGAGCAATGTCAAAAAGCTATGAGGAAATGGGAAGAGGAGTTCTCAGATCCACTTGGAATAGTTGTATACAGTGATCAATACTCAACTAAAACCTTGAATGAAAAGTATTTGGAAGTCCGAAAAATGCTTAATTTTACCTATTATAAAGGATACCGGCAGGTTGTGGAGTTCAAGTATTCATTAGCCTGGGAACACGTGGATCCCTTTTTAGCACCGCCCGAGCAAAGGGACTGGGTTGACATGCTCAATGCTCTCGATATAGAAAATATAAAGAAGTGGTTGTATGATGAATTTCTACAATTAAAAGAACCCTATCCCGATCCCGGATTAGTCAGAATTAGACTAACAAGTATCCTAGCGCAAATCAGACGGTTTATGAAGACGTACCAGCTAAATGAAGATCCCATTTATGAAAAGGAATACCGGACAATCTTCAATTCAATCCTTTATGATACTGTACTTTATCGGACCGTACAAAATTTGATCTTGTTTATTCAAAAGATATTTCATGGAGCAGAATTAATTGCCCAAAGCCTCAAACAAGATCCGATTGAACGTGGAATGTCCTTTATGGAGAGTAATTTTTCGAACAGCAGCCTCAGGCTGGAGGATGTTGCGCATTATGTGGATAGAAATCCTTCCTACTTCAGTCATTTGCTGATTACGAAAATGGGATCCAGCTTTACAGAGTTGTTGACAAGGATTAGGTTGAAGGAAGCAAAGCGGCTATTAATAGAAACACGGAAGCCCGTTAAGGAAATTGCTATCCTTGTGGGGTATCAAAATGCGAATTATTTTAGCAGAATGTTCCGTGAAGCCTTTGACATGTCACCACGGGAGTTTCGTATGCAAAAAATTAATAGGGGTTAAATAGGAGACTCGGTTTTCATATAACGGGTTCTCTTCAGGGGGAGTTTACCCAAAATAGCATTAAAAATCACAGACTGTTTCGCATAAGCGGAATGGTCTATTTTTATTGATATAAGCCTTTTTTACTGAATAAAAATCAAAAATTGCATTTATTTTAGCATAAAATCGGTATCGTACAATGATTTATGTTCACATCGGAAATTATGCGATTTTTTTGTCTAAAATGTATACTAAAATAGATGTTATTTTTCAGTACAAAAGGAGTCCAGCAAATTTTAATAGGGAAGGAACGAAACAATGAAAAATAAATGGTTTAAGAGATTAAAACCTCTTTTGTTAACCGTAATAATTCTAATCAGTCTTTATTTTGCGGGTAGCTATATACTTGATAAACTATTCGGAGATATGTGTGGAAACGAGATTATTCAAAAGTTACCGTCACCGAATGGAGATAAAGTAGCTTATATTTTTCAGCGAGATTGTGGTGCTACAACTGGAACATCATATCAGTTATCACTTTTTGATGCAGATGAGGAACTTCCAAATAAATCTGGAAACACATTTGTTTCAGATAACCAATTTCAAATCAAATGGATTACCAACGATAAATTACGAGTGAAATATAAAAAGTCCTCAAAGTCATATGAAATGGATAAAAGTGTGGATTGGACTAAGATTGAATATATAGGAAAATAAATGAGTAACACTTAAAACATTTTCATACTAAAAGAGAACCGAAAATCGATGCTCTTTTTGCGTTTTTAATACTTTTTTAAGTGTCATACCTGTTGCTGAAACGGGCGGGAAAATTGGTGTTTTTATTATAAAACTCCCCTTCAAGAGAACCCGTTAGTTTTCATACTGGGTCTTTTTTGTTTTTAGTCTTAGTTGGTTTAAGTTTGGACAGACTCAGTCTTGGAACTAGCAACATAGTCAGAAGTCGATTCATCTTTGGACAGACTCGCGCAGGGAACCAGCAACATAGTCAGAAGTCGATTCATCTTTGGACAGACTTGTGCTTGAAACCATCAACACTGTCAGAAGTTGAATCATCATTGGACAGACTCGTGCTTGAAACCATCAACATTGTCAGAAGTTGAATCATCATTGGACAGACTCGCGCAGGGAACCATCAACATAGTCAGAAATTGAATCATCTTTGGACAGACTCTTGCAGGGAACCAGCAACATAGTCAGAAGTTGAATCATCATTGGACAGACTCGCGCAGGGAACCATCAACATAGTCAGAAATTGAATCATCTTTGGACAG
>NZ_JBDGJV010000002.1:12596-32065 GCF_057656715.1 Neobacillus sp. Soil_C_43
AGACTCTTGCAGGGAACCAGCAACAACATAGTCAGAAGTCGAGTCATCATTGGACAGACTTGTGCTTGAAACCAGCAACACTGTCAGAAGTGGAGTCATCTTTGGACAGACTCTTGCAGGGAACCATCAACACTGTCAGAGTAGATACAGGTTTAGACCCTATCGCTGTGTTTCTACCAATATTATATGCTTCCCATCAAATAGACTACACTTATTAAAAATAAAAAAAATACATTTTCCTAAAAATATTATAGATTTATAAAGGATTGTCCAAAAAATTATATCTATAATATAGAATAATTATCCCTTATCTAATGTCGTATTCGTATTTTTCAGAAGATTTTATTTTTATAATAAAAGTAGAATATTAATAAGGGAGTGGAAGGAATGGAGACAAATACTAAAAAATCTAGAGTGATTGAAAATTATAAAGGAACAGAATTACACGCTAAGGGCTGGATTCAAGAGGCAGCACTTCGCATGTTAATGAATAACCTTGACCAGGATGTAGCTGAGAGACCAGAGGATTTAGTCGTTTATGGTGGCATAGGAAAAGCAGCACGGAATTGGGAGTCTTATGATGCAATCGTGAAAACATTGCTTGAATTAGAGAGTGACGAAACATTGCTCATTCAATCAGGAAAACCAGTTGCTGTATTTAAATCTCATAAGGATGCGCCGCGCGTGCTGCTCGCAAACTCCAACCTTGTTCCAGCTTGGGCGAATTGGGAACATTTCCATGAGCTTGATAAAAAAGGTCTGATGATGTACGGACAAATGACAGCAGGAAGCTGGATTTATATCGGAAGCCAGGGAATTGTTCAAGGAACGTATGAAACATTTGCTGAACTGGCCCGTCAATCCTTCGCTGGAACCTTAAAAAACACGATTACACTAACAGCAGGTCTTGGCGGAATGGGCGGAGCTCAACCGTTAGCTGTCACAATGAATGATGGCGTGTGCTTGGCTATTGATGTGGATGAAACAAGAATCGACCGCAGATTGGAAACAGCTTACCTTGATGTTAAAACCAAGGACCTAGATGAAGCCTTAAAAATGGCACGTGAAGCTAAAGCTGATGGAAAAGCATTATCGATTGGTTTACTAGGAAATGCAGCTGAAATTCTACCAATCATGATTGAAAAAGGATTTAATCCGGATGTGTTAACAGACCAAACCTCTGCACATGATCCATTAAATGGATATGTACCAGTGGGATTTACCTTAGAGGAAGCAGCGGCATTACGAAAGGAAGAGCCAGCGAAATATGTGAAGCTTGCTAAACAAAGCATGGCACTCCATGTAAAAGCCATGTTGAAAATGCAAGAGAAAGGTGCAGTAACGTTTGACTATGGTAATAATATTCGTCAGGTAGCAAAGGATGAAGGGGTAGAAAATGCATTTGATTTCCCTGGTTTCGTACCTGCGTATATTCGACCACTTTTTTGCGAAGGTAAAGGTCCTTTCCGCTGGGCGGCATTATCAGGAGATCCAGAAGATATTCGTAAAATTGACGAAGCCCTACTTCGCGAGTTCAAGGATGATGAGCACCTCTGTAAATGGGTAAAGATGGCACAGGAAAAAATCAGCTTCCAAGGACTACCTGCTCGTATCTGCTGGCTTGGCTATGGAGACAGAGCTCGTTTTGGAAAAGTGATTAACGATATGGTCGCTTCAGGTGAAGTATCAGCACCAATCGTTATTGGCCGCGACCACTTGGATGCAGGTTCGGTTGCATCACCAAATCGTGAAACAGAAGCAATGAGAGACGGTAGTGATGCGGTTTCCGACTGGCCGATTTTAAATGCTATGATCAATGCAGTCGGAGGGGCTAGCTGGGTTTCACTTCATCACGGCGGCGGTGTGGGAATGGGGTATTCTCAGCATTCCGGTATGGTAATCGTAGCAGATGGAACAAAGGATGCAGAAATCCGTCTTCAAAGGGTACTTACGACAGATCCTGGTATGGGTGTGGTTCGCCACGCAGATGCTGGCTATGAGCTTGCCATTACAACGGCAAAGGAAAAAGGCATTAAAATGCCAATGCTGCAGCAGGACTAATTCAGAGACTGAGAGGATGATAGATTTGAGTAAAGCAGTTTTTATCAGAAATGCTTCTCAGCTCGTGACATTACAGGGGAGTTCAAAAGCTCCCCTTGTAAAAGGAGCGATGTCTGAGCTTGGCATCATCGAGAACGGAAGCGTTTGGATTGAAGAGGGATTCATTAAGGCTGTGGGGAAAGATGAAGAACTAGTTAAAGAGTTTGCAAGTCGGATGTATGAGGCCGAAATAGTGGATGCGAGCGGCAAACTGGTTACACCAGGACTTGTCGATCCGCACACCCATCTTGTTTTTGCAGGAAGTAGAGAGAATGAATTCAATATGCGCTTGCAAGGGGCAACATACATGGAAATCATGAATGCAGGTGGTGGAATTCATGCAACTACAAGACGGACAAAATCTGCCACACACGAAGAGCTTTATCAGGAGAGCTTTGAACGTTTAAATCAATTTTTGCGTCACGGGGTTACAACAGTGGAAGCGAAAAGCGGCTACGGAATGGAATGGGAAACCGAGCTGAAACAGCTAGAAGTGGCCAAACAGTTGAATGAGCATCATGTGATTGATGTGGTAGCCACTTTTATGGGCGCTCATGCCGTTCCAAAAGAATATAAACAAGACCCAGAGGAATTTGTCCGTTTGTTAGTAGAAGAAATGATCCCGAAGGTGGCAGAGCTGGGACTTGCTGAATTTAATGATGTATTTTGTGAACATGGGGTGTTTACACCAGAACAATCCCGCAGAATCCTTGAGGCAGGTAAGCGTTATGGGTTAATTCCTAAAATCCATGCGGATGAAATTGAGCCGTATGAGGGAGCTGAACTTGCAGCAGAAGTGGAGGCAATTTCAGCAGACCATTTATTAAGAGCATCAGAAAAAGGCATGAAGGCGATGGCGGATAAAGGGGTCGTCGGAGTGTTACTGCCAGGAACAGCCTATTTCTTAATGGCGGAATCTGCAAACGGGCGAAAAATGATTGATCTTGGGGTCCCTGTGGCACTGTCGACAGATTGCAATCCGGGTTCTTCACCTACGGTTTCTTTGCCATTTATTATGAATCTTGGATGCTTGAAAATGGGGATGACACCAGCAGAGGTATTAACCGCCACAACAATTAATGCGGCACATGCCATTAATCGTGGAAGTGAAATCGGTAGTTTAGAAGTAGGGAAAAAAGGGGACGTAACTGTGTTTAATGTGGGGAATTATATGAAACTCCAATACTCTTATGGTGTGAACCACACAGATACAGTTTTGAAAAATGGTCAGGTGGTTGTTAAGGGAGGGCAATTAGTTGAAAAGCTTTCTTTATCCTAAATTGAATCCGCCAAGCTTTACTTGGGTAAGGCCAGACAACGAGGATAGGACGGAGAAGGTTCATGAGTGGATTCAACCGCTGACTGCAGACTCGGATCCTGAAAAATGCAAGGACGCCGATTTTGTAATAGTCGGAGTACCGCTTTCCCGTTCATCAATTAGTGCGTCAGGGGCATCTGAATTTCCAGATGCTTTCCGGCGTTTATGGAAAGGCTTTACTACCTATAATCTGGATGAAGATTTAGATCTGTCTGAAATGACGGCGATAGATGTAGGGGATGTTCCTATGCATGTCACCGATATCCGCAAATGCCATGACAACATCATTGCGGCTTCTACTGCATTAAATCAGCATTTCGGTACATCCAAAGTGTGTGCAATTGGCGGCGATCATTCGATTACAGCAATGATGGTAAAGGGTCTGCATCAGGCTAATCCACAGAAAAAAATTGGTATCCTCCAGTTTGATACTCATTTCGATTTAAGGGATCTAACTGATAATGGGCCCTCTAATGGGACACCGATGAGAAATCTGATTGAAAGTGGGACGGTCGAACCTAGTAATATGTACAATATCGGTCTTCATGGTTTTTTTAACACGAAAGACTTGAAGCAGTATGCCGATGAGAAAGGCGTCAACTATTTCACACTACGTCAAGCAAGAAAAAAAGGGATAGAAGAAACGGTCCGCCACTGTTTGGAGGAATTAGAAGCCAAGGTCGATACGATTTACTTAACCGTCGATATGGATGTTCTAGATATTGCCTATGCACCAGGAGTACCAGCTTCAACGCCTGGAGGTATGACAACAGCAGAACTACTAGAAGGGGTACTAGCAGCTGCCAAACATCCAAAAGTAAGCAACATGGACATCGTCTGCCTTGACCCACTTAAAGACACCCAAGTACAACCAACAGTCAAACTTGGCACACACGTATTTTTAACCTTTCTAACAGGGGTAATGTTGCGATAGGTGTCAGGCGCCAAAGAGGATGTTTGGTGCCTGACACTACATATGAATTTAAGGGTAAAATTAATAAGGGGGATGGATAATGGAAAATCAGACTGTAGTGAGTGCGAAGCAGCCAGAGTTACAGAATAGCAATATGATGAATATGGTGAAATTTTTTGTTTTTAGTGCTATTGGTCTTTTTGTTTTTTTTGTACCGGTTACCTTAAATGGGAAATCCTCGATAATGCTCGACCATTTTGTATCGGCGATTCAATTAGCCGTTCCTAGTGTATTGCCATATTATGCACTTTTAGTTATTTTATTAGGGGCAGTTTATCCTTTTTATAAGAAAACATGGAAAAAGGATACGGTAACGTTAATATTTTCCATATTGAAAATCCTAGGTTTTGTTGCAGGGGCCATGTTCGTTTTTAATGTAGGACCAAAGTGGTTTTTTAGCCCTGATATGGCTCCCTTCCTTTATAATAAGCTTGTCATTTCTGTTGGTTTGTTAGTACCTATCGGTTCTGTATTTCTTGCTTTATTAGTAGGTTATGGTTTGCTTGAATTTATCGGAATATTCATGCAACCCGTCATGCGGCCGATATGGAAAACCCCGGGAAGATCAGCGGTTGATGCAGTTGCCTCTTTTGTAGGTAGCTATTCTATCGGTCTATTGATTACGAATCGTGTATTCAAAGAAGGAAAATACTCGATCAAAGAAGCAGCCATTATTGCTACAGGATTTTCCACTGTTTCAGCGACATTTATGATTGTCGTAGCAAAAACACTAAATCTGATGGACATGTGGAATGCTTATTTTTGGATCACGCTGGTCGTTACATTTATCGTTACTGCGATAACTGTTCGAATCTGGCCATTATCAAAAATGAGTGATTCCTACTATCAGGAGATGGAAGGCGATCAAGAGGTCATCATTAAAAAAGATCGCGTTAAAACGGCATGGAAAGAAGCCATGATTACAGCAAATGAATCACCGAGCTTTGGCAAAAATATATGGGAAAATCTAAAAGATGGCTTTGTCATGACTATGGGAATTTTACCTTCCATCATGTCGGTTGGGTTACTCGGTCTAATCTTAGCGGAGTTTACGCCTGTATTCGACTGGCTAGGATATATTTTCTATCCATTTACAGCACTTGTACAGTTACCTGAACCTATGTTAGCAGCCAAGGCTAGTGCAGTAGGCATTGCAGAAATGTTTTTGCCTGCCCTGTTAGTGACCAAAGCAGCAGTCGTAACAAAATTTGTAATTGCCGTAGTATCTGTTTCATCTATTATCTTCTTTTCAGCTGTGGTACCTTGTATTTTATCAACAGAGATTCCACTCACAATTGGAAAACTGGTTGTCATCTGGTTTGAAAGAGTGGTACTAACCATATTAATCACAGCACCGCTAGCCTATTTACTTCTTTAGGATTGGAAATCGAAAATGATGGTGCCTGACACCACAAAAGACATTCTGGTCATTTTGTCCGTCTCCAGTGGACGGTTAGTTCCGCCAGCGTATGTTGGCGGATTTTTTTGTTCATTTTTATTTCTATTAGACGGTAGCCTGTACATTTTATGTCCTACTTGAATTAACTATAATAGGCGTTACTGCTTATGGTTTTATTTCTATTAGTTTTTTAAAAGGAGGGAAATAATGGATATTAATCAGTTGAATGAATGGATGAAACAAATTGAAGTGAAAAATCTGATCAATGCTGACGTTGAGGTTGTAAATAATTCACCATTAGTTATGCTTGGGAAAGGACGGCAGGGAGCCGTTTTTCAAATTTCCGAAGATATTTGTGTAAAAGTATTTGGAAACCAAGAAGATTGCGACCGCGAACACTATGCCTTGTCCTTAGGCCAGCTGACGAATCTATTTCCAAAGATTCATGCGAAAGGACCACTTTATATCGCAATGGATATTATTAGAGGGGTAGATGTACGTGAATACCTTCAATCACAACCACTAACTGAAGAACTATCAGCAAAGCTAATTGATATGTTAATCACCTTTAAAACGATCGGGTATGAACGGATTGATCATCATAAAAGGCAAATATATATCCAGCCAGACGGTAATTTGAAAGTAATTGATGTGGCAAGAACCGTATGGCGTGACCGGGTGTATCCATATCCAAGGAAGCTTTTAAATTCATTAGGAGATGAAAATAAGGCAATTTTCTTGTCACATGTTCAAGAAATGGCTCCTGAATTATATCAGGAATGGCTTCACTACATTCGTATGGAAGAGTTATCCCATCAAATTTATCAAATACTACTTCCTCAAAAACCAGACAAAGAAACAGTTAAGAATCTGAGCAAAAAGCTGTTAACAACAGAAGATGAAGAAAAATATGTTCTTCAGCTACAGGGATTGGTTCACAAGGTGTTTAAAGAGGAATGGGTCAAAACGATGCTTGCACGTGGGAAGGACCCTGAAGCTGTAATGGAAAAAATAGATAAGTATTGGGATGAACTTGAACAATCTCGAGTGCAGGAACAGTATAGAGGAATGAAACGATTTGAAGGAGAAGTAAGCCGAAGTGATGGTAAACACCGTGATAAAGATAAAAAACGCGATCAGCACCGACGATTTGAAGGCGAAAGGTATGATAGAGATTCTCGCGGTAAAAAGAGCAAAAAAGGCAGGAAAAAATAGCATTCTACAACATTATTACTGAAGTATAAGACGCCGTCAAAAGTAAGGCGTATTTCTGAGGAGGACCCTAAATACTAACAAGGAGAAAGCTAAATGAAAGTACTAGTAATCTGGCGGCTGCTCACTGTTGGCGGAGTAAATGCTGGATGGCGAAATCGCTCAATCTATTTCAAGAAACATGGCATTGATACTGAATTCCTTTATACAACAGATCATGGCGGGCTCCACATCATGCAGGACATTGCTCCTGTCTATTTAACGAAAGATGAACAAGAAATTAAAAAAATCATTCAAGATCACGCTTATGACGCCGTCATTATTGTTGATACGGGTGCTGCCTACAAATGGCTTCGAAAAGCTAACTTTCAAGGCCCAGTTATTGTGGAAGCACGCACTCCAGAACTAATCAAGCTTACCCCTCACGTAAAATCGTTTAAAGGAATTCAGCCAGAATTAATGATTGTTCCCTCTCAATATCAACAGCGGTTAGTCTCCATCTTAACAAACAATGTCCCCATTGAAGTAATATACAATGGCGTAGATACCACCTTTTTCCGAGCATTACCAACCAATGAAATTGATTTCAATAGTGCACCTGTTCTCCCAAAAGATAAAAAGATTATCGGATGGATTGGCAGATTGGACAAACGTAAAAACTGGCCGATGCTGATTGAAGTGGCAAAAAAGATAAAAAGTGAACGCGAAGATATTGAAATTTGGGTAATTGGTGGCGCACAAAGTGTACAGCGTGAAGAATTTGCAGCCGCTTGGCAAGAAGAAAAGCTCACAGATATCATTAAATGGTTTCCTGTCATTCCTTATCAGCAAATGCCTCACGTTTATGCGAAAATTCGTCAATCTGGCGGATGTACTCTAGCAACTACAAAATCAGAATCCTTCGGAAATACCTTTATTGAATCAATGACCTGCGGGGTACCAGTTGTCGCCTCTAGAATGATGCCAGTCACTGAACTGGTTGTCGACGGAGAGACTGGATTACTTTATCGTGGACAAAATGTAGAGGATGCCGTTAATCAAATATACGGGATCATCGATCATCCAGTCAGATATCAACAGATGTCTCAGGCTGCAATTAATCGAGTTCAACAGAATTTCTCTATTCAAATAGTAGCAGATGCTTATGTTGATTTATTGAAAAAAATTATCCAAAAGGATGTAGAGGCAGACGGGGAGGTGGGTCAGCCATGATTACCCCCATTTCCTATCAAAAAACATTGGAAGGGAAGTCAAATGCCCATTTAATTACCTTTAGTGATGGAAATGACTATGTGGTTAAGTTCTTTCAGACTGGGTATGAAAGAACGTTACCAAATGAATGGGTGGCATATTGTCTAGCGAGATACCTCGGGCTCCCAGTTCCCTTTGCCCGCTTAGTAGAAATACCACAGGAATTCATTACACAAGTTCCTGAACTGAACGTCATGCAGCAAACTCAATATCAATTCGCCTCATTATATGTCCATGATTGTTTGGATGGACATCAAACGCCAAATATTTCCGGAATCCATAATCACCAGTCATTAGCCGGTGTCATTTTATTAGATTACTGGTTATGCAACCGCGACCGGACTCGCAAAAATATTGTTTTATGTGAAGAAGAAAAAGAAACATACCACTTATGGATCATTGATCATGCGGAGATATTCGAATCTTACAATTGGAACGAGAATGATTTAGATAACCTGTCAGAGCAGCTTTTAAAAAGTGCCACACACCAAATCATGGCGAAATTTATTGAATCCGAAGATAGTTTTACAAACTATATGGAACTGATTCAAACCATTCCCATTTTTTTAATTGAGGAAATTGTATCAATGATACCAGATGATTGGATGGTTTCTAAGGAGGAAAAAAAGGCAATGGTTAGCGCCTTAGTAACAAGACGTAAGAGCATCCTTCCACACCTCATGCAGCGATTTTTGAAAAAAATTTATCGGCCGTTACATGATAATGAATAGAATTAATTAAAAAAGTGGTAGCGGCCACTTTTTTTCGTTGAAAAAAACCTTGATTTCTCAAGGTTTTGTGTGATTTCAGTATTGGAAGTTTAATAGATTGTTAAAGAGTTCACTACTCCTTATCTTTTTTCTTTTTTTTGTCCTTGTCTTTCTCTTTTTTCTTTTTTTCAGACTCTGAAAGTTGATTGATTAGTTTCTCATTTTGTTCTTTTAAATCAGCCAGTTCTGCTCGAACCTCAGCTTCGAAGCTTTCGATATAATTTGATAGGTCTGCTTCAATTGCGAATAAATGATTACTAATTTTAGCCCGAAGATCAGGCTCATGATTCTCTAGTTCAGTTTGTACCTCTGTCACTTCTGTAAGGATTTCTTGTTGTTCAATATTTACTTCAGCTGTTACTTCAGTTTGTTCCACTAGTTCCTCTGCTGCTGTTGGTGAAGGGAATGATTCAGTTTGGTTTAGTGCCTTCAAAAGCTCTTCTTTCAATAAGTTGTTCACCGATTGCAAAAAGGAGTCTATATCAAATGTATTTTCTTGAATATTTTTATTTTTATTTTTTTTACCCATTATCCTACCCACCTTTTATTTTTTTAGGATCTGTTAAACTTGCCTGTTGATTTCCGCTCCAGGCACTTCGCTTTCCGTGGGTGTTTCGGCGAGCCTCCTCGGCGCATGCGCCTGCGGGGTCTCCCCTGAACCATACTCCCAAAGGAGTCTTCGTGCCTTCCGCGCCAATCAACAGAGTGTAAAAATCAACACTGTTCTTTAACATAGCCTTTTATTAAAATATATAATGATTAATCCCCTAATTCTCACAAGTGACGGCAATAAGGGGTCCTACTAGATATATATTATGTAAAAGAGACGGACGAGCATAAACGAATATCATGATAATAGAAAAAAGGGCTGTCTAACGGCATTTTAAGTTTCCACTTTCCGACATAAAAACACGAGAATTGTCTGTTCGTGCGCTTTCCCGAGGAATATTTCCGAACGCTATGTTTACAACTACTGCAGGAAATTGTTATATAATGGATGGGAATGTGGGGGGGAATTCGCGGATTTTAAAGTATATAAAGAATTTAAAGGAAAATTGTCGTAAATTTAGATAGGGGGAAATATTTAAATGAGCAAGCAAGTAATCGTCTATACAACAAACGATTGTATTGAATGTACAATGGTGAAGCAGGTACTAACACAAGAAGGAATTGCATTTGAAGCAAGAAACATTTCTACTCATGCCGAATATCAAAAGGAAGTAGAGAAGTACGGCTATCTGGGCGTTCCAATAACGGTTGTTGAAGGCCGGGCAGTCAAAGGATTTACAAACGAACTAAAAGAACTTATTGATTTAGTGAAAAATAAAGAGGCATAAATCCTTTACTATTTTTAAAAATAGGATTATGATTTATGTAATTTCATAAGTGAATCTACTAGGGGTGCCCAGATTGCGGGCTGAGAGAAAACGGCAACGTTTTTAACCCTTCGGACCTGATCTGGGTAATACCAGCGTAGGAAAGTAGTCGAGTGAATGTTGTATTATTACTCTATCTAACTAACCAGGTCCAATTTATGGATCTGGTTTTTTTATTTTTAAAAAAGGGGAGATTGTTGTGGAAACAAACAGATGGTTTGAGACATTGGAAAAAGTAAGAGAGGGTAGACCGTTAGTACATAACATAACAAACGTCGTTGTCACGAACTTTACAGCAAATGGTTTACTTGCACTAGGAGCATCACCTGTCATGGCATATGCAGCAGAAGAAGTAGCCGATATGGCGAAGATTGCTAGTTCCGTAGTTTTGAATATTGGAACGCTAAACGCGCAGACAGTGGAGTCGATGGTTATTGCAGGAAAAGCAGCCAATGAAAATAGTGTTCCGGTTATATTTGACCCAGTAGGTGCAGGGGCCACTCCTTACCGTACGGAGACTGCACAAAAAATTATGAAACAGGTGCATGTTTCGGTAATCAGAGGCAATGCAGCCGAAATAGCTAATGTTGTCGGGGAGAACTGGGAAATTAAAGGTGTAGATGCCGGTGACGCAAATGGGAACATTGTTGAACTTGCCATCTTTGCTGCACAGAAACTGAACACCGTTGTGGTCATAACCGGAAAAGAAGATATCGTGACAGATGGAGAAACAACCTTTGTGATTGCAAATGGACATCCAATATTGACCAAGGTGACAGGCACTGGCTGTCTATTAACCTCTGTAATTGGTGCGTTTGCTGGTGTGGAAGAAGACTTATTGAAGGCTTCCGTAGCAGCTTTGTCTTTCTATGGAATAGCGGCAGAGAAAGCGGCTGAAAAAACAGTTGAACAAGGACCGGGAAGCTTTCAAATCGAATTTTTAAACCAATTATCACTCACATCATCAAAAGATATGAAGCAGCTCGCGTCCATTAAAAAAATGAATGAGTAAGTGGGGGTTATTTTTATGAAAAAAGCGCTAACGATTGCAGGATCTGATAGCGGTGGCGGAGCAGGAATTCAGGCAGATTTAAAGACGTTTCAGGAATTAGAGGTATTTGGTATGTCTGCATTAACAGCAGTGACTGCTCAGAATACATTGGGTGTTCACGGTGTTTATCCAATGTCTGTTGAGGCTGTTGTCAAACAGATTCAAGCTATTGGGGAGGATATCGGATCAGATGCCCTAAAAACAGGGATGCTGTTTAATGCAGAAATCATTGAGGCAGTATCCGAACAATTGAAGATTTTTCAATGGGAAAATGTCGTGGTTGACCCGGTGATGATCGCTAAAGGCGGAGCATCTTTACTGTTAAATGAAGCGATATCAGCGATGAAAACCTATTTACTGCCTCTAGCAAAGGTCATTACTCCGAACATTCCAGAAGCGGAAGTTTTAACGGGAATGACGATTCAAACGGTTGAGGAAAAAAAGGAAGCTGCGAGAAGATTACATGCACTTGGAGTGAAAAATATCGTCATCAAGGGTGGACATGACGAGAATGAAACGGATGCAGTAGATGTATTATTCGATGGCAAGGAATTTTACACGTTCACGAGCCAGCGAATCAATACTAAAAACACGCATGGAACAGGATGCACCTTCTCTGCTGCACTAACTGCAGAGCTGGCAAAAGGAGCTAGTGTGTATGAAGCCGTTTTAACAGCAAAGGATTTTATTCAGGCAGCTATTGAAGAAGATTTAAAGATCGGCCAAGGACATGGCCCCACTAACCATTGGGCATATCGAAAAAGAAAGATCGGAAAAGAGGGTACCCCTTTATGACAAATTTACGAGAAGCATTGAGTGTTTATTTTATCATGGGTAGCAATAACTGCATGAAGGACCCTGTTGAGGTATTGAAGGAAGCCATTGCTGGGGGCATAACCTTTTTTCAGTTTCGTGAAAAAGGGGAAGGGGCTCTAACTGGCGTTGAAAAATATTCACTCGCTAAAAAACTCCAAACCATCTGTAAAGAGAATCACATCCCTTTCATTGTAAATGATGATCTTGATCTTGCGATTGAATTAAATGCAGACGGTGTCCATATTGGGCAAGAGGATGAATCTGTTAAAACGGTAAGGGGAAAAATTGGCGACAAAATCTTGGGTGTTTCTGTTCATACAAAAGAGGAAGCCATGGCAGCCTTACGGGATGGAGCAGATTATTTTGGTATTGGACCTGTTTTTCCAACCACCACGAAGGCAGACGCCAAACCATCAAGGGGCACGACACTGATTGAGGCATTACGCAGTGAAGGATACACCATCCCCATTGTTGGAATTGGTGGAATCACGATTGAAAATGCTCGTTCAGTAGTAGAAGCAGGGGCAGATGGCGTTTCCGTGATTACGGCTATCAGTCATGCAGAATCACCGCAAGGAGCAGCAAAAGCTTTAAGAAAAAATCTAGATGCTATAGCAGGTCAGGAGTGATAAGAGAATGAAGAAAACACACAAGCTTACTTTAACCGCCATGATGATTGCAATTGGAACCATATCCAGTAATCTCTTTTATATTCCCATTGGATTTACCAAGGTATTTCCTATACAACATTTCTTGAATGTGCTGTCAGCGGTTCTTTTAGGGCCTTATTATGCTGTTGCACAAGCCTTTTGTGTTTCATTATTAAGAAACATTATGGGAACAGGTTCCCCATTTGCCTTCCCAGGCAGCATGGTCGGAGCCTTACTCGCGTCTCTATTATTCATGAAAACTAGAAAAATTTATCTAGCGTTTTTCGGTGAAGTAATCGGGACAGGAATCATTGGTGCCATACTGTGTTATCCAATTGCCACCCTATTGCTTGGACAAAAAGCGACTTTATTTGGGTTTATCCCTTTGTTTATTTTTAGCTCATTTGCCGGTGCATTGATTGGATTTGTAATCTTAACCGTATTTTTACGAAAAAAAGTGGTAAAGATCGAGGAACCTCAAGCCAAAATGTAAGGTGGTACGGAGAATGTGTAAAGAAATAGCTGAAAGAATTGAAGTTGAGGTAGAAGCGAGAAAAGATGAACTTCTTGATTTGTTGAATACCCTGGTGGCATATCCTACAATTAGCCCACCTGCACGTAATACCAATGACGTCCAGGAATTTATTAAAGGATATTTAGAAGATTTGGGATTTCAAACGGATAAATGGGATGTGTATCCCGGAGATCCGAATGTAGTGGGCATTTTGTCAGGTGAGGCTTCAAACCAATATAATAGCTTGATAATAAATGGTCATGTGGACGTTGCTGAGGTGGGAGATGCCAAGGAGTGGGACTCTTCTCCATTTAGCGCTAGAATAAAAGATTCGTTTATTTATGGTCGTGGTGTCGCTGATATGAAAGGTGGAATGGCAGCTTCACTTATTGCGATTAAACTTTTAAAAGAAATGGGAGTTACTTTGGGGGGCGATCTCCAATTTCAATCCGTCATTGGGGAAGAAGTAGGAGAGGCTGGAACACAGGCATGTATAGAGCGGGGGTATACCGCTGATTATGCAGTAGTGGTAGATACGAGTGATTTACATATTCAAGGACAGGGCGGCGTCATTACTGGTTGGATTACGGTTCAAAGCAAAGAAACCTATCATGATGGATTGCGGAGAAAAATGATTCATGCTGGAGGGGGCCTAAAAGGGGCCAGTGCCATTGAGAAAATGATGAAGATTATCGCGGGACTTCAGGAACTGGAGCGACATTGGGCTGTGACGAAAAGCTATGAAGGCTTTCTGCCTGGCACGAATACGATTAATCCGGCAGTCATTGAAGGGGGCAGGCATGCAGCTTTCGTAGCTGACCAATGTGCATTATGGGTCACGGTTCATTTTTATCCGAATGAAGACCATGAAGACGTGATCAAGGAAATTGAACAACAGATCGGTGCCGTTGCTGCTGCCGATCCTTGGCTTAGAGAAAATCCTCCCACGTTCGTTTGGGGTGGAAAATCTATGATAGAGGACCGTGGCGAGATTTTTCCTTCATTAGAATTGGATGCGGACCAATTGGGAACCAAGACTTTAACGGCAGCCTATGAAAAAATGATGAACAGCACGCCAACGATTGGGATGTCTACAACCGTTACAGATGCTGGATGGCTCGGACGGGCTGGTATTCCAACCGCCATATTTGGACCAGGTAAATTGGAAGATGCACACGCTGTTAATGAGAAGGTCGAAATTCGTCAATTGTTAGACTTTGCAAAAGTATTAGCCATGTTTATCGCAGAATGGTGTAACACGAGGAAAGAGGGTCAGCATGAAATTTTCTGAGAGACTTTTTCATAAAGTACATGATATTTGGGAGAAAACTCACGAGCATCCATTTGTTGTCGGGATGGGAAAAGGGGACCTTCCAACTGAATCGTTTATTCGTTACATGAAACAGGATTACGTGTTCTTAATAGATTATTCCAAGCTGTTTGCTCTAGCTGCTGTAAAATCAAGAGATATTGAAACGATGGCTGCTTTTGCCAAACTGTTGCATGAGACCTTACATGGGGAAATGGATTTGCACCGGGAATATGCCGCACGATTCGGGATTACGAATCAGCAGTTAGAAGAAACGGTGCCAAGTCCAATCAACCTAGCTTATACACGATATATGCTACATGTAGCACAAAATGGTTCGCTCGAAGAATTAATTTCGTCGTTATTACCTTGTATGTGGAGCTACTGGGAAATCGGCAAGGTGCTAGCGGAAGAATATCAAAGTGCTAGCAGACACTATCTATATGGTGACTGGGTGAAAATGTACTCTTCGAAGGAATTTGGTGAGTTAGCTGTATGGCTTATTAACTTACTAGATTCATTAGCAGAAGGAAAACCAGAATGGGAATTAGCCATCTTGGAGCAGCATTTTCTTACAACCTCCCGCTTTGAATATATGTTCTGGGATATGGTTTACCAGGGGGGCGAGTGGCCTGTCTAAGTTGTCAATGATATCGATTAACAAGCTCTCTTATTCATTCGATCAGGAACGAACGATTTTCGATCAGATTTCACTAGATGTTAACTCAGGAGAATTTGTTTCCGTCATTGGTGCAAGTGGTTCTGGAAAAAGCACACTTTTTAAGTTGATTACTGGTTTACTAGCACCGGAACAGGGTGAGATCCTAATCAAAGGTAAGCAATCTGGGAAAAGAGCAGGTAGTGTAGGGTATATGCCGCAAAAGGATTTGCTTTTACCATGGAGGACGGTAGTAGATAATGTTTTGCTCCCCATAGAAATTGCAAAGGAAAGTAAACAAAGAAAACTACCGGAGGTCCGGGAGTGGCTTGACCGTTTTGGTTTAGCTGCATATGAAAATGCCTACCCAGGGGAACTTTCTGGCGGAATGAGGCAGCGAGTGGCTTTTCTTCGAACGCTTATGACTGGAAAGGATCTTTTATTATTAGATGAACCGTTTGGTGCACTTGATTCTCTGACCAAAAGGAAAATGCATAGTTGGTTATTAGGGCTGTGGGGGGAGTTACAAAAAACGGTGTTGTTCATCACTCATGATCTTGAAGAAGCCATTTTATTAAGTGATAGGATTTATTTATTGAAAGGTGATCTAGGAGTTCAGGAGGTTAAGGTGAACCTTCCTAGACCAAGAAACGCAGAACTGATTTACGAATCAGAGTTTATTCGGATGAGAAAAGAATTGGAGTGGCTGATTCAAGATGAGAACTAGAGTAAAAAAGTGGTCTGGGGATTACGGGTTGTTTTTACTGGTGGTAATTCTTATAGTCAGTCTTTGGGAGTGGGTAGTGAGACAAGGATTCATTCCAGCATTTATATTGCCATCTCCTTCAGCTATTTGGGCATCATTGGTCGAAAACAGGGAGCTTTTGTTGGGGGAACATCTGCCGGCAACCTTGAAGGAAGTCTTAATCGGTTTTATGATTTCGGTTATTGGAGGTGTGCTAATAGGAGTTGGGATGCATTTTTCACGTCCATTAGAGAAAATTCTTTATCCTTTTCTAGTTATCTCGCAAACAGTGCCGTTAATTGCAATTTCTCCCATTTTCATTATGTGGTTTGGCTATTCGATTTGGAGCAAGATTGCGGTAACGATCTTAACAGCCTTTTTTCCAATCGTTGTTAGTACGTATGATGGATTGAAATCAGGTGGAAGTGAGTACCGGGAATTACTTTCAACAATGGGTGCAAACCGCTGGACTATTTTTCAAAAAGTACAGGTGCCAATGGCTTTGCCTGCGTTTTTATCAGGATTGAAATTGTCGGTTGTTTACTGTGTCGTCGGAGCAACGATTGGTGAGTGGTTGGGTGCAAGCGAAGGGCTTGGGTACTTCAGCAGACGGATGTCAGGAAATCTTAAGGCAGATGCCGTGTTTGCTGCCATATTTCTTTTATCCTTACTAGGAATTGTCCTGTTTTTATTGATTGGTTTTGTAGAAAAGCAGTTATTGAAAAATAAATTTCGCAACTAAGAGAGGTATATATAATGAAGAAAAGTTTTTTAATCATGATTAGTTTATTGTTGTTAATGTTAAGTGCTTGTGGAAAAAGCAACGAGAAGGCTTCTGATTCGAAGGGAGCAAGCGGGAATAAAAAACTCGAGAAAGTGAGCTTAATGCTGGATTGGTATCCAAACGCTGTACACTCGTTTCTCTATGCAGCAGAGGAAAAGGGTTATTTTAAAGAGCAAGGCTTAGATGTAGATATTCAGATGCCTGCAGATACGAATGATCCGCTAAAATTAGTTGCTGCAGATCAAATCGATATGGCGATTAGCTACCAGCCACAAGTACTTGTAGCACGTGGGGAAGATATTCCTGTTCAATCGTTTGGTGCGATTGTACGTCATCCGCTTAATCAATTAATGGTACCTGTCGATGGTCCAGTTCAATCACCAAAGGATTTAGCCGGAAAAACAATCGGTTATCCATCGATTCCACTCGATGAAGCGATTGTACAATCGATGGTTAAGTCTGATGGCGGCGATGAAAAAAAGGTGAAAATGGTCGATGTAGGCTGGGACTTAATTCCGGCTATGGCGACGAAGAAAACAGATGCTCTTATTGGCGGTTATATCAATCACGAAAAATTATTGCTTGAAAAAGAAGGACATCCAATGCGCACATTAAATCCGGCAGATTTTGGTGTGCCAGATTATTATGAATTAGTATTGGTGGCAAGTGAAAAGGGATTAAAAGCCAAACCTGAAGTGTTTAAGAAGTTTATGACAGCAATTGGCAAAGGACAAAAGTTTGTAACGGAACATCCAGATGAGGGGTTGGCAATTTTATTAAAGCATGAAGACAAGTCTTCCCCACTTGAAAAGGATATTGAAACAAAGAGCTTGGAAATGCTCTTACCACTAATGGATGCAAAAGACCAACCATTCGGCTATCAAGATCCAGAAACATGGAACAAGGTCGCGAAATGGCTAAAGGATAATAAAGTGATAAAAAAAGAAGTAAACCCCGTGGAATCGTTTAAAAATTTATAAGGTGTTTGGCACAAAAAAATAGAGGAAAAAATGCTGAGGAATTCGACATCCACAGCATTTTTTTGTTTATAAAAAGACTAATGATAGGGGTTACTTGAGAATTTATGTACTTAAAGTAACGTGGGTAACAAATACATACTATAGGTAATTTATGGGGAAGGTATTGCTTAGTATATCTTTTCTGGAGGGTACTTATGGAGGAAAAAGGAAAGCAGATTAGGCTCACAGCTGGTGAGATTAGTCAACTTTGGCTTCAATATTTAAATGACAGTTCAAGCATATGTGTTCTTACCTATTTTTTAGAAAAGGCTGAGGATTTTGAAATTAAGCCTATAATTGAATTTGCTTTAGAACTATCAAAATCACATATTCAAAAGATTACAGCAATACTAACAGAGGAAAAACATGTAGTTCCATATGGGTTTAGTATTAAAGAGGATGTGGATTTAACTGCTCCTAGACTTTATTCCGACAGTTTTGTACTAAATTTTATTAACCAAATGTCTAAGGTTGGGCTTACAACATATGCTGGTAGTGTTGGAACATCTGTAAGAAGTGATATTAAATCCTATTACATGGATTGCCTTACAGAAACAATGCAATTATATAATAGGTCAACTGAATTATTATTATCTAAAGGAATGTTTATCAGGTCTCCGAACCTGCCTAATTTAGAGAAGGTTGAATTTGTAAAAAAACAATGGTTTATGTTAGATGTGTTCGGAGAAAAAAGACCATTAGTTGCTGCCGAAGTCGATAATTTATTTGCGAATATGCAAAGAAATGCCTTGGGAGTAGCTGCACTAACTGGATTTAGTCAGGTTGCCAAGGATAAGGATGTAAAACAGTTTTTTTTAAAAGGTTTAGAAGTTGGGAATAAACATATTAATTTATTTAGAGGTAAGTTAGAGGAAAGTAAACTTCCTGTACCTATGCGTTGGGATTCAGAAATAACTAATAGTACAACCCATACTTTTTCAGATAAACTGATGATGTTCTATACAAGTGGCTTGATTGCTTTGAGCGTTGGCTATTACGGTACAGCTGTTAGTCAAAGTCCTAGAGGCGATCTTAGTACAATGTATAACAGGCTATCGTTAGAAGTACAGATGTATGCTGAAGATGGAGCTAATATCATGATTAAAAATAGATGGTTGGAACAGCCTCCAATGGCATCCGATAGAGATGAATTAGTAAGAAAAAGGAAACACTTGTAAATTGCATTGAAAGTCCTACTGAAAAGGGTGAGGATATTAATTTATAGCTGTTTTCGCAAAGATTGTTGTTTTTCCTACTTATGTATTCCAGTGAAGACTCACATCTTTTGAAATGATTACTATTAATTTCATTTACTCTGGACAATGTTACTGTTTTTTCTGCCTACTCTGTCCGAAGTTCCTTTGCCTTCTGACAATGTTTTTGTTTTTTTCGCCAACTCTGTCCGAAGTTGCCCTGCCTTCTGACAATGTTTTTGTCTTTTTCACCAACTCTGTCCAAAGTTCCTTTGCCTTCTGACAATGTTTCTGTATTTTTCGCTTACTCTGTCCAAAGTTCCTTTGCCTT
>NZ_JBDGJV010000002.1:32165-101795 GCF_057656715.1 Neobacillus sp. Soil_C_43
TCTGTATTTTTCGCTAACTCTGTCCAAAGTTCCTTTGCCTTCTGACAATGTTTCTGTATTTTTCGCTTACTCTGTCCAAAGTTCCTTTGCCTTCTGACAATGTTTCTGTATTTTTCGCTTACTCTGTCCAAAGTTCCTTTGCCTTCTGACAATGTTTCTGTATTTTTCGCTTACTCTGTCCGAAGTTCCTTTGCCTTCTGACAATGTTGCTGTCTTTTCCGCTTACTCTGTCCAAAGTTCCTTTGCCTTCTGACAATGTTTCTGTATTTTTCGCTTACTCTGTCCAAAGTTCCTTTGCCTTCTGACAATGTTGCTGTCTTTTCCGCTTACTCTGTCCAAAGTTCCTTTGTCTTCTGACAATGTTTTTGCTTTTTCCGCCAACTCTGTCAGAAGTTGCCCTGCCTTCTGACAATCGTGCTGTTTTTTCTGCTTACTCTGTCCAAAGTTCCTTTGTCTTCTGACAATGTTGCTGTCTTTTCCTCTTACTCTGTCCAAAGTTCCTTTGCCTTTTGACAATGTTGCTGTCTTTTCCTCTTACTCTGTCCAAAGTTCCTTTGCCTTTTGACAATGTTGCTGTCTTTTCCGCTTACTCTGTCCAAAGTTCCTTTGTCTTCTGACAATGTTGCTGTCTTTTCCACCAACTCTGTCCGAAGTTAAAACAGGTTCTATCAGCATCGGATTTAAATTCACTCATATGTCCGCCGTTGCTTTTGAATCAGGAACAAAAGAGTACTGAGAGCAACAAAGTTTACGATAAGAGCCTAATTTATAAACAATAAATAATTTTCAAGAGAATCTATTAGAGGTGCTTATTTTGTTTCGATTAATTTATCAAATCATCCTGGTAGGATTATGTTCCATGCTTTTTGGGTTTGCTTATAACACGTTTCTTATCCCGCATAAATTGGCATCCGGGGGCGTTACCGGGATGGCTTTTTTTATTCATCATTATTTACACGTCAATACAGGTTTGATTGTATTGATAATTAATATTCCGCTTTTGATTTTGGGTATTAAATATCTGGGAAAAAGATTTATCCTGTATACCATATATTCAGTTGTTGTTTTGTCAATCAGTTTGAAAGTAATTCCAATTCACGCAATATCTAATGATATTTTACTCTCATCAATAATCGGCGGTGCTCTATATGGAATTGCCGTCGGACTTGTCATCAAGACTGGCGGTTCAACAGGCGGAACGGATATCGTCAGCCTTATTATTTCTCAAAAAAAGAACATGCAGGTTGGTTTTTTAAGTGCATGTATGAACCTTCTTGTTGTTGGCACTTCAGGCTTTATATTTGGATGGGATATCACTTTATATACAGTCATCGCCATCTATGTAGCAGGTCGAGCAGTCGATATGGTTTACACAAACCAAAACAAATTAACCTTAAGGATTGTCACTGAGAAAGGGGATGAACTAATAGACGCCCTTATCCATTTACACTCCAGAGGGATTACGGTACATAACGCAGAAGGCGCCTACGCCCATAAACCAAAAAAAGTCCTAACAACTGTGATAACAAGATTTGAATTGAATGAAACAAAACATACCATCAAAATCACCGATCCAAATGCTTTTGTAAACATCTCACAAACCCTGGAAGTAATGGGGCGGTTCAGAAAAAATTAGGAAAGCAGTCTGACCGTCCCAACAACTGTCTATGGCGGAGGACATGATTACAGATGGTGCCTGACACCATCTTAGCGAAACGATTGATAATAGAGTCGAGTGATAAGTGTCATTAGGTAAGCGGAATGTTGGGGATTCGGTTTTCTTTTCTTGTTTAGGAAGTTGATGATGGTGCTTGCATTTCTGATTCCGATTCCATGTCCTTGGTATAGGTCATCTCCAAAGTAGATGACGTTTTCTGCACGCCAATGGGGTTCTTTTGGGTTGAAATCTGGATTGTTGAAATGAAGAATGTCACCGGGTAAATAGTCGTCCCCAACTTTTTGATACATTTTCATATCCTCATCAAATTGCCAATCCATTAAATAAAGATTGCTAAAGAGAATGTCAAACCTTGAGCTTCCTATAGAGTAAAGTGTGGCAATGTATAAAACAATGGCAACTGCTGTGGAACATTCGAAGGCATAGAGAGGCCCATTTTTTATGACATCTAAAATAGCTACCGAGGGACTGATGTTGGGTTTTATGAGGAAGCCTCCATTATTCAGACGATTCCAATACTGTTTATTGCAAAAGGCATACTGAAAGGTAGTAAACTTGGCACCGCTTTTATCTTGTTGACGGGCAGCAGTCATAGTATTCGTTCGGAACATCAATTCAAATTTAAGTTGATCTAGTGTGGCATACTCATAATTCCCACTATATTTCTCCATATATTCAATAATTGTTCTTTGTTCTTTATTCGTAATATGAGGAAATAAATCCATTGGTTTCACACGCTGGTGATTAATAATAATCATATTTACCTCCTGTTCTTATTTCCGCCAAACCACTTCCTTTTAAAAATATGAAACTTTGCCACGACAAATGACAGCAATAAATGGCACAACAAAAAAGGGTTGGATTTTATCCAACCCATATCCTTTAATTAGCTTTTTAGTAGTGCATGCTTTTGGTTTTTCATAAATTTGATGTACATAAGTAAAAATACGAATGCACTGATTAGTCGAAGCACAGTGCTAATCTCCATTGATTTCTGCATGCCGGTTGTTTCTAATAGCCATATGCCAATTTGAGGGGCGATAAAGGCAACGAATGACAGGAGAACATTATAGGTGGTAATACAATAGGTTCTCTTTTCCTTTGGCGACTGCTCCAACAAAAGATTGAACAACAGGAGCATTGTACCTGAAACAAAAAATCCAGATGTCATGGCAACAAATGTTAAGTAGTACAAGTTCGTTGACAATACATTTAAAATCGGTGCCGTTGCCATACCGACTGCTACCCAAACGAGCATAAGTGTATTGGATTTTTGTTCGGCCCATTTTTTCCATAAGGGAAACGAAAAGATTTGTACCAATTGGTTCGCCACAGAAAAGATACTGATCCAAAGAATCGTAGCATGAGCGTATTTTACATTATAGATATTGAATAATCCCCAAACCAACTGCCAGGTGAAATTAAAGCACAGGGCAGATACGAGAAACCATTTATACCCGTTATCCTTAAAAATCGACCAATCCATAAACGAATTTTGCTCTTTGTTCTTCTTCGGCTCCGCCTTTTCTTTATGCTTTAGTAAGAAGAACACTTCAAACAGTCCAAAAACAAAAGCAATGAAGAATAAACATTGATAGGCGAGTGCATTGTCTGTTTGCTTTTTCATGACGATACCGATAATTAGGGTGGTAACCATCCCAACAATGGTTAATAGCCGATTTCTGTCACTAAAAAATGAACCTCTTCGTTCTTCGCTAATCATTCCACTTATTAGGGTTTGCCAACCAATGTTAGAAATTGTTCCTGGGATATTCATTAAAGCAACAATAATTAAAAATGCCCAGGCTTGATGGTCAGAAGCAACGAAAGCCACTCCAATCAACAATAAAAACATAATTCTCGCCCAAAAAACGGACATTGCTACCGTTCTTTTTTGCTGCTCCAGGCGATTTAATACAATTGCAGCAGGAATGGTGGTTAATAGGGCAACAAGTGGGGGAAGTGAACTAATCAACCCAACCTGATAATTAGTAGCACCAAGAATAGAAATTGCAAAAATAGGAAAAAAGTTACCCGCAAGATTCACAGCAATGGTTGACACCATTCCATGATAAATACTAATTTTTTCATTATATGTTCGCATGTGTCTTCACCGTTTCATATTTAATTATCTTTGTTATTATACAATCGATCATGGTTAATTTGATGAAAATAATTTAATATTTTAAAATAATTTTATTGAGCAGCGTTGGAAACCTCAAAAGACAATGTTTGTTAGCTTTTTTTATCTAATTTCGAAGTACTATATTTTAAAAAAGTTTATATTCGTTTGCTTTATCCATTTATTTCTGTTATATTTAAGAAGAATTATTTTTGTGGATCGGCAAGAGTGTTAAGTGAACAGCTTTCTGTCTTGAAGATTTGAGCAAGGATAGTACCAAAATGTGTGCACAGCACACAGCAGGAGGATACACAAATGGAACAAGGTAAAGTAAAATGGTTTAATGCAGAAAAAGGTTTTGGATTCATCGAGCGCGAAGGTGGAGACGATGTATTCGTACACTTCTCAGCTATCCAAGGCGAAGGCTTCAAATCTCTTGACGAAGGCCAAACAGTAACTTTTGACGTTGAGCAAGGTCAACGTGGACCACAAGCTTCTAACGTTCGTAAAGCTTAATAAAAGCTTTATATAAATGAAAAAGACTCTCTTGTAGAGTCTTTTTTTTGTATGGCTGTGTTAAAGAACATTGTTGATTTTTATACCCTGTTGATTGGAGCGGAAGACGCGAAGACTCCTGTGGGAGTACGGGTCAGGGGAGACCCCGCAGGCGCTTTTTTGGCCGAGGAGGCTCGCCGAAACGCCCACGGAAAGCGAAGCATCTGGAGCGGAAATCAACAGGCAATTTTAACAGAGACATTTGTATACATATGAAAGTAGTAGAAAGAAATAAAGACAAACAAAAACCCCCGTTCTCATCGAAAGAACAGAGGTCATGAATCAATAAAGCAAATGGTAAAATCAGTATAACATAGAAAATAGAAAAGACCTACTTTTTCAGTGGAAAAATAAAATTCGTCTAAGTCATTTTAAATTATGCCCATATTTGGCATCGCGATTAATGTTTTTCATATGAAATGATATAATCTACACATATACATAACGGAAGGAAGTGTGGAGTGGTGATCGAGCGGCCGCAAATAGAACAATCTGAGCTAACACAATATATTCCGCCAAAGGGTGAGTTCGATACCTTTCGGGATGAGGACCATTATAAGGAAAAGCTCAAGGAATGGGGACTTTCCTCAGCAAAAGAAGCAAAAAGGGAATTCTGGTACAAAGACCGGCACTCCCAGCGTCTTGTATCCATTAAAGGCTATGAAACCTACGGGAGTGCGGCTGAATTAAATACGGTTGTCATTGAATTTAACGATGGCCATTTGAGTTGTATCCACCCAGCCTATTTTAAGGAAATGCAGCAATCAAGCTTTGGAAAAGAAAGCTTGTTGAATCTTGAGGATAAGGACATACCGACAGTAGAGAGTGGGGACAAAGTAGAAAGCAACAATGTAGAAGATAGTTCGCCTGCTGCCAAAGAACTTCCGAAAAAAGAGGACGAGCCAAAGCCGAAGCAAGCAAAAGTGAAAGAAGCAAAGCCGAAAAAAGAGAAGGCTCCCAAGCTCGAGTTGCCGGCTGATAAAGTACACTTTGCTGCAACGGTTAAACAGTTTGCCTTGACTTACAATCCGTTCAATGAAGAAAACGATGAAGTAGTTGTCTTAGAGAATGTAAAAATCATTCAAGACAATCCACTGGAAATTGGTTTTGCGTGGTGCAGTCACAGTAAAACCCTTAAAAAGTTTGAACTGGCTGTTGGAGATCAACTCGAATTCGACGGAAAAGTAGCGGCTAAGAAGTTAGCGAAGGGAAAAGATGTAGAGGAAGAATTTCTTGTCGATGTGCCAGTACTATACAAAGTGAATAATCCTTCAAAAATTGTAAAGAACTAGGTGGGACACTGAGGGTTCCTGTTATATACAATAAAGGAATAGACGTGCGAATGTTGGTGCACGTCTATTTTTTGGGGATATTAAGGTTATTGGTAGGTTTTTGATCTATATTGATTATAGCAGCAGGTGTGAGATCCTCGAAAATTCTATCGCATTTCCTTCGTACGGTGCTGATTCCATTCAAAGTCCTATGGAAAAAGCAAGGTATCACGTCTACGTGCCCGAAAGCGTTGAGTGAATGGGGACACGGTAACGTAGAAGCAGTCTACGTTACCGAAAGTGTTGAGTGAAAGGGGTCCCGGTAACGTATAAGCAGTCTACGTGCCCGAAAGTGTAGTGTGAAAGGGATCCCGGTAACGTAGAAGGAGTCTACGTGCCCGAAATGGCTGTTGGGAAGGGGCTCCGGTAATGTAGAAGGAGTCTACGTGCCCGATAGTGTTGTGGGAGAGTGTCCCCGGTAACGTATAAGCAGTCTACATGCCTGAAGTGACTACAGAAAAGGGAAAGCGGTAACGAAATCAAAAAAGACGCCTAATGGAAGCGTCTTTTTTGCTGAATATAGTACTTGGTCAAACCAAGTCAAGTAAAATAAATCTCCAAGAGATCCTCACCATTCCGCAAAATAAAGAAATTCGGAAACTGGGTATTAATGACAGCAGTTTTGTATTCATATATGGGAACCGATATTGTGCTGCCGTTCTCCTTCAAAAATAGCAGATGCTCGCTTCCAAATTGGATAGAATCAAAGTGAAAGCCCTCTCTTTTCCATAAAAAATCTTCATCCTGATAGTAGTTAAGAATCACTTGTCGATTGCGGTAGCTCTCGAAAATAGACAAATCGGACAATTGTTTTTCCATACGCAGAACCCATCTCCCTTTAACTATATTTTAAAAAAAGCAAGAAGAAGAAGAGGTGATGGGTATCACAGGCGGAAACTTATTTAGAGGAAAATAATTCGAAATAGAGTATAATAAAGGTTCGGATTTTTATTCTCAAGGAGCACACAGTTATGAACCAGACCTTTACAATCAGGGAAAAGACAAAACAAATAATTGTCTTATTAATTCCCATTTTAATTACACAGCTTGGCATGTTTTCGATGGTATTTTTCAATACGATCATGTCAGGAAAATATCATTCTTCCGATTTAGCAGGAGTGGCGATTGGCTCCTCGGTTTGGAGCCCTATTTTTATGGGAATCAGCGGCATTTTACTAGCGGTTTCACCCATTGCGGCACAACGATTCGGTGAAAAACGAAATAATGAAGTATCCACTGTTGTGAAACATGGCATGTATCTTTCCTTTTTAATTGCTATCGTGGTTATTATTCTGGGAGCCTTTTTATTAGATCCCATTTTAGACAAAATGAAACTGCCTAATGATGTCCAAGAAACGGCATTTGATTATTTAGTTGGTCTAAGTTTTGGAATTGTCCCTCTGTTTATTTTTAACGTCCTAAGGTCGTTTATTTACGCTCTTGGGAAAACACGTGTGATTATGGTGATTATGCTAGCGTCTTTGCCGCTTAATTTCTTCTTGAACTACGCGTTTATCTTTGGACATTTTGGTTTTCCAGAGTTAGGGGGCTCTGGGGCAGGGTATGCGACATCGATCACTTATTGGGCCATCATGGGGATGACGATTTTTATTGTAAAAACACAAGACCCATTCTCATCCTATCCGGTTTTCAGTAATAAGAAGGAATTCTCGTGGGAAGAATGTAAGGAAATTTTAAAGATTGGTGTCCCAATGGGGCTTTCCACCTTTTTCGAGACAAGTATGTTTGCAGTGGTCACGATTCTATTAAGTAAATTTAACGTCACAACGATAGCGGCTTATCAATCGGCTTTAAATATCGTGTCATTCTTGTATATGATTCCCATAAGTATCTCCACGGCGCTGACCGTTCTTGTCGGCTTTGAAGTCGGATCACGGCGTTATAAAGATGCCAAACAATACAGCTGGCTTGGTGTATATCTGGCCATTTTCATTGCCCTCTTTACGGGATTGTTAGTGGTTGTGTTCCGTTATCAAGTGGCTGGTTTATATTCGAACGAAACGGCCGTTATCAACTTAACAGCGAACTTTTTAATCTTTGCGCTGTTTTTTCAAATATCTGATGCCATCCAGGCGACAGCACAAGCAGCATTAAGAGGGTATAAGGATGTCAATCTCGCTTTTATCATGACGTTAATTGCCTACTGGCTAATCTGTCTCCCAGTCGGCTTCGTGCTGGCCCATTACACAAACTTAGAGGCAAGGGGCTATTGGATAGGACTAACCGTAGGACTACTTGCAGCAGGAATTGCCTTATCCCTTAGACTTATCTACATTCAGAAAAAGAAATTCGTGACTATAGAGGGGTAGATCCTATTTGGGTGTCAGGCATCCTTGTGGACATTTGTCTTCTTGAGGTGGACAATTTGCTAGTGCTAAATACGATCAAAGATTGGACTGACTTGAGGGTTGGTCCTTTTTTTGTTTTTGTAAAAGGAATGGTTTACTGAATATTCCAGTGGTAAAATAAAGGAAAATGGGTGATCGAAATCCGCTTTTGGGGTGATCTTAGTGGGGAGAAAAGTAAGCTTTACCAAGGATGAATTTGTGCTTAGGTTAAACGGGCTACTAAGTGTGTTTGCACTTAAATGGCAATTGAGAATTCCTTACAAGGCAATTAAACGTGTCTATATAGATGAATTCGATCCACCGATGTGGATGCTTAAAATGCCTGGCACTGCGATTGCGCCACTGAACATTTTTGAAGGTAGTTTTAAGTTCGGAAATGAGTGGTATTTTATATCATGTGAACACAATGTTCCCCTAGTCCACCTGGAAGTAGACGGGTTCGGAAAATATAAATATATTATTTTTGAAATGGAGAACCCGAGAGCCGTAATGATTGAATTACGGAAAAAACTAAGAGAGATAGATGAGTAAACGACGTTACGAATAAGGTCAAGGAGCTTGTTAAATATATAAAAAAGTAATGGCCGGAATCCATTACTTTTTTTCAGCTTTCTTTTTCAGTTTGCGTTTTTTTGCAATTCTTCTAATCAAATAGACTCCAGCAATTAAAGCTAATACATTCAATGAATCTCCAAAGTTAATCGTTAAACTGAAGTTGTTATTTACTGTCACGTCATTTTTATTATTGTTACTTGTTGAACGTGATGGTTTTACTTTATCCTCAATTTCCATTGCCATACCACACACACCTCCGTTGGATAATTATACCATATATTAATAATACCTTTGCTATTAATCGTATAAAATAGCAAATAAATGACGCCATTCTAAATAGAATGGCGTCTAGTCGTTAAAATAAGTTTTTCATGCCTAACCATTTGGAAAATAGACTTTGTTGTTTATCAGTGATTTTTAATTCGTCCATTATTATTTTTTCACGATTAGTAGAAATCCAGTTCTTCAATTCTTGTTTGTCTTTACAACGCGTATAATATGTTTCCCCACCTTTTCCAAGTGCGTTGACAACATACCTACATGTGTTCCCCATAGTGTCCACCTTTAAATGTAATAATGTATTCTATTTGGATTATATCAGGCTTATAAAAATAGTCCACTATTATTTTTCTGCAAAAATCTCCAATTTTCCGCACGTGAACAAAATGAACAAAATGGTTTATAAGTTTTTAATGCTGTTTAAATACATAACCTTTTCAAGGGCAAAAGATTTTGTAAAATTAAGAAAACGTTTACAAAGGGGGAAACAAAATGTTTTCTATTAAAAGAATTTCAGCAGTCATGTGTGCAGGTGCATTGGCATTAAGCCTTGGTGCTTGCAGCAGTAAAGAAACAGCTAGCTCTGGTAAAAAGGAAGAAAGTACAGGCTATCCTACGAATGCCATTACCGTTGTAGCTCCATCGGGTGCTGGTGGTGGTTGGGATCTAACCGCACGTTCCTTTACAAAAGTACTTAGCGAGACAAAACTAGTAACGCAGCCATTGACAGTAGAGAATAAGCCAGGTGGCGGTGGAGCTGTATTTATGGCGGAATACGCAACCCAACATGTGGCAAACAACGACATGCTCTTTGTTAGTTCACCGCCGATCATTATTAACAACCTGAAAAAGGAAGGAAACAGCCCTTACGGCTACAAAAACACCACTCCATTAGCGCAGTTGACGAAGGATTTTGGTGCCATTGTCGTAAAAGCCGATTCAAAATATAAGGATCTGAAATCCGTCTTAGAAGACGTGAAAAAGGACCCTACTAAACTAACATTTGCAGGTGGTTCCGCACCAGGTTCGATGGACCACTTGATCTCCATACTTCCAGCGTATAAATACGGTGTGGATCCTACGAAAATTAAATATGTCTCCTATGATGGCGGCGGGGAAGCGATTACTGCACTTCTTGGAGGAAATGCAGATGTGATTGGGACTGACGCTTCTAGTGTAAAGGAATTTTTAAAGGCAGGTAAAATTAGAGTGCTGGCTGTTACTTCAACTGATCGCTTAACAGGTGATTTCAAAGATGTACCGACTGCAAAGGAACAAGGAGTTGACGCCGAATTTACCATTTGGCGCGGAGTATTCGGTCCTGAAAAGATGTCTAAGGAAGCAAAAACATATTGGGAAAATACGATTGATAAGCTAGTCAAGACACCTGATTGGAAGAAGGAAGTAGAAACTCAAGGCTGGGAGTTACAGTACAAAAACAGTGGCGATTTCAAAAAGTTTTTAGAAGAACAAGATAAACAAGTCCAGCAATTATTAGAAGCATTGGGTATGCAAAAGTAATAGTGTGGGAAGGAGTGGTCTCTCTCCTTCCCCTATTAGTTAAGGAGGGGGTATGAAGATGGATATCAAATTCGATCGTGTTGCATCAGTCATGTTTCTTGCGGTTGGTGTGTTATTTATAGTTGGTAGTAAGCAGCTATCAAGCTCGTCATACGGTAGTGTAGTAGGTCCTGATATTTTCCCATTTATTCTTGGTATTATCCTTGTATTATTAAGTATTCGCTTGTTTTATGAAACCATCATCTCAAAGGGAGAGCATAGTGCAAAGGGAAAATTAGAATATAAGCCGTTTTTAATCATTTTCGTTGCTACATTGGCTTATATCTTAACCTTGGAAACAATAGGGTATGTGATTACTACTTTTGTCTTTTTATTTATTTGCTTTCAAACAATGGAACGTTCGAAGTGGGTGTCATCCCTTATCATATCTGCTGCTTTTTCAGGAATCGTTTACTATTTATTTGTTGAAGTGTTAAAGGGAACACTTCCAGGTTGGCCTGTTTGGTTTTAACCACAGTAATAGAAGAAAGGAGGAAAGATCATGAGTACATTAGATTATTTAATTCAAGGTTTTGGAACGGCCCTTATTTGGTATAATATCATTTTTGCTTTTGTTGGGGTTTTGATAGGGACCGCTGTTGGCGTATTGCCAGGTATTGGCCCAATGAGTGGTGTAGCTCTTCTTATTCCGGTAACGGCATCCATTACAGGCGGACTGCCGCCAGAACAGGCTGCAACAAGCGCAATCATTTTATTAGCAGGAGTTTACTATGGAGCAATGTATGGGGGGTCTACCACTTCTATTCTATTAAATACACCAGGAGAATCGTCCTCTGTCGTCACAACATTGGACGGATATCAAATGGCAAAGAAAGGAAGGGCCGGCAGCGCACTATCCATCGCAGCAATTGGATCGTTTGTAGCTGGAATCGTGACACTGATAGCCTTGATTGCCCTAGCAAAGCCGTTATCCGACGTAGCCCTAAAATTTGGTCCGGCAGAATATTTTTCCTTAATGCTATTAGGACTGGGTGCCGTTAGCGGTTTAGCTGGAAAGTCAGTAACAAAAGCCTTAATCATGACTGTTTGTGGGTTGTTACTCGGAACAATTGGAATTGACAGTGTTTCCGGGATTGCTAGATTTACATTCGATGTGCCATGGCTTTTCCAAGGAATTGAGTTTCTAACTTTAGCGGTAGGATTGTTTGCGCTCGGTGAAGTATTCAAGACCATTCTAGAAAAAGAAGAAGAAGAGGTGGATATTGCAAAAATTAATAACTTGCTGCCATCCAAAGAGGAATTAAAAGAATCGGCTGGACCGATTGCCCGCGGAAGTATCCTTGGCTTCTTTGTTGGAATCTTACCGGGAGCTGGGGCAACACTTGCATCCTTCTTCTCTTATATTCTTGAAAAAAAGATTTCCAAAACTCCTTCGAAATTTGGAACAGGAACGATCGCAGGGGTGGCGGCACCAGAATCAGCGAATAATGCGGCGTCTGGCGGTGCTATGATTCCATTATTAACATTAGGGATACCAGGTTCTGGCACCACAGCTATCCTAATGGGTGCTCTGATGATGTACAATGTTCAACCAGGTCCATTGTTATTTGAAGACCATCCACAGGTTGCCTGGGGATTAATCGCCAGCATGTTCATAGGTAACATCATGCTTTTAGTCTTGAATCTTCCATTAGTGAAGGTATTTGCAAAAATCATTCAAACACCGAAGAAATACTTAATACCGATCATTATTGCCATTTCCATTTTTGGCGTCTATGCTGTTCAAGTATCGACCAACGATCTTCTACTATTATTGGGCTGTGGAGTCCTGGGGTATTTTTTTAATAAAAATGATTACCCCATTGCCCCGATAGTTCTTGGTCTAGTCCTCGGACCGATGATCGAAAATAACCTAAGAAGAGCCCTAACCATATCGAATGGTGATTACAGTGTATTTTTTACACGGCCAATTTCTTTAGCATTCCTTCTTATCACAGTCCTTTGGCTGGTAGTTCCGTTCATGATGAAACGAAGAGGGAAAGAAGTAATCATAAATGTAGAAGGGTAAAATTCTGAAGATTGAGAAAAAACTCCTTTTTAATAGGAGTTTTTTTTTATATGATAGAGTTAGAGGTGTTTGAATGCGACTACATACAAAGCTAATGCTGGGAATTTCCATACTTATCATTGTACTTGGAACAATTATAGAATTTACCTTTAAAAATATTATGGAATCAAATTTGAAGCATGAAATCGGGTCAAAGGCGTTATCAGTTGCTCAATCAATTGCCAATATGCCGGAAATTCAGGCAGCCTTTCGGACCAACAATCCTTCAACGATTATCCAGCCTATTGCAGAAAATATTAGAAAACAGGTGGGGGCAGAATTTATCGTCATAGGGAACAGGAACGAAATCCGCTACTCGCATCCCAACCCGGCTCGTTTGGGCCAAAAAATGGTAGGGGGGGACAATGGTCAAGTATTTAAAGGAGAGTCTGTTATTTCCGAATCGACGGGGACGTTAGGTCCTTCCTTGAGGGGAAAAGCCCCCATTTTTAGTAACGGCGAAGTCATTGGCGTCGTTTCTGTTGGGTATCTGCAAACGGATATTGAAAAAGAGATTTCGAAGTTACAGAAGAAAATTTTTGTTGCCACATTAATTATATTAATAGGAGGGTTATTGGCAGCTCTATTAATCTCGTTAAATATAAAAAGAGCTATTTTTGGACTAGAACCAAAAGAAATCGCATGGATGTACCAAGAGAAACATGCGATATTGGAATCTATTCATGAGGGAATCATTGCCATCGATACCGAGGGAAGAATTACGGTCGTGAATGAAACCGCTCATACAATCCTGAAGGTGCCCAATCATATCCTGCTTAGGGGAAAAAGAATTGAAGAAGTGCTGGTTAATACCCATCTACTTGAAGTGGTGCGGACGGGACAAGCCGAGTATGACCAGGAAATTATCATTATGGACGAGGTGTATTTAGCCAATCGTATTCCTATTTTTAATAATAAAAGGGAAGTGGTTGGCGCTGTTGCCAGTTTTCGAAATAAGTCGGAGCTCACCCAGCTACTACAGGAATTATCCCATGTTAAAGCCTATGCAGAGGGATTGCGCGCACAAACCCATGAATATTCAAATCGTCTCTATACATTACTTGGTCTGATTCAACTGGGGTCCTACCAGGAAGCCATTGATTTTATTTCAAAAGAAGTGGATGTTGCCCAGGGGTTCATTCAATTCTTAATGAAAGAAGTACCAGATCCTATTATTGCAGGGTTTATCTTAGGAAAAGTTAGTTTAGCAAGCGAGTTAAAAATACATTTTACAATCGATAGAGAAAGCAGTTTCAAAGATATTCTACCTGAGTTAAGCAGAGAGGCATTAGTAACGGTTATAGGAAACCTCATCAATAATGCCTTTGAAGCCGTAAAAGAAAATGAAAAGCAAGAAAAGAATGTTTCCTTATTTCTGACCGATTTGGGTAAAGAACTGATTATTGAAGTAGAAGACAACGGCATAGGGATGAATCCAGACACGAGTGAACAGATTTTTCAAGCAGGTTTTACCACAAAGAATACAGGCAGTAATGCTGGAATCGGACTTAGTTTAGTACAAAAAGCGCTAAATGAATTAGGAGGAACGATTACATTTTCTTCGAATGCGGGAGAAGGCTCCATTTTCACAGTAGCAATACCAAAAAGCAGGGGGAATATGTATGAACAGGGGTCAAACAATCACCGTATTAATTGTGGAGGATGACTTACGAGTAGCGGAAATCCAAAAGCGGTTTCTTGAACAAATAGAGGGGTTTGAGACAGTTGGGATTGCCGCCAGTTATATTGAGGCAAAAACGTTAATCGAGATCCTCCAGCCAGACTTACTTATACTAGATGTGTATTTTCCAGATATGAATGGATTAGACTTACTAAAGGAAACAAAACAGCAGACCAAACAAATGGATGTCATCATGATAACGGCAACAAAAGAGATTCACAAAGTTCAGGAAGCCATTAGTATTGGTGTATTTGATTATATTATTAAACCCGTCGTGTTTGAACGGTTCAAACAATCATTGTTACGATATAAAGAGTATCATACCAAACTGATCCAATTAGGCAAAGAAAGTCTTCATGTCACACAGCAGCAGGTGGATAAGCTGTTGCGTAAAGAGAATGAAAATGGAGGGAACGAAAGGGTGTATCTACCTAAAGGAATCGATCCACTGACACTCGAAAAGGTATTGGAGGTCCTTGGCAGGGAAGGTAGGGGGCTAACGGCCGAGCTGGTGGCTAAGGAAATTGGTGTTAGCCGAACGACTGCAAGACGATACTTAGAACATTTGGTGTCAGAAGAAAAAATTGAGGCTGATCTCTCATATGGGACAGTTGGCCGCCCTGAGCGGGTCTACCTAGTGCATTAATAAAGGATGGACATGGTTAATTCCAATACGAGCCACATATAGTATCACTAACAAAAAAATTTTTTGACCCCGTATCTTTTCACCCTCCTTGAATCGTTTATAGGGTAGAGAGTGCAAAGGAGTGAAATCAATGTCACACAAACTTAGACAGGACAGCGTAGAAAATTCAGAGGACGAAAATAGGTTTGACGATGCCTTTTGGAGGGAGTATTATCCGAAACTTCAGCGATATTGTCACTTTTTAACCCAAAATAAATGGGATGGAGAGGATGTCGCCCAAGACACGTATCTTAAGGCATTAAGATATTCGAATCAACCGCAAAAGATGACTTCGGCTTTGTTAAATAAAATGGCTTACAATCATTGGATTGATGTGCTTCGTAAAAGAAAGAAGGAAACACTAGAATCAGATTCTGATTGTGCAAGTCATGCTATTACTAATCAACTGGATGGTCTAAATGATTCAGTGGAATTGCTTTTGAAAAAATTCACTCCAAAGCAAGCGGTTATCTTTCTTTTAAAAGAGTCTTTTCAATACCAACTGAAGGAAATAGCCGATATCCTTGATGTAACAGAAATAGCGGTGAAGTCCAATCTCCACCGAGCTAAAAAGCGCCTGGAAAAAGCAATCGAAGAGGAACAGTCCTTTGATTTAGAATCCTTTTGGGATGTAGAGGAGCAGGAACAGCTCTCGGAACTTTTTTATGAGGCATTGAAAAATCAAGACCCAACCATCCTAATTGATGTGATTCCTTCGTTAAGAAGTATTCGAACTGAACCTACGCTTATTTCTAGAAGCTTCCAAAAGGCCCGTCCCAACATCTCTCCTTCAAGCACTCTCTGTATGGCTGCATAGCCAATCATCGCTTCAAGGAGGAATAAAGAATGAGTACAATACCATATGTAATAGAGCAGTCAAATCGAGGAGAACGTTCCTATGATATTTATTCACGTTTATTAAAGGACAGAATTATTATCATTGGAGATGAAATAAACGACCATACGGCGAATAGTGTGGTAGCCCAATTATTATTTTTAGCAGCCGATGCTCCTGATAAAGAAATCTCACTTTATATTAATAGCCCCGGTGGTTCTACCTCTGCAGGCTTTGCCATTTTTGATACGATGCAATACATTAAGCCTGACATTCGAACCATTTGCACGGGGATGGCGGCCTCATTTGGAGCTATGTTGCTTCTCGCAGGGACCAAGGGAAAACGGTACGCTCTGCCAAACAGTGAAATCATGATCCATCAGCCTCTAGGTGGAGCGCGAGGGCAGGCTACGGAAATAGAAATATCCGCACGAAGAATCTTAAAACTCAGAGAGCATATTAATGAAATCATTTCAGAACGTACCGGCCAACTGATTGAAAAAGTCGCGAAGGATACAGACCGAGATTATTTTATGAGTGCAGAAGAAGCAAAAGAGTATGGGATTATTGATGAAATACTGTATCCGAAGTGAAAATTGGTGTAAAAGAGCAATGTGAGTCCAATCGCATTGTTCTTTTTTAATGGCTATGTAAAAGCCTGTTTAATTTAGTGAATATTTGTAGAAAACTACAAATAAATCTTTTTTATATTGATACGAGGTGTATGTATGGGGATTATTTCACTAATTAAGCCTTTAAGGAATTATGAAGACTTTGTAAATAGAGCTAGTACGTATGAAAATTTTTTCTTAAGAAATAAGGCAATTCAAATTATGACTTCAGCAATAAAACAACAACACTTTAGGAAAGAAGAAATTTCAAGTGGATACTTTTATCTGGGCTTACTATATTCCAAATCAAAAGAATCCAAATTAGCTTCGGGCAGCTTTCATCGATGTCTAGAATTAATGAAAGATGAAAATTTTCGATACAATAGCAATCTTAAAAAAGCCATTGAAGCATTTATAAAAATAGGGGATAAAGAAAAGGCAAAGTTCTGGCTTAATAATCTACTTGAGCGACAAAGTTATGATAAAAGATTTAAGAAATTAGCTATATTAAAAAGCAAAATTGGGTAAAAACACCTATTTTAGTACAAAGGCGATTCTTTAATAAACGTAAATTGAATAGGCCCTTGTAGGTATGTGACATGCGCTCATCTCATACATATTATCTTACAGATGAATAAGTTAAAGGCATCATTAGCTACTAGCTTTATCAGTACAATGCACCTGCTGCAGAGATCCAAAGAGAACCTTGAAAAAACAGGAGGGGCTGAGTATGAAATTTACGATACAGTATATACCATTGAACAAAATTAAACCTGATCTATCGCTAAAAATTACGGAGCATATTAAGAAACTCCAGAGAATAATGTGGGACTGCATGTTTGTTTTAGTTGTTAAAAAAAACCGGAAGGATGGAAGCTACATTATAGTAAGTGGGCAGGATCGATTCGAATCCTTAAAAAAACATACTAAAAATATTTATGCCCCGTGTATAGTCGATAAAAGTAGTTCAACCGGAATGATATCGTGGTTTCATCGTTTACGGAATAAACAACCCCTTGATGACTTTCCTTTAATGCCACCCAGCTGGTCAATCGTCCGTTCCTTTTTGAAACAAGAGCCTCGTTTTAAAAATTTATCCCGATCCGAACAAATAAGAGTGCTGCTTATAGCCGCATGCTACAAGAAAACGGTCATTTATTCCATGAGATCAACCGTGAACGAGATTCTAAGTAGTCAAAAATAATAATTAGATAAATATAAAACATAGAAAAATGGCTTGGGATTCCCAAGCCATTAACTAATTAGATTGCTTCATGAATGAAGGCATAGTCTCTTAGATAAACCGGAAGCTGTAAAAGGGATTCGAGTTCGGCGAAGGTTCCATTTGGTTCAATTTCTAAATCAATGATATTATAACTCCATTCAAAATCTGACGGTATATGAATCGCATTGATGCCTAACTCGATAGCAGGTTTTACATCCGTTTTGAGTGAATTTCCAACCATCCAGGTAGATTTTTTTTCACACTCTATTCGATTTAGTACTTTTTTCAACGTAGTAGAATTTTTATGTTCATGGATAAACACCCGGTCCTCAAAGTAGCAATCTAATCCTAACTGATTAATTTTCCTTCTTTGATTTTTTTTATCTCCGCCTGTAAAAAGGTACAACCTATGACCATCCTCTAGAAGACTATCCAAGACATCATATACATAAGGAAAGGGCTGTACTTCAAGTTCAAACACTTCTTGACCCATTCTACGTACAAGCTCGATTTCACTTTTCTTTAAGGCTCTACCATATTTGACGCTAAAATATTTGTAGGTTAATACGAATGATTCTGGGTAAAGGGAAGAATGTAAACCGTGTTTATCCACATTTTTAACGTCAATTTCTAATTGTTTTTGTAAGATTTCATCCTTTGAAAGGAAATCGAACCAGTCTTGCATCTGTTCAGCAAATTGGTTTTTTGATCTGATAAAATACTTGCTGCAGTGGATGAGGGTATCATCTAAATCCAATATTAAAGTTTGTTGATTCATATAATCAATTCCCCCTTTAATATGGTGTAAAATAATTATATGGGTAAATACTGTTACAATGCTAAAAAAACAATGTCCATAGGTAAATTACGCCTTAGGTAGTAATCCACTATACTTGTTCTCAAAAATAATCGTGCCGTTACACCTAGTAATAAATAAAGGTTCTTTTCATAAACTTTGTTGTTCTCTGTCCCTTTTGTTCCTGATTAAAAAGCAACGTCGGACAGGTTGAGTGAATTTAAATGCAATCCTATCTTACCCTGATGCAACTTCGGACAGTGTAGGCAGAAAAGAAATAAACATTGTCAGAAGGCAGGGGAACTTCGGACAGAGTAGGCGGGAAAAACAGAAACAGTGTCAGAAGGTAAGGCAACTTTGGACAGTGTAGGCGGTAAAAACAGAAACATTGTCAGAAGGCAAAGGAACTTCGGACAGTGTAGGCAGAAAAGAAATAAACATTGTCAGAAGGCAGGGGAACTTCGGACAGAGTAAGCGGAAAAAACAGAAACATTGTCAGAAGGTAAGGCAACTTCGGATAGTGTAGGAGGAAAAAACAGAAACATTGTCAGAAGATAAGGCAACTTCGGACAGTTTAGGCAGAAAAAACAGAAACATTGTCAGAAGGCAAAGGAACTTCGGACAGTGTAGCCGAAAAAAACAGTAACATTGTCAGAAGGCAAAGGAACTTCGGACAGTGTAGGCAGAAAAGAAAGAAACATTGTCAGAAGGTAAGGCAACTTCGGACAGTTTAGGCAGAAAAAACAGAAACATTGTCAGAAGGCAAAGGAACTTCGGACAGTGTAGCCGAAAAAAACAGTAACATTGTCAGAAGGCAAAGGAACTTCGGACAGTGTAGGAGGAAAAAACAAAAACATTGTCAGAAGGCAAAATAACTTCGAACAACTTGGATGATTTCAAAGTGTACTACTGTCAGAACCTGAGGTAAGGTTGGACAGTATGGATGAAATTAATTGTAATCAAGTCAAAAGATGTGAGACTTTATTGGGAAAAATAAGTATAAATAACAACAATCTTTGTGAAAACAGCAAAATAAAAGACATACATTTGGGGAACTAAATAATTTATTCACAAAATAACAAGCTCAAGATGGGCTCGACTTTTATTAAGAAAGAAGGAATATCATGAAAAATGCGGGAGCAAAGATAAATGCCATATTAATAGCGGATCAACCAGAATCATTTTTGACTAGAAGGATTGCTAATACCGCACTTGAGTTTGGCGGGATAAGAGGGGATCGTCATTTCGGTATGGTCGTACCATCCGATTCACGGCAGCCGATGTATCCAAAAGAGACGGACATTTTTAATCGTCGTCAAATTACCATTGTTTCGGAAGAAGAACTTGTAGAGATAGCTGAAGGCCTCGGAGTAGAATATGTTCTACCGGAATGGTTAGGTGCGAACCTCTTATTGAACGGATACCCTGAACTAACGAAGCTTACGATGGGCTCACGAATTCTCTTTCCAAGTGGTGCCGGTTTGATCTGTATGGGAGAAAATCAACCTTGTATATTTCCTGGTGAGATGATCCAAAAACATTACGAAAACCACCCAAAACTGGCCGCGAAATTTGTCAAAGCCGCCTACAAACGCCGTGGAATCGTCTGCGCCGTCGAACGCCCGGGAGAAATGAATGAAGGCGACGAAGTTCAAATCCTAATAAACGACTTCATCAATCCCATGCAATAAAAGTAAAAGTGGTGTCAGGCACCATAAAAAGACAGTATCCACCTTAGACGGACACTGTCTTTTTATGAAAAATATTATTTAGACTAAATAGTCTTTTTTAAATAGGCCATCTATGTTTTAATTAAATTTAAGAAACTTGTAAATGTTTTCATTTAATTTTTTTAGAACGGAGGTAAATAAATGCCGCCAATTGTTTCAGACTCACATAAAGAGAAGAAAAAAAAGGAAATTTTGGCAAGTGCTCTAGTTTGTTTTGCAAAAAAGGGTTTCCAAGTGGCAACAATCGATGATATTGTGGGACATTCAGGTATAAGCAAAGGGGCAATCTATAACTATTTTAAAAGTAAAGATGAGATATACTTAGAATTAATGAATACAGACACTAAAGAAACGTATGAAAGTTTAGTGAAAGATCTTGTAACTTACGGTAGTGCCATTGAAAAAATCGACTTTTTATTTAACTTATATTTATTGGTTGACTTTTCTAATAAAGAAATTAAGGGGAAATTTATCGTTCATGATGAATTTAAGCTCCATGCCTCAAGACACCCCGAATTAGCAGAAAAATTAACGGACCGTAGAAAACAATATTTTGTCGACCTGCTTGCTGGGATTATTAAAGAGGGCCAAGAATCAGGTGAAATCAAAGAAGACCTTCAGCCCGAAGTGATGGCAGACTTATTTTGGTCAATGATTAATGGAGTCACGGTACAGTCCGTTTATACTGATTACCCTTTTAAACAAGTGTTAACCGAAATGAAACAAATGTTTTTAGAAAAAATAAAAGCATAAAATTAGAAAAGACAAGAAACCTATCTTGTCTTTTCTTCGTCTAAAGCAATGGAATTCCATCATGGGGTTCTAAAATTCAGTAAATAGTAAAAATATTTTTCAATTGTAGGCTATTAAATTGACAATTATACAAGAAGGTAAATATAATAAAATAAACTGACTGGTCGTTTTAAAATTGCGACTAAAGACTGAAAATAAATGGGTCTAAGATTGTAGGGAATTTTCGGCTTGCGTATGATTAAATTTTTCCAAAGTTTTTCTATACTAAGGACATTAAATAAAAGAAAACAATTTTAGAGTAGAGGAGTGATAGAAATGACCATCAATATTTTATTCCTTTCGATAACCATAAAAAAACGGACGCTCAGTATACAAGAAGCTTGTCATCAAGAAGAAGTTGAAAAGCTCTACGACAAAAATAGAGACCAACAAATTTCCATGCATCGTTTTTTTAGATAAATTTTTACAAAAAGGTCTGGTTTAAATGACCAAACAAATTAAGGTCGAGGTGACAATACATGAAAAAAAGACAAGAAAACTCTTCCGATAAGAAAAAATCCGTTAGCCTCAACCTTGAGTGTTGGATGTGGGAATTAGTTGAGGAGCTAGAGACCAATAGATCTAAGTTTTTTAGAGATTTATTCCTAGAAAAGATAAAGGTCGAATTGATTAACGAGAAATTAATGTCTGAAACAGATACCGTTTCTGAACTGTTAGGTGAGGTATACCTAAACATCATCCAATACAAGCGCCAATTAATGACTGCTACCACAGACCGTAAACCAATAAGAAGGTTAGGTATGAAGAATGTTTCGGAAGATTTAAGAAAAAAAGCAATCAGTATTCATATGGAGAATTGGTTATGGGACATAGCGGCTAAAATAGCTCCAAATCGATCGGTTCTGTTTAAAGACTTACTTTTGCAAAAAATGAAAAAGGACTTACTCATTGCGGGAATGGTAAAAGAAAATGTGATTATTGGTCGAGAACATGCTGAACAAATTGTTAAACTCACGGCATCAAGAAAGATTAATAAGAAGGTTAGTTAATATAAATGTATAGTTCGAAAGGATTAACCAACACTACCTTTTAAAGGATGGTGTTAATATGAATAAGGATGAAAAAATGTTACCACAAGAACTCCATAATAAGGTGAAGGAAAGCACGGCTAGTAAAACGGCCAACAAGGTAGAAGCAAACCTGGAAGATAATGATATTCAGACGGAAAGTTCGATTATTGTCGGGAAAGGCGACCCAAATCTTTCGCCAGATGCAGGGAAACCATTGCTTTAATCACCTAGGTCCATTCTCCCGTAAATCACAAAGTGAAAATCTAGTCATTAAGACATTCATAATAAGCGTCCAAAACGGTGTAAGATCGGATTTGGATGCTTATTTTTTTTTAGTTTTTGACTTCAATTACAAGGGGTAAAAAGGTGCAAAAATAAATATACAAAAAATTAAATTTTTTCATTTACATAAAACCTATAGGTATGGTAGGATTAATTTCAATAAATTATAAAATTATTAAATCAACAGGCAAGTTTAACAGAGCCAATTAATAAAATCTTCCTGGATTGATAAAGGGGGGCGAACCAACTGAAAGAAAACGAAAAGGAAGAACTCTTCGCTCAGCTTGAGAAAATGCTCGAAACCTTACAATTTGGTTCAATTACACTGGTTGTCCAGGATGGCAAGATTGTGCAACTTGAAAAAATTGAAAAGGTTCGTATCCAATCGAATAAAAATCGCTGACTAGACAAACTAGAGGCGGTCTCCACTATTTCTTAAAAGGAGACCGCCTTTTCCTATTGAAAAAGGCGGAGCAAAAAAGGATCAACTTATTTTTATGAATGAAAAGGAGGCCTGTAGCGATGACGACTACAGTAACTTATCAAAATTGGCGTGAACAATCAGATACATTTTCATATGAGGATGAAACCAAAGGAGCGCGTTCCGTTTTAGAGTGGGCATACAGCAGCTATCCTGAACAAGAACTTGTGTATGCATCAAGCTTTGGGGCAGAAGCCATCGTGTTAATTGACTTAATCCAGCAGATTAAGCCCGACGCCCATATCGTTTTTTTAGATACAGGTTTACACTTCCCGGAAACCTATGAAGTCATTGACAAGATAGAAGCCCGATTTCCTAGCTTGAAAATTGAGCGAAAACTCCCAAACCTTACGCTTGATGAACAAGCAGCACAATATGGATCAGCCTTATGGAAACGAGATCCCGGCCAATGCTGCAATATTCGGAAGGTCATTCCGTTACGAGAAACATTAACAGCAAAGCAAGCATGGATATCGGGGCTTCGCAGAGAGCAATCACCAACAAGAGCAAATACAGAGTTTATCAATAAGGATGACAAATTTCAAAATATTAAAATCTGCCCATTAATCCATTGGACTTGGGAGGAAGTTTGGAGCTACATCAAAGAAAAAGACTTGCCGTACAACACCCTGCATGATCATGGATATCCAAGTATCGGATGTTTTCCATGTACACAGCCGACTGGGACGGATGGAGATTCACGTGCTGGCCGCTGGGCGGGAAGCAGCAAGACTGAGTGTGGATTACACACGAAATAGGGAGGGCTTATCATTTGCTCACAATCATTGCCATTACTATTGGATTATTTTTCGCAATTAATATAGGGGCTAGCGGGGCTGCCGCTTCGATGGGAATTGCCTACGGAGCTGGAGTAGTTAAAAAGAGGCTAGCATTACTGCTTTGTGCCATTGCAGTGTTCTTTGGCGCCTGGCTTGGCGGTGGTGAAGTGGTCAAAATGATTGGCAGCGGAATTGTTCCCAATAGCACATTTACGGTTCCGATCGCCTTAATCGTTTTAACATCAGCTGCCTTGTCATTGTTCTTGGCAAATATATTTGGCATTCCACTTTCTACGAGTGAAGTGGCCGTTGGTTCAGTGGTCGGTGCTGGGATTGTTTATCAATCAGTATTCGTAAGTCACCTTTTTTGGATTATGTTGTTTTGGCTCCTGACACCATTTGCTGCCTTTCTTATCGCCATTATTGCTTCTTACGTGTTGAAAATTAAACAGCTGAAAAAATGGCTGGAAGCATCCAAAGCAGTTCCCGTTCTGTCTGTCCTTGTATTAATCATGGGTATGTTTGAGGCTTTTTCTGCAGGGATGAACAATGTGGCGAATGCGGTTGGACCGCTTGTAGGTGCCAATATCCTTTCAACAGGGGATGGTATTCTCTGGGGTGGCATCTTTGTCGCACTGGGTTCCTTACTATTAGGTCATCGGGTTCTTGAAACAAACGGAAAAAAAATTACCACACTCAGACTGGAGGAAGGCTGCGTTATCTCTGGTACAGGTGCAACAATTGTGACGATTGCATCCATGTTTGGAATCCCCGTGCCGCTTACGCAAATCACGACCTCTTCCATTATTGGAATTGGCTTTGCGAAACACGGTAAAGCAGTACTTAAAAAAGATATTGTAGTTCAATTGCTAACAGTCTGGATCGTTTCACCGGTTTTATCAATGGTCCTTTCGTACACGCTGATTCAGTTAATCATTGAACATAATTTTTACCCCATTATCGCCATGGGTGGTGCGTTAATTTCTGTGTTTGGGGTCCTATCATTAATGAAAAAGCAGAAAACTACTATTCCCGTTAGACATGAAGTTGCTAAAGACTAAGCATTTTTCATTAGAATCTTAGTTTAATAAATAAAATAATTGTAGCCGAAAAAACGGCTAACTAAAGAAAGGATTTGATTTTGTGTCATTTTTACCAAAACCGCATGGAGGGAAATTAATCCAAGCATACAACCCAATTCTTGACCTATCCCTTATTGAAAAAGAACTAGAAATTGATGCTATTGCCTTGAGTGACCTCGAGTTAATAGGTGTTGGACTATTCAGCCCGCTTACTGGGTTCCTTGGAAAAGCAGATTATGAATCAGTTGTTTCGAACATGCGCCTAGCTGACAATACGATTTGGTCAATTCCTGTCACACTACCTGTTTCCACGGAAACGGCTGCCACATTAAAGGTAGGCGAGGAAATGAAGTTGATTTTTAACAATGAGGTTTATGGAGTCATTAAGGTATCCGAATGGTATGAACCGGACTTAGATAAAGAAGCACTAAAAGTATATAAAACACTTGAACTGGCTCACCCAGGTGTGAGACGTCTTTATGAAAGAGGTCCCGTTTACGTAGCAGGGGAAGTAACTCTCCTTAAAAAACCGGAAAAGGGCGTCTTTACAGATGTATGGTTGGAGCCGAGAGAAACACGGACCTTGTTTGAAGAAAAAGGCTGGAAAACAGTTGTGGGCTTCCAAACAAGAAATCCGATCCACCGCGCACATGAATACATCCAAAAGGCGGCATTAGAAACAGTTGATGGACTTTTTGTTAATCCATTAGTTGGGGAAACAAAATCTGACGACATCCCTGCCGACGTTCGATTAAAAAGCTATCGTGTGTTACTAGAAAACTACTACCCTACTGAACGGGTTCAGCTAGGTGTGTATCCGGCAGCGATGCGTTACGCAGGACCACGTGAGGCCATTTTTCATGCGATTGCCCGTAAAAACTTTGGTTGCACACACTTCATCGTTGGACGCGATCATGCAGGTGTAGGCAATTATTATGGAACCTACGATGCCCAACTGATCTTTAGTGAATTTGAAGAAGGAGAACTTGGCATTAAACCATTGTTCTTTGAACATAGTTTTTATTGCAACAAATGTGAAGGTATGGCTTCAGATAAAACATGCCCACACAGCAACGAAGACCGTGTCATTCTTTCAGGAACAAAGGTGAGAGAAATGCTTCGTTCAGGTACACTGCCTCCATCTACTTTTAGTAGAAAAGAAGTTGTGGAAGTGCTGATTGAGGGAATGAAAGAAACGACGACGGTCTAAGGAGGTAGAACAATGACTAAAGCGACAAATATTACATGGCATGCAACAACGATTACTAAGGAAGACCGCCGTTTGAAAAAGGGACATGGCAGCTGTGTTCTATGGTTTACGGGTCTCTCAGGTTCTGGGAAATCGACCATTGCTAATGCTGTATCTAGCGAATTGTTTCGTCAAGGAATAACGGAATACGTTTTGGACGGTGATAATATCCGCCATGGTTTAAATAAAGACCTGGGCTTTTCCGACCATGATCGAACAGAGAATATTAGGAGAATTGGAGAAGTGGCGAAATTGTTTGTAGACAGTGGAGCCCTGGTGACAACTGCGTTTATTTCTCCCTTCCGTTCGGACCGTGCTCAGGTTCGCGAACTGTTTCAAGATGGTGAGTTTATTGAGGTTTATATTGATTGCCCTCTTGAAGAATGTGAAAGACGTGACCCCAAACAGTTATATGTGAAGGCGCGTCGTGGTGAAATTAAAGATTTTACAGGGATCAACTCACCATATGAGGCACCGGAACGTCCAGAAATAACGGTTAGGTCCGATCAATTAACAGTCGAAGAAGCAGTAAAACAAATATTTGGATATTTGCAGGATAAGAACATTATTTAACTGGTAATATAGAAAGGATGAATAGCCGTGGTTGGAAAGGTGTATTTAGTAGGTGCGGGTCCAGGAGATCCAGAATTAATTACAGTAAAAGGATTAAGGTACCTACAGCAAGCAGATGTCATCCTTTATGACCGGCTGGTAAATCCTGAACTTTTAAAGCATTCAAAACTAGGTGCCCAACTGGTATACTGTGGTAAACTTCCACATTACCATACAATGAAGCAGGAAACGATCAATCATTTTTTAGTAAAATATGCGAAAAAGGGTCTTCAGGTCGTTCGTTTAAAGGGAGGGGATCCCTTTGTGTTCGGCCGTGGAGGAGAAGAAGCCGAGGAATGCTTGAGGAATGAAGTTCCTTTTGAGGTTGTTCCAGGGATCACGGCAGGCATTGCCGCTTCTGCTTATGCCGGAATTCCTGTCACCCATCGTTTTTTGAGCAGAAGTTTTGCCTTTATTACTGGTCATCAAGCAGGGGACCTAGCGGCGGAGCACCAGTGGTCACACCTGGCAAAAGGGGTTGATACCCTCTGTGTCTATATGGGAGTTTCACATCTTTCGACGATTATTAATCAACTAATACAACACGGTAAATCACCTCAGACACCTATCGCTCTGATTCAATGGGGAACATTAAGTGACCAAAGAACGGTTGTTGGAACACTTGAAACGATCGAAGAACGGGTGAAGGTAGCAGGTGTGTCAAATCCGAGCATGATTGTGATAGGAGAGGTTGTTCGCCTTCATAAGGAGTTAAATTGGTTCCATGAAGAAATAATGCCTAGTTTACCAATACGGCATGGATAATCTTAGTTACGTAGGAAGCAGTCTGTGAGCCCGGACAGAGGAAAGTAAGAGGAACGGGATGTAAATTAAGCTGAAATAAAGTATTCCTATTGGGCTTGGAGTAGTTTAAAATAAATAATAGTAATCCTATTGGATTTAATAATTGTGTAAATTGATTTTTAAAAATAGTCTTTAGCTATTGAGTGGTCGAAGATTTCGATCCCTAAAAGAGAGGAATTCTATGAAAGCAATACTTTACATTGGTCATGGGACGCGTTCAAAAAAAGGAGCGGAGGAAGCGAAAGCTTTTATCCAAAGGGTAATGAAGCGAGTGGATATTCCGATACAGGAAATCAGTTTTCTTGAACTGACTCCTCCTTTGATTGAAGAAGGCTTTCAGCGTTGTGTGGAAAGGGGAGCGACAGAAATTACTGTCGTCCCTTTGTTCCTTTTAGCGGCAGGACATATAAAGCAGGATATTCCGGAGGCACTTTCTTCATTGAAGGTCAAATACCCACATATTGAGGTAAATGTGAAGGATCCTTTCGGTGTCCAGGGGACGATTCTGGATGGAATAGCAGAGCTGGTTCATTCTACGGCCGGCGACATAGGACTGGAAGACCGATTATTGATTGTTGGAAGAGGTAGCAGTGATCCGGTTGTTCACGATGATTTTGCACGGATTGCTAAGGGAATTCGTGAGCGGCTGGGAATCAAGCATGTGTCTGTTTGTTATATGGCTGCAGCAGAGCCTAGGCTGAGTGAAGGGTTAGAGATGATTACAGAAGGTGCAGCTGGCCGAGTGCTGGTCGTCCCCTATTTATTATTCTCAGGGCTCCTTACCGCTGAAGTGAATCAAGAGGTTCGGATGCGGCAAAAGGAAGGCCAGCAAATCCTTCATACGGGTCCTTTAAGTGGTCATCAGGTGATTGAGGATATTGTTGTAAATCGGGCGATAAGGGAATAAGCTGCTGGCAGGTCGATAAGAACAATTCATAAAGCCTATTCACCAGAAAAATGAGGTCTACAGTCTTTAATAAAGATTTATAGTGCCCGTCCAGAGAAAAAAACTAGGTCCATGGGCACTATAAGAGGTCCACAGTGCCCGTCCAACGAAAAAACAGAGGTCCATGGGCACTATAAGAGGTCCACAGTGCCTGTCCAACGAAAAAACTGAGGTCCATGGGCACTGTAAGAGGTCCACAGTGCCCGTCCAACGAAAAAACTGAGGTCCATGGGCACTATAAGAGGTCCACAGTGCCCGTCCAACGAAAAAACCGAGGTCCATGGGCACTATAAGAGGTCCGCAGTGCCCGTCCAACGAAAAAACTGAGATCCATGGGCACTATAAGAGGTCTACAGTGCCCGTCCAACGAAAAAACCGAGTTCCACGGGCACAATAAAGTGTCTATAGTTCCCGTCGTAATGAAAAACCGAGGTCCACGAGCAATAAAAGCTCAATTCAAGTCCTACCCAATGTAAAATAACAGATTCATAGTTTAATAACACAAAAACACATAACGATCGCCAAAAAATACGACCAAAATAACAAAAAGTTTATTCCTTAGTGAGGTGGATATCGTTGCAACTTCAGGTAATCAACAGTCCGTTTAATCAAGAGCAGGCAGAACTACTTAACCGCCTTTTGCCAACCTTAACAGATGCACAAAAAGTTTGGCTGAGCGGCTATCTTGCTGCAACCCCATTTATTGTTCTTGGAGCTGCCAACAACCAGGGGGCAGTCCTTCCTGTCCAAAGCAGTGATTCAAAAGCGACAAAAGAAATAACAATCCTTTATGGTTCACAAACGGGCAATGCTCGGGGACTAGCAAAGAAAACGGGCAAAAAATTAGAGGAAAAAGGGTTCCAAGTAACTGTCTCTTCTATGAATGATTTTAAAACAAATAATGTAAAAAAAGTCCAAAACCTTCTTATTATAGTCAGTACCCATGGTGAAGGTGAGCCACCGGATAGTGCACTCACATTCCATGAGTTTTTACACAGCAAAAGAGCACCAAAGCTGACGGACCTTCATTTCTCCGTGCTAGCACTTGGAGACAGCTCATATGAATTCTTCTGTCAAACAGGAAAAGAATTCGATTCTCGCCTCGAAGAACTAGGCGGCACACGCCTATATCCACGCTTCGACTGCGATGTGGATTATGATGAGCCAGCATCTGAGTGGCTCGAAGGAATCCTTGGCAGCTTAAGTACCGAACTAGAAGGAACTTCTGCTACAAGCGCAAGTCCAGTAGCGGCGGCAGCTCAGTCTACTGAATCCGAGTACTCAAGAAGCAATCCATTTAAAGCCGAAGTACTTGAAAATATCAACCTCAATGGGCGTGGCTCCAATAAAGAAACACGTCACCTTGAACTATCACTTGAGGGCTCAGGAATGACCTTTGAACCTGGTGATAGTCTAGGAATCTATCCGGAGAACGATCCTGCACTTGTTGAACAACTCCTTGCTGAATTGCCATGGAGTAGTGAAGAAACAGTGATCGTTAACAAACAGGGGGACGCTTTATCACTACAAAAAGCGCTCACTTCTTATTATGAGATTACTGTTTTATCAAAACCGTTCCTTGAAAAAGTGGCAAAGCTTGCTAATAATGAGGACATTCAAGACCTGATTGCACCGGGTAACGAAGAGAAAATGAAATCCTATATCCATGGACGTGACCTACTTGACCTGGTTCGTGATTTTGGTCCTTGGGGAGAATCGGCTCAAGAATTTATTTCGGTCCTTCGTAAAATCCCTGCCCGTCTATACTCGATTGCGAGCAGCTTAGCAGCTAATCCGGATGAAGTCCATTTAACAATCGGTGCTGTACGCTATGATACCCATGGACGTGAGCGAAAGGGAGTTTGCTCCATTTTAACAGCTGAACGCTTGCAACCTGGAGATACACTGTCTGTATTTATACAGCAAAATGAAAACTTTAAGCTGCCAACAAACCCGGAAACTCCAATTATCATGGTTGGACCCGGAACCGGGGTGGCACCATTCCGTTCGTTCATTCAGGAACGAGAAGAAACAGGTGCAGAAGGAAAGTCATGGCTATTTTTCGGAGACCAGCATTTTGTAACTGATTTCCTTTACCAAACAGAATGGCAAAAGTGGTTAAAAGAAGGCGTCCTGTCAAAAGTAGATGTGGCGTTTTCACGTGATACAGATGAGAAAGTATATGTTCAACACCGCATGCTTGAGCAAAGCAAAGAATTATTTGAGTGGCTACAAGAAGGAGCACACCTATATATTTGCGGTGATGAGAAACACATGGCACATGACGTCCATCACACACTTCTTTCAATTATTGAAAAAGAAGGCAATATGAGCCGTGAACAAGCAGAAGCCTATCTTGCCGAGTTGCAGCAGCAAAAACGATACCAACGGGATGTATATTGATGGGATGGAAAGGAGAAATTTCAACATGGTGAAACAAATCTTAAAAGCACCGGACGGCCCGCCAAGTGATGTTGAGGACATCAAAGAACGAAGCAACTATTTGCGTGGTACATTAAAAGAAGTCATGGGCGACAGGATCAGCGCCGGCATTCCTGAGGATGACAACCGTCTCATGAAGCATCATGGTAGCTACCTTCAAGATGACCGTGATCTTCGCAATGAACGACAAAAACAAAAACTTGAGCCAGCATATCAGTTCATGCTACGGGTTCGATTACCTGGTGGGGTGGCTTCTCCAGCCCAGTGGCTGGTTATGGATGAACTTGCTGATAAATACGGAAATGGCACGTTGAAACTGACAACACGTGAGACGTTCCAAATGCACGGCATTTTAAAATGGAATATGAAAAAGACAATTCAGGAAATCCATGCTTCCCTTTTAGACACTATTGCCGCTTGTGGGGATGTCAATCGTAACGTCATGTGTGCCTCAAACCCATATCAGTCTGAAATTCATGCAGAAGTCTATGAATGGTCCAAAAAATTAAGTGATGACCTCTTACCACGTACAAGAGCCTATCATGAAGTTTGGCTGGACGAAGAAAAAGTAGCTGGCACACCGGATGTGGAGGAAGTAGAACCAATGTATGGTCCGCTTTATTTACCGCGGAAATTTAAAATTGGAATTGCAGTTCCTCCATCAAATGATATCGATGTCTTTTCACAGGATCTTGGATTTATTGCCATTGTGGAAGATGGAAAGCTAATCGGATTCAATGTAGCAATTGGCGGCGGTATGGGTATGAGTCATGGTGATACAGCAACCTACCCGCAGCTTGCGAAGGTTATCGGCTTCTGTAAGCCAGACCAGTTGTATGAAGTGGCGGAAAAAACAATTACCATTCAACGTGACTATGGAAACCGTTCTGTTCGAAAAAATGCACGTTTTAAATATACGGTTGACCGATTAGGTTTAGAGACAGTTAAGACGGAACTAGAAAATCGTCTTGGCTGGAAATTGAATGAAGCTAAATCCTATCATTTTGACCATAACGGAGATCGGTACGGCTGGGTAAAGGGTATACAAGGTAAATGGAATCTAACCTTATTTATTGAGGGTGGTCGTGTTGCAGATTTTGCGGACTATAAGCTAAAAACGGCTCTTCGCGAAATTGCAGAAATCCATACAGGTGATTTCCATTTAACACCGAATCAAAATGTAATTATCGCCAATGTATCTAGTCAGAAAAAGAAACAAATTAATGCTCTAATGGAACAATACGGTTTGACGGATGGAAGCCATTTTTCAGCTCTCCGTCGTAATTCGATGGCGTGTGTGGCGCTGCCAACATGCGGATTAGCGATGGCGGAAGCGGAACGTTATTTACCGAATCTAATTGATAAAATTGAAACTATTGTAGATGAGAACGGCCTTCGCAACGAAGAAATCACCATTCGTATGACAGGCTGTCCAAACGGCTGTGCCCGACATGCACTTGGAGAGATTGGCTTCATCGGTAAAGCGCCAGGTAAATACAATATGTATCTAGGTGCAGCACACGACGGCAGCCGTCTAAGCAAAATGTACCGGGAAAATATTGGTGAAGAGGAAATCTTGAAGGAACTAAACGTGGTTCTTTCCCGCTATGCAAAAGAACGCAACGAAGGGGAGCACTTTGGAGATTTCACCATTCGTGCAGGGATTGTCAAGCCAACAACTGATGGAACGAATTTTCACGAATAAAAGGTTTCTATCGCAGACATTAAATAGTTAATTAAAAGAGTGCCAAATTTAATATTTGACACTCTTTTTTTATTGGTAAAAAGGGGATAAAACTTTTATTAACTGGTTCAGTTTTTTCAGATTCCTACTTGAGGTTCATTTTCAACTTCAATTATGGCAAGTCCGTGTGGAGTTGAAGGATTTAAACAAAGTTCCGGTATTTTTCTAACCTCAAACTAATATAATGACTTAGTTAGCTTATCCAAGAGGTGAATATTATGGAGATTTTTGGATTATCCTATACGGTTCTTTTAGAGGTTATTTTAATCAATATTGTTTTAAGTGGGGATAACGCAGTTGTAATCGCAATGGCATCACGGAATGTTCCAAAGAGGCAACAAAAGAAAGCAATCTTTTGGGGAACATGTGGTGCTATTATTTTACGTTTACTATTTGCAGTAGCAATTGTTTACCTTTTAGACTTACCTTTTGTAACTTTTATAGGTGGTCTTCTTCTAGTGTATATTGCCATAAAACTTCTACTAGGTGAAGATGAAAACTATCATAGAGAAGCAGGTTCAAGTTTAATTTCCGCTGTAAAAACAATTATTATTGCTGATGCAATCATGTCCCTTGATAATGTCCTAGCTATTGCTGGTGCGGTTGAAGGTAATATAGCTGGTATATTTATTGGAGTTATAGTTAGCATTCCTCTAGTTGTTTTTGGCAGCCAATTAATATTAAAAGCAATGGAAAAGTACCCATTAATCTCTTATGCTGGTGCAGGAATATTAGCTTGGACAGCAGGTGAAATGATGGTAGCAGAACCAAAATTCGAGTATATTCTTCCACAGGATTTACATTTATTGATTCCTACTGCTATTACAGTTCTTGTCATTGGTTTGGGATATTTAACGAATAAGATAAAAACAGCTAAAGAAAGCTAAGCAAAATTGAAATCGAATGGATCTATTTCAATTTTGCTTAATTAATAAAATATTAGGGTAATTCTATGAATCATGGAACAATTTCAAAAACAGTACCCTTGTTAAAATCAGTCACTTTCATAGAGTCATAAACCCCTAAATATAATCTCGTTTGATCCAGATTTGTTCCCAAATTAACATAATAAGCGGATTGAGACCCAAAATTATAATCGGTTTCAATCACACTAAAATCATTGAGTTTACCATCTGTTCTTACCTTGGTATAAGCTAAAACCCCTCTAGCCGTCGTTTGAGATTCTTCTTTTCTAGCAATATCGGTAAACACAACACTTCCCGTTAAATCAGGAATTCCAGTCCCCATAAAGGCTTGCACTCCTGTAAGTGCAGTTCCTCCAAATTTATCGGGCCTTTGATCTTTATGATAATAACTAGTAAGCGGCTGAAGACGCTTCACTGAAGTTTCTATTGTTTCATTGAAATAAGCAATTGTTTTCTCATCCAAAGTCGGATTTGAAGAGCAGCCCCTTATAATCGAAGTAGGAAAAGAACCTTCCCACCCTCGCCAGCCAAAGTTAATGAATCCTTCTTGGTCAGGTTCAGTGTTTCTTAAAGAAGCTTGAACAAGCTGAGTAACCGGTACGGGTTTATATTGAACGAAAGAAAAAATCGACTCCACTAAATCCTGTCCGACCTGTCCTACATATTTCATATACTGATTATAAAACCTTTGAAATGAAATGCCTGGGATATTGCGAACCCCTTTGGCCATTACCGTAAGTGTTTCCTGAATAGGTACGGGAAGTTCATTAAAACGTGTGACTATGGGTGGGTTATCGATAAATGTATTCTTAGCTACATCCATTTCAATGATTTTACCGGCAATCTCCATATCATCCTGGCTTAAATTAAATGGATCATAGCCTGATCCACCATCTCCGGTTGTTAAAACAAGTTTCCCTGTTTCAGGTGAAAAGGTTAAGCTATTGACACCGTTATGATTAAAAAAGGGTCTTCTTAAGTTAAGTAATGTCCGTCGTTTTTGAGGTTGACCATTCGATTGTACAACCCATTCTTCCACGGTATCAATATGATCATATTGGGTTTCTCGATTTATCCATCTTAGGTTTAACGTTTTGGGATCACACGGATTAGGATTGAAAGGTTCAGGAAGGGCACCTGGACCTTGTGTTCCAGCTACGGAATAGTGAAGATAAAACAGACCGTTATAATAAAATTGGGGATGAAACGCCAGCCCTAGCAATCCCCGTTCATCATATCCACCACCAGGATCACCTAGCTTGATGATTCGCGGGCGAATATCCAAAAAAGTTCGTACAGCTCCGTTTCCTATGTAAAAGATTTCTCCTACCTGGGTTGCAATAAATAATCTTTCAATGGAGTCACCCGGAAGTATAGTAGTCTTCAAAACAGTGGGCAAATTAAACATACTTACAATGGGCCGTAAACGAACCTTAACTTTTTTCAAGTAATTTTTACACCCCTTCTTATGGATTTCTATTATAAAGAATATGATTAGAAATGTTCATATAGTCCAAGTGAGGGCCTGGGAATCTGGCAGCAGATTATACTATAAATGACACTTAGTTATTATTTGAACTCATTTTTAAATGATAATTTTTAAGGATTTGGAAAAAAATAGTATCAAAGAAAGGAGGGATTACGAATGTTTGTGAAAAAGTGGTTAACTCGATTAGTCGTTTTGCTTGCAATGATTTTGGGTGTGACAAGTGCAGGCACACACAGTGTATTTGCTGAATCCGGAGTCGCACCACAGAATTTTGAGTCAGTGAAAGCGATTGAGGTTAAGTTGTACGATGATGCCTTTAATCCGAAAGTCATCACTATTCCGACGGGAAGAACGACATCAGTGATATTGAAAAATGAAGGTAAGAAAAAGCATACCTTCACAGTGGAAAAGCTTAATATTGACGAAGAAGTTCAGCCGGGAAAAGAAAAAACCATTACCGTGAATCCGAAAACTTCCGGTACATATGAACTGATATGCCGGTACCATTTCCAAGAAGGAATGGTTGGAAAGGTAATAGCCAAATAACAAGCAGGGCAAAGGGGCCTTGCTTGTTTAATAGGCATCAGGTATGTTGCTGCATTCCTTATTTGAAGGATTAATGTAGGAATTCACCTTCTCAGCGTCTTTATTTTATGTAAAAAGCAATATGATAGGAATAGGAAAATTAGTGAGACGAAAAACAAATAGTTGTACTTATTAAAATTGAGAGTGGCAAAAATGATTGTGTTTATGTTTTCTTGCAAATCCTTTTATAAAATGTTAAACTAAAAAAGAATTATTTTTGTTCGGTGTAAAGGATAGTATAAGATTAACTTTTCGTCTTGATGATCACTGAGTGCAAGGATAGTAACACATTGTGTGCAAAGCACACAGCAGGAGGAAACAAAATGGAACAAGGTAAAGTAAAATGGTTTAACGCAGAAAAAGGTTTCGGATTCATCGAGCGTGAAGGCGGAGAAGACGTATTCGTTCATTTCTCAGCGATCCAAGGCGAAGGTTTCAAATCTTTAGACGAAGGTCAAACAGTTACTTTCGACGTTGAGCAAGGTCAACGTGGAGCTCAAGCAGCTAACGTGCGTAAAGCTTAATAATAAGAACAAAATAAAGCAGACTCTTCATAGAGTCTGTTTTTTATTTTTTCTTTTTAAAAAAAAGCTGTGTTAAAGAACATTGTTGATTTTTAACCCTGTTGATTGAAGCACCTGGAGCGGAGATCAACAGACAAGTTTAACAGAGCCTAAAAAAAAGGAGCCCTACTCACGAATGAATAGGGCACAAGTAAATCAAATGGTAAACAAAGTGTATCACAAGATCAAAATTTCTCCTAATTATCTTTGAATAAAAATTTTAAAGTACTTTTGTAGAGATTGGCTAAAATTGTTACTCTTTTTTGGTGTATGCTGCTTATCCCCAATAAAAATAAGCATCCGATTATTCGGATGCATACTTAATTATTCCATGTAAATAAACTGAGTATTCTCTCTGTACGTATTCTCTTAATTTAATTTTTCCTTCTGTTTCTAAAACTCTAACCAATTCTTGAATCTTATTTTCATCTTCTTTTGTAGTAGGAATCTCTAATGAAAACATATTCCCTCGACTAGCATTTAATAATCTTTTTAATAACTCCACTTTATTCATTGGGTCATCCCCTTTAGCTAATATATTCGACATAAAGTGGACTTTTTCCTTGGAAAATCTTATATTTTTTTAAAGTTTTACCGGGTTTCCACTAAAAGCATCTGATTCCAGGTACCATGACAGAAACGGGTAGCTTTTTTTATTTGATTTTTTTATATCCACTTTCTACCAATCTAATCATATCCCGCCCTGAGGTCTTTTCTGTTTCATGATAACCTTCCTCATCACGCAAACTCAAGTACCAGTTACTATCGCCATCTTCATTTAGCCTATATAACTTATTGGTAATAACATTAGTATAAAAATCTCCATTTCTAAGCCTCATAATATCCCACCTTTAATGTAGATAAATATTATTATGCCCAAGATAATCAACTGGAGTCATTAGACTTATTTAAGGTTAAACTGATTTTGTTTTTCCACGATCGCCCATCTTAAAAAACAATCTAAGCAACGGTGGCACGGCAAAATAAATAAAAAACAACCGAAATAGCTGATACCCCGTTACCATTGATAAATCAGCGTGCACCTCATGTGCGAGTATACCCATTTGATCCATACCACCGGGTGCCAAGCTCAAGAAACTAGTGGAAGGCGCAATATGGTAAAAAGACACTAGAAGCATGCTTAAACCAATCGACCCCAAAATCATAACCATTCCACTAACAAGGGCTAGTGAAATGATTTTCACCTTATGTTGTAATTTTTCAGGCTTCAATAACAGTCCAATGTAACCGCCAATCAAAAACTGTGATACATCCAAAACCACAGGTGATAATGAAGGACCGTGGAAACCAGAAATCGTAGCAATAGCTGTTCCAAGAATCGGCCCTAACAAAAATGGGGTAGGAAACTTAAGCCTTTTTGCTAAAAATGCACACAAAATACAGAGTACAGCAAACATGATCACTGTTGGAAAAATAGGTCCAGTGAATGTCATCCCTTTTTCAACAAAATCAACCCCTGTATGAGCCGGTGAATGTTTAAAATATGACCCCAGGATAAGAAAGGGAACAAAGAAAATAATCATTAACAATCGTGCTACTTGCAGAAAGGTAACAGTAGTTATATCAATTCCCTTGACCTCTTCGGCGAAAATAATCATCTGTGAAAGGCCCCCCGGAATACTCCCAGTCAACACAGTGGGATAATCCACTCCTGAAAGTTTAGACACCACAAAGGCAATCCCAGCACAAAAACTAACAAGTAAAACAGTCATAAGCAACATAGAAGGTAATTTAGCTACAATTTGTAAAAGGGCCGCCTTCGTAAACGAAAGACCAATCGAGTATCCGACGATAATTAAACCCGTATCACGAATATAACTCGGCCAAAAAAACGTAATCTTCCCAAATCTAGCTCCAATTAATACTGCTGTCATCGGACCCAGCAGCCACGGAATCGGGGTATGAAGTACCGTAAACAAGAGGCCACCGATGAATGCCACCGCCAAGGTTACGGAAAATCGAAGCATTTTGTTGTCTTTATTCAATGGAAACCCTTCTGTCTAAAAAATTTATTTCCGCCCTTCCATTAAGGAAACACGGTATTTATGTAATTCACAATTCATGACACCTTCAACAACAGCGGGATCATTCTCCATGATCTTCTGTGCAGCATCCCATGATTCTGAACGTAAGATACAAATTCCCATGGACCCATCAAGGCATGGCCCTGCAAGAATCAGTTTTTCCTGTGCTAAAAGATCCTTTAAATAATCAAAATGCTTCCCCATAATAGCATTTTCCTCATCAGTCATTGTCTCAATAAAATGTTCCCGCTTCGGTCTTATTACATAAACAAACTCTTCCACCGTAATCCCCCTGATAACAATATGATTCCCTTATTTTAACATGGGCGGGCTCTAATGTTAAAAAACTGATTCAGTAATAGCAGGAAAACAGGAAATAAACTAGAAAAATAATAAGATAGTAGCAAAAAGGGGAGTGCAAGAGGTGAAAGTAGAATATTTAAGCCATGAGAGAGTGGCAGATTTTATTGCGTATTGTAAGAAACATAAAATGGAATTAGATGATTCGTTTTTGTATGACGACCAACTTGCAAACTTTCATCCCAATGAGGAAAATCCGACCTATATCATTACTAATCGGGTGGGAGACCTAATCGCTGCTGCCTCACTGATTATTAATGATTATCATCGTCGTGGTAGGAAAGCGCGTTTCAGGATTTTTCATTCAGAAGAGGACAATATCGAAAGATACAACCTATTAATGCAGGAAATGATAAAGCAGACAACCGGCTTGGATGAAGTCTTTTTGTTCGTCCCATTTGCAAATGAAAAATTGGCTAAGTTTATGGAACAATTGAAATTTACGGCGGAACGATACACCTTTTTACTTGTAAGAGGTGATGAAGTGATTCCGGACTTCACCGTGCCTGAGGGGTATGAAATTCGACCCTACCGATTAGGAGTGGATGAAGAAGCATGGTGTACGGTTCGAAACGCTGGCTTCGCCAATTTAAAGGGGAGTGAAACACCACAAACGCCAGATATGGTGGCGAAAATGATGGCAAAGAATGATTATATTGAAGGGGCTTCCTTAATCCTTTATCACAAAGATCGACCTATTGGAGTCATTCGCGGGGCCGTTGATGAATATGAAGATGCACCGATTATGAATATTGGTCCGATTGCAATCCTGCCTGAATACCAGGGAAAAGGGTTGGGACGGATCCTCCTACGTTATTTATTGCACTTTGCCAAACAAATTTCATATGACAGGACAATCCTGTGTGTGAACGCCGAAAATGAAAGGGCCAAAGCATTATATATTCAAGAGGGTTTTAAACAAGTCGAGGGAGTAACCTGTTATACCTTTCAATTGTAATAAAGCAAAATAAAACAAGAGCAGTTGAAAAAGAGTAACTGCTCTTGCTTGGGAATATATTTTTAAAAATCACAGGTATTAATGGTCACTGCTTTCCATTTGGTCATGGCCATGATCATTTTCGTCCTCAAATTCCTCTTGATTAAAGCCAAAAGGACCTCTTCTTTGCATGTGTTCTACACGGAAGAGAGCAACAATGGTTTCAATGCGAATAGCCACTAACGTGGAACGCATCCGGCCCCTTGTCTCCAACACAATAACATCTTGACCAACTTCAAGCAGTCTTCCAGTAAAAGTCCCTTGAAGGGTAACAACCTCAACTTCTCTTTTTAATAGTTCATGAGCAAGTTGATGGAAATTTATCTCTGCCATACCTCATCATCTCCTTCATAAACATTAAATGCAGTTTCCAAAAAAAAGCCTCTGTTTTTTTGAAATTTTTTAAGTGTTTATCTACAATCTTTAGAATGAAGGTTTGTCCAAACCTTGGAGAATTAAAAATTGTGAATATCCAACTTTCGTTAATTTATGTCTTCTTTAGCCTCAGTCTCGTTTTAATCCTTTTATTTCTATATTCATTACATAAGAAGAACCATCCGTATCTCTTGTAATTCGGATTGTTCCTCGCAACAATGGCGATTAACCTATTAGGTGTAGGGAAAGTAAATGAAGCCATAGAATATTCAACCTTATATAGAAGTGTGTTATGCGACCAAATGAATTGAAAAATCATTCAAACGGTCTCGTAGGTAGGTTCTACGCGACCAAACAGATTAAGAAATCGAACAAACGGTCTCATAGGAAGGGTCTATGCGACCAAACAGATTAAGTAATTGACCAAACGGTCTTATAGGAGGGGTCTATGCGACCAAACAGATTAAGAATTCGAACAAACGATCTCATAGAAAGGGTCTATGCGACCAAACAGATTAAGAAATTGAACAAACGGTCTCATAGGAAGGTTCTACGCGACCAAACAGATTAAGAAATCGAACAAACGGTCTCATAGGAGGGGTCTACGCGACCAAACAGATTAAGAAATTGAACAAACGGTCTCATAGGAAGGTTCTACGCGACCAAACAGATTAAGTAATTGAACAAACGGTCTCATAGGAAGGTTCTACGCGACCAAACAGATTAAGAAATCGAACAAACGGTCTCATAGGAAGGTTCTATGCGACCAAACAGATTAAGAAATCGAACAAACGGTCTCATAGGAAGGGTCTATGCGACCAAACAGATTAAGAAATCGAACAAACGGTCTCATAGGAAGGGTCTATGCGACCAAACAGATTAAGTAATTGACCAAACGGTCTCGTAGGAAGGGTCTATGCGACCAAACAGATTAAGTAATTGACCAAACGGTCTCATAGGAAGGGTCTATGCGACCAAACAGATTAAGAAATCGAACAAACGGTCTCGTAGGTTGGTCTATGCGACCAAACAGATTAAGTAATTGAACAAACGGTCTCATAGAAAGGTTCTACGCGACCAAACAGATTAAGAAATCGAACGAACGGTCTCATAGGAAGGTTTTACGCGACCAAACAGATTAAGAAATCGAACAAACGGTCTCATAGGAAGGTTCTATGCGACCAAACAGATTAAGTAATTGAACAAACGGTCTCATAGGAAGGCTCTATGCGACCAAACAGATTAAGAAATCGAACAAACGGTCTCATAGGAAGGGTCTATGCGACCAAATAGATTAAGAAATCGAACAAACGGTCTCATAGGAAGGGTCTATGCGCCCAAACAGATTAAGTAATTGACCAAACGGTCTCATAGGAGGAAGGGTCTACGCACACAGAGGGAACAATTACACTCGTACAAGGGCTAACCGCAACAAAAAGAATGCGCAGCCTCGCAATTTATATCCGCACAACCCGACCTTTAAAAGCATTTTTCCAATATCCTTGTGTCATATCTGCGATGGCAACACCGGTTGAATTTTGAGAACCGATAAACTTCCCATCACCGATATAGATACCGACATGTCCGTCTTTCTTATACGTATCAAAAAACACGAGATCACCTGGCTGCATTTCCTGAGGGGAAATCTGCCTGCCATCATTTCTAATGGCGGATGTAGTACTGCCAATTTTAACCCCAGCCTGCGAAAAAACCCAATGTACAAAGCCAGAGCAATCAAATCTACCCCGAGCAATATCACTAGCACTTCTGCCGCCGCCAAAAACATATTTCGAGTTCCCAATATACCTCTTGCCTGCGTTAATGACCGTACTTATGTAATCATTTGATTTGCTTGGAAAAACATTTATGTAGGTTTGAGCAGCTTCCTTTTTTCTCGCTTCCTCTTTAATCTGTATATTTAACAAACTGTATTCGTTTTTTTGTTTGATCAGGTGAGCCTTTAACGTCTCTAAGTTATTTTTTAGATTGGCCAGTTCAGTAAGTTTTTTTTCTAGAGAAATTTTTTTACTATCCAATTCCTGCTGTTCCTTTTCCTGCTGCTCCAAAAGAGTTCGGTCGGCTTCTGCAATAGCTGCGACTGCACCAACCCGTTCCACAAAATCACTTAAACTCGTAGAACCAAGCAACACGTCAAGGTAGGAGACATGCATATCAGTATGTTGATAGGAAAGAGCACGGTCCCTTAAAATATCCTTCCGTTTTTCCATACTTTCCTTTAAAGCCTTCGTTTCATTTTCAAGTTTTTCCACTTCTGCCTTTGCTAGCTTACTATAGTTTTCGTTCTTGAGGATCTCTACATTATTGGTTTGAAGTGCCTCGTAAACGCGCTTCATTTGTTCCTCTACATTGATTAAGTTTCCTTGAGAGTTGGGAATTTCTGTTTCAACTGTAGTTGGGCTTATAGGAGGAGTTGTCTGCGATGGAATGGATTGATTTTGTTGGTTCGTTAACAATTCGGCATGAACTCTATGTATGGAAAATTCGTTACCAGCTGCTATTAGCACGCTGGCTAAGCTCAGTATAATTAACATCTTTCTAATCAACAAACATCACCACTTTCCTTTAATTCTGTTATTTTTATATAATATTCTAAATGTTCGTACTATTTAATGTATCAATATTTTAACAAATCATTCTATCAACTGTGTTATAAGAATATTACATTTTGTTAACAGAGGATTTAAGAAGATAGAATAATTAAAAGATAATAATTGGGGGTGATGTAGTGAAAATATATACAGAATTAGAAAGATGAACAGTATGTTTGTCCGTTTCCAATTGGTTTATTTTACATACAATAACTTGATTTTATAATGAAAGGAGTGAGAATAATGGGTTTTAAGAAAGCAAAGTTGAAAGATATTTTTTCATCTACTAAACGACTTCAAAAAGCTTTTAAAATTCGTAACGAAACAGCTTTATACTACAAAAAGCTTTCTAAAGTGGATCATCCCAGTAACGGGGATGAAAGGAGATATCCCAATAAAATTGCTAGTTATATTAAAGCATTGCCGCAAAATATTCTCGGTGAAGTGGATCTTTGTGCATATGATAAATATCTAGAAGCAATTGAGACAGGCGAACCTGAAGATTTTGAAAAGATCCCACTTGGAGGTGAAAGAAAGCTAGTTGATCCCCAATCTGCTTATTCATTTGATTTAGTCGGACCAGATAGTCACCAAATGATTTGCCCGCCACCACCGGCCTTTCACAGTGAAGAGTTTGCATCTGAAATGGTTGAGTTATACTGGCAAGCACTAACACGTGATATCCCCTTTAATGACTATCATTTCAATCCTCTTACTATTGCCGCTGCAGAAGAACTTTCTACATTGACAAAATTTCATGGGCCAAAAATTAATGGACAAGTCACTCCTAAGACTCTTTTTAGACAAGATTTCCCTGGAGCTTTAGAGGGGCCATATATTTCGCAGTTTCTATGGAAGGAATTTCCTTTCATTGCCACAAGGATTGTCCAAAAGTATAAAACAACACTAGCAGGGGATGACCATTTAACGAACTATGAGGATTGGCTAGCTGTTCAAACGGGCAAACCACTCCCGAGAAGTAACAATTACGATTCCACCCCTCGATATATTCGAAATGGCCGAGACTTAGGAGAATTTGTACACAAGGATTATTCTTTAGAAAGTGGACTAGCTCCTTGCTTAATTCTTCTTAGTTACGGACCTGGGGCATTGGATGCGAGTAATCCATACCTCAAATCTAAAACTCAAGTTGGATTTTCCAGCTTTGGGGCAGCTCATGTTTTAGACTTTGTCCTAAGAGCTGTTCGACCTGCATTAGATGCCGCTTGGTGCCAAAAATGGCTTGTCCACCGGCGGATCCGTCCGGAGGAGTTCGGTTGCCGAATTCACCACAAAATGACGGGGGACGCTAACTACCCCATTCATCCAGTAGTACTAAAATCAAATGCATTATCAAATACCTTTGAAAAATATAAAACTTACCTGCTGCCTCAAGCTTTTGCCGAAGCTTGTCCTACACATCCTGAATATCCATCTGGCCATGCCACATTTATTGGGGCGATGGTGACTATGTTAAAAGCATTCTTTAACGAATCATTTGTTATTCCTGATCCGGTTGTTGCGAGCAGTGACGGCCTCTCGTTAGAATCGTATGATGGAACACTTACAGTTGGCGGGGAATTGAACAAACTTGCCTATAATATTGCGATTGGTCGAAATACAGCTGGTGTTCACTTCCGGAGTAGTGCGATCAATGGGATGTTGCTCGGAGAAGAGGTAGCAATTGGAATTCTTCGTGACTACCAAAAAACATATAATGAGGAATTCGAAGGATTTAGACTCACGAAATTTGATGGGACAAAGATTACTAATTAAATTTTAAAATAACTAGAAGAGACCCATTCGTATAAGAATAGGTCTCTTCATTTATTTCCGTCGAATTATACAGAGCTTTTTCTAACTTGATGTTTCAGCTGATACAAAATTTGTTCGGAAATCGCGGTATATCCAGCAACATTTGGATGGACACCATCTGCGGAGAGGTTTTGTAAATGGTCTCCATTAATAACCTTTGTTGTTTCAATCACGATGGATCCTGGAATATTGTTAGCTACTTCATAGATATGAAGATTCCATTTGGGCAGCAATTTATCCGCTAGAGGATACATTTGATCATCAGGGGAGATGGGATTATACATTTCTAAAAATACAATGGTAGCTTTCGAATTCAAAGTAGAAATTCGCTCAGTAATATCACTCAAATTTTTTGAAAAAGAGGCTTGTAGCTGGTCATAGTCTTGAATAACCGTACGAAAATTTTGCCCCTTGGCCATTCTGAGAATATCATTGCCGCCAACATTGATGGTGATAATATCAGATTGCTTAATCGATTCGTCAAATCGGCCTTCCTGGACAAGTTGGTTTAATTCACCACTCGTAATTCCATTAATTCCTTGGTTTTCAAAGGTAATCTCTTTGTTCGTCTGCTGAGATAATTTCGTAGAAAACTGACTGACAAAGTTTTCATCCTGTCCAGCACCCACTCCGCGAATAATCGAATCCCCGATGGCCAGTTGGTGCAGACCAGGTGTTTTAGCATTTTGTAAATAATCGAGATAGGTAATTTGGTGGGCTTTATGGCTAACCGCAACTGTAGTTTGTTTTTTCATTTTGTATATTTGGTACTGAGGGTAATAGACCCATGCAGAAATGCCAAGACCAATAATCAAAACAAATATAAAAAGATATTTTACTATTTTCATATGAAACACTCCTTGATTAACACTATTATAACAAGGTTAAAAGGAGAATGGTTTAGGTGGTAATTTCCATAAGTTAAAAACCATCTTCTCTAGAGTAAGAAGATGGTTTTTATAGAAAGCTATTTTGCTAAGGATTGGTCTGCATGTACAGTTGTTGATTCTTTGTCGTCTTTCATTCGGCTGAAGATCGTTGCTAAGATTGGCCCTGAGATATTATGCCATACACTGAAGATGGCACTTGGTACAGCTGCTAGGGGAGAAAAATGTGCCGCTGCAATGGCTGCACCTAAACCAGAATTTTGCATTCCTACCTCAATGGCAACCGCTTTTTTCTTTGATAAATCCATCTTGAACATTTTTCCGAAAGCATAGCCTAATAAATACCCAAGGCAATTATGTAGAACGACTACTGCAAAAATGATTAAGCCTGTCTTAGCGATGGCCTGCTGGCTAACTGAAACTACTGCCGTGACAATCGCGACAATTGCGATAATTGAGACAAGCGGTAGAACCTTTACGCTAGCTTGGGCTTGTTTATTGAATAACCGCTTTACTACTACTCCAAGGATAATAGGGAATAACACGATTTTTACAATTGATAGGAATAAGCCGCCGGGATCGACAGGAATCCATTCGCTTGCTAGTAATAAAATTAGTGCAGGTGTTACAAGTGGAGCAAGAAGGGTTGTGATCGATGTAATGGTAACGCTTAGAGCAACATCTCCCTTAGAGAGAAAGGTCATGACGTTTGAAGCAGTTCCTCCAGGGCAGCAGCCGACTAAAATTACTCCAACAGCAATTTCAGGGGATAAATTCAGGCCCTTTGCTAATAAAAAAGCAAGGAGTGGCATGATTAAAAATTGACCCACCACGCCAATTGCAACATCTTTTGGACGCTTAAATACTTCTTTAAAGTCGTTTCCAGATAGAGTTAAACCCATTCCAAACATGATGATTCCTAATAATAACGAGATGTGGGGAGCGATCCACGTAAAGGCCGCGGGCGAAAAAAATGCTAGCGCAGCAAATAATAGCACCCAGATGGCAAAAGTATTGCCGACAAACTGACTGATTTTTTCTAACGTTTTCATTGTGCTCACCTCTTATAATATTTCGTAATGCAAAGTATTATAGAATATTATTCCAATAAACACAATAGTTTGAATATTATTTTATTTTTTAAATTTACAGCGTTAGTGAATGAAAGCGTTTTCGTATGTATGAAGGACAAAAGTGGTTGGGTCAGCAAGAAGAATGTCTTTCATTTGTTTGATGAAAGACAAAATCAGTTGGAGAGGGAAGGAAACTGTCCTTCATACAGGTGATGAAGGACAAAAGCAGCTGGAGAAGGGTGGAAACTGTCCTTCATACAGGTGATGAAGGACAAAATTAGCTGGAGAAGGGTGGAAACTGTCTTTCATGCAGGCGATGAAGGACAAAATTAGCTGGAGAAGGGTGGAAACTGTCCTTCATAAAGTTGATGAAGGACAAAAGCAGCTGGAGAAGGGTAGGAATTGTCCTTCATACAGGTGATGAAGGACAAAATCAGCTAGAGAATTACGAAAACTGTCTTTCATAAAAACTATGCAAGACATCCAACTGTATTTTTTTTATAAATAGCATTAACACCTTCATTTGTTATTGAATATGAATAATTGAATGGGAAGGGTACCGGAATGAAAAATAACTAATGATTGGAGGAGGACCAATGAACATCACACACGAGTATCGTTTTGGCTTGCCGAGGAACGTTGTTTGGAAGTTAATAAAAAATGAAAAGGTTTTACGAAATGCTTTGCCGGGCTGTAAGTCGTTTGCCGAAACATCAAAAGGAGTGTACCGTGCAGAGTTGGATGTAAACATCGGACCGCTCCAGGATGTAATGATACTTGATATTTGGCTACATGAAAATATGCCTTCAACCTATCAACTCAAAGTAAATGGAAAAGGAAACGTTGGAGAGATTGTAGGGAAAGCTGATCTTGTGATTAGCGATGTTGATGGAGGCTCAAAAATCACCTGTAAGGCTGATGCGGAGGTAACAGGTGCCTTGGCATTAGCGGGTAAACGTATATTAGATTCTGGAGCCAACAAGGGGTTAGACACTTTTTTTCAAAAAGTCGAGAAACAGATTAAACGAAGCATTTATGAAATGAGAAGAAGTCGAAAATGACAATGATGTGCCACTTAAAATAATTCAAAAATTAAAAAGAACGCAGTGGATGCATACTAGAGATCCACTGCTTTTTGCTTTTACAACGGTAATCCGTATGTATTTTTAAAATTTAGCTATGTTAAAGGATAGTGTTGATTTTTGTCCCTTGTTCCATTAAAGCTCCCTTTTAATAGTGTAAATCAATTTATTAATGTCAGTAAAAAAATTGAATACGGTGTAACTAATAGTATCGCAGTATATAAACCCGGTGTATAAGTTCTTAGCATTATCGTCTGTATAATATGTAGGACATTGTGAAATAAAATGAATACTAAGAAAGAAGTATATAAGGGAATACTCCAAGTTTGGTGTAAATTAAAAATAGTAATTACTGTGATAATTGACATAACCATAAAGATAACTACGTCTCTCTTGGCAAATGAATATGAATTAACGTTCCAAAAACTCCAAATCCTTTGATTAATCCAAGTGTTTCTTTCATTTAATTTACTTTTGGTGTTATTCGCCCAATGCTCAACAGAAATAATTTCCTCAAAATCGTGGAGCATAAATATAATCACAAATAACCATATTGCATTGGTAACATCTAAAAATACCATATAATTTCTCCTATCTATTTAGAAGGCTTCATCTTCAATTATCCTGCTCTTTAATGGAATCCACTTTGTTACTTATTCGAAAAAATTATGATAACACTTTGCAATGGTTCATGGATGCGATTTTTTTTATGGTTTATCTGCAACAACTTCTATAAAATTTTTCCGGAAATGATGTTTATCAACGTCCTAAAAAAACACGCTTTTATTTAAAAGCGTGTTTTTTACAGACCTCAACCATAATTTTACAATTTTTTAAAATATAAGTCTACTATTTTTTTGTTTTTACCTTAAAATCAAGATACATAGGGTCTTTATTGAATAAGTTGAAAGGGTGGTTTAATGTTCTTTGATCAATCTCCTTATGAATGTAGAGTGGAATGGGGACGGCGTGGGGCGAGAGAGGCAGCTGATAGAGGGGATATTATTATCATTGTTGATGTCCTAAGTTTTTCATCCACAGTGATCACTGCTTTAAGCAACGGAGCAATCATCTATCCATATCCTCGCACATTAGATGGGAAAAAGTTTGCAGAAAAAATTGGTGGCGAGTTTATCTTAGGCAGGGCAGAGGCGGCACAAATAGGAGCTCCCACTTTATCACCGGTATCTTTTTGCAAAGAGCATGTTAATAAAAAATATGTATTAACCTCACTTAATGGGGCCTATTGCACTTGGATTGCCTCCCAAGTCCCTGCCCTTTTAATTGGTTCCTTACTTAATGCGAAATCAGTGGCAACTGCTGCTAATCAATTACAAAAACAAACAAAAGAAAATATAACTTTGATACCTTGTGGTGAGCAATGGGAGGGCAGTAGAGAATACGAGGATACTTTGCGCCCAGCAATTGAAGACTATTTAGGCGCTGGCGCCATTCTTAGTTATTTAGAAGGAAAAAAATCTCCAGAGGCAGAATTTTGTATGACTTCTTTTCTTCATTCTAAAGAGAAACTTAATAATTTTATCTGGGATTGTGGAAGTGGACGTGAATTACGGGGAAGGGGATACGAAACTGACGTAAAGCACTGTAGCCGTTTAAATGTATATCCAACTGTTCCATTATTAAACAAAGACCATTTTATAGAATATGTGTAAAATCTATTGTAGACCATCAACACTACTTGGCTGATGGTCTACAACTTTATATAAAATATCTATTAAACTTAAAATTTAGTGAAAGTAATGGTTTTATCGGTACTGTTAATTTCTACTTCTCCGCCAATTGGAAAGGTGAAAATAGGTTGAGTATGCCCAAAATTGACATCATATAATACAGGAATTTCCTTTAACATTGGATGTTTATCTAATATAAAAAGTAATTGTTCTTCTGTCACCTTTGAAGCTCGTTGGAATCTACCAATTACCAAAGCTTTTATGTTCACAGCAACTTGTAAAAGGGAGGTCAGATCACGTGCGAACGTTTCAGGAATAGTCAATTCGTCATCTTCAATAAAGAGGACACAGTCCTTTAGGGGAGGCATATAAGGTGTCCCTTGCAATAAATTCAGTGTACATAAATTACCACCATATAATGTACCTTTCGTGGAACCTTCACTATATGTTTTCCAGTTTGCTTCCTCAAATTGTCGATTTTCCTGATCAATATACCAAGCATCGTCACTCCAAATTGGTGAAGCTTCAACTGAATATGCTTCTGATTGCATCAGACATTTCTTAAAGAAAGCAGTTTGATACTCCTGTGCTTTTTCCATTTGAAAACTTGAAAAATGAGGCCCTGAGTATGTAATGAACCCTGATTTTGTTGTAATTGCAGTTCCAATCGCTGTAATATCACTATATCCACAAAAAACTTTTGGATTATTTTTGATTAACTCGTAGTCTAAGTAAGGTAACAATTCATTACTATTAAACCCACCAATTACAGTTAAGATGCCTTTCACGTTTGTGTCATGGAAGGCTTCGTGAATATCCTGAACTCTTTGTTCAATAGATGAAGAGTTTTGTAGATCAGATTCCAAAATGTTTTTTCCAAAGGTTACTTTAAAACCTAAATCTTCTAATCGTTTCTTAGCTTGGTCTAATCCTTCCTTAGATAAAATTCCTGCACTTCTGCTTGGTGCAACAATCCTTATTTCATCGCCAACATCTAATTTCGATGGGATATGCATTAGCCCCACTCCCTAACTTATTTATTTTTTCTAATATATTTCACTGATGCTAGAATTGGCAAGTGAATTTTGTGGTGTTTTTTTGCTAAAAAAACATCCCTAATCGAATTAGAGATGCTTTTCATAGTTATTTTCTTTAGTTGGTGAGAGGAAGTGATTATGAAAATTTTGATATAGGTGTTGAAGCATCCCCAAAAATACGGTAATCCAGGCTGCTATCGCAATATATACCATTATTCTTGGAATTAGGGTCAAAAACGATAAATCTAGAGCTGTTGCCAATTGATAGGTACTCGTTGTATACATCGCAAGCGGGAATGCCATACCCCAAAATTGCGGGTCATAAGTAAGCGGATAGCGATGATAAAGATGGCGCCAAATCATAAGTATAAATAACAACGGAATCCACCAAGTGCCGGTTATCCAGAAAAATAAAGTAAAACCCTTTAAGAACGGTGTAATTTCAGTCAGTAAGGACCAGGATTTCGCATGTAAAATTAATGTGGAACCTGACAAAGTAGTAATAGCGACAGCTCCCATATTAATCCAGTAAGGTGGTGTAAGAGCTGAATGATCCAGCCTTAAAAAGGTAAATCGGTAAAAAATGAGTGTGATGATATTTAGATATAACATACAACCAAGGAAATACATGCACAAAGTAAAAAACAAAATGATTTCCCTTCCAGAGTGTACTTGTGGGGAAAGAAGGGTACCAAGAATGGAAATGGAATGGGTTGCGACTGCTGCAATCAACCAAGCCCCATTAATTCCTTCAACCATCGTAGGTTTATCCCTTCTAACGGTAACTGCTGAAAAGAAGGTATACATGATTATTAGCCATAGTAGAATAGCCAGTGCCCATAAATAAAAGGCAATTGAGTAGGTGTGACCAACAATGATTAGTTGGCTACCAAAAACACAGGTACCAGCGACTAATGTAAAAAATCCTGGTCCAATTGTATGGCTTGTCAAATCAGCTAACATACTAGGAAAATAGAAAAAAATACGTGTAAGAGTTAGTACCCATAAAGAAATATAGGCAATGATATTAATATATAATAATATCTTAGAAATGATTTCCATTCCGAGCAGGTGTGTTCCTATTGATAATGCGCCAGTAGCCATGACTAAGGCAAAATAGCCAGGAAAAAGATTACCTGCTTTTTGTTTTAATAAGGAAAACAATTGCTCACCCCCAAAAATCTATAAATTTACACCTTTCTTATTTTATCATAATAATAATATTAAAAAATTATTGATTAAAGGGATGGATTTTCAAAGAAGGAGAATGACTCCTATCGTTGAATATAACAAAGATGTATCAAACAAAGGAGAAGTGTATGACTCAAAATGGAATCGTTTTAGTGGTTAGTGTATCGATTATTCAAGATAATGAAGTGCTGATAATAAAAGAAAATAAACCAACTGCACAGAATAAGTGGAATTTTCCATCAGGAAGAATAGAACAAGGTGAAGATATTTTGTTTGCTGCCCGTCGTGAAGTGAAGGAAGAAACAGGATTTGATGTTAAGTTAGTAAATTCAACCGGGGTATACAATTTTACTAGTAATACCAATCATCAAGTTATTTTATTCCATTTTATCGGAGAAATTATCGGAGGATCATTAACGATTGACGAGGCTGAAATTATAGACAGCAAATGGATTTCCTTGGATGAACTAAAGGATTTAGATAATGAGAAATTGCGCGATGCATCCGGTATCAAGCAAATAACGGACGCCTTAATAAATGAAATAACCTATCCAATAACTTTCTTTAGGGAGCAATTAATTTAGTAGAGAAAAAATTAAAATATAGGTGATTATACATGACACTATCATCATTAGCAGATTTTAAAGAGTTTTTAGTAGATTATCGAGCTTCTTGGAATAGTCTGGATGCAAGTAGAATTGCTAGTCACTCTTCCAAGGATTTGAAGGTTAGATGGGCGAATCCTGATTCACGTATTGCGGATTGGGGTTACGATGAGGCTGAAGAAGGATGGAAACAAGCATATAAAATGTATGAGGGGAGAAATCCCAAATGGTCCTTTGATGATGTTCTAATTGAAATAAATCAACAGCAAGAAGGTGTTGCGATATTTTGGGTAAGGTTTTCACTTGATGGACAATTACTACAAAATAAATTACTTTTTGTTGAGACCTTCCGTCAAGAAAATGGAGAATGGAAGAAGATTAGAGAATATGTTGAAAATAGTTTTAACAATCCTCTAATTTCTCAGGGGGAATAATACTAACAATGTTTTGGAATGGGGGATTGCATCTAAATCACCCCATTTTATTATGATTACATACTTCCAAAATTATCTTTCTTTTCGGTATTATTTTGCTATTCCGCCTTTTGTGTAAGCGCTTTTATGTGAAGTGATTCACATGTATAATAAGAGTATAACTTGTTCAACAACCATACATGGGAGGAACTAACGATGCTTACTGAATTTTTGTTTGAATTAAAAAACTGGTGGTTTGGAGAAACGATTGACGAGTTTGATGAATTTGAACGGATTGAATCCAAGCATACAAGGGTACACCATGATGAAGATATTTATGAAATTATTCGTGTTCATTAATCGATATTATAGAATAAAGATTTGAAAACCCTAGAGGAATATTAACGGGTTTACTTACAGGGTGCAAAACTGTAAAAAGTAGATCCAAACGCTAATTCATTCTCACATTTTCTCGCAATTTCATTCACAAGAAAAATCATTAGGATTTGTCCTTCATAACTTAGATGAAGGACATTTTTCATGTGGTCCAACCGATTTTTGTCCTTCATTGGTCTTCTGTCAAGAAAGTGGACACAAAAACTTGGGACTTTTTTATATAACCCGGATGAAGGACATTTTTCATGTGATCCAACCGATTTTTGTCCTTCATAACCCGGATGAAGGACATTTTTCATGTAATCCTACCGATTTTTGTCCTTCATAACCCGGATGAAGGACATTTTTCATATTATCCAACCGATTTTTGTCCTTCATAACCCGGATGAAGGACATTTTTCATGTAATCCTACCGATTTTTGTCCTCCATAACCCGGATGAAGGACATTTTTCATATTATCCAACCGATTTTTGTCCTTCATAACCCGGATGAAGGACATTTTTCATATTATCCAACCGATTTTTGTCCTTCATAACCCGGATGAAGGACATTTTTCATATTATCCTACCGATTTTTGTCCTTCATAACCCGGATGAAGGACATTTTTCATGTGATCCTACCGATTTTTGTCCTTCATAACCCGGATAAATACATATTTTATTTAGGTTTAAGTTATCAATTTTAATACACACTTCAAAACACATATATTTCAGACATATTCCAATTATTATTTCAGTCCTGTGAATTGTCTTGTGATTTCATATGTGTAAAGTTTGTAAAAAGCAAATAGATACTTGCCAAACCAACATAAAAACGCATAAGAATTTATATGTGAATTCCAATGCGTTTATATTCCCTATTTACTTGTTTGCAACTTTCAGGTAAACCCGTTAGAGGAATATTCTTGGGTTTTCTTTGTAAAAACAATCAACATTATCTTTCTACTTCAATGTGCTGGTAACCGCTTTGGGTTGCGTACACCTCATACCATTTATAGGTTGGCGTTTTGAACCACTCCAACTGTGGCAAATAAACCAAGTATCTGACATTGCCTTCAGCATCAACCATTGATTTAAATACTTTAACCATTCCAAATCCAAACGTTTGATCCAGGTAACCTTCCATTCCATCTTTTACTGCACTCTTTTTTTCTTCCATTTCTTTTTTATGTAGATCCATTAGCCCTCCAATAAAAATACTTACCAGAACCAAAGTAATTGCGATTAAAACGAAAATCAATAAATTTAACAAAATATTAACCTCCTTTCTTTCAACGAGTTCATATAGATTTTACAATCGTTCGGGAAAGTAAGGTGTGATGCAAATAACAAGTGCACGTATCTTTTTGAACATTTAGTGAAGATTCGGTGGGGAAGGAGATTTTTCCTTCACCCTTCTCATTTAGTCCCATATCATAGGACGGTCTATATGTAACATTCTTAAATATTGTAAAAGTTGTCCTGTATGGACGGCATCATGATATGATTTCCGCTCTAATGTATCTCCCAGAGTTCTACTAATTGGTTTATGAGGCCAGTTAATATATTTTGTTCCAAGATCATTAATATTTAGAGAAGATACATAATTTATAAACTCATCATAATATACCGAAGCTCTGTCTACTTCATTTTGAAGATTCGTATAAGGTTCTTCCCATAAATCACTTTGTTCTTCGTCAGTTGGTAATCTATTATTCTTTAATATCCTTAACCAGGAAAAATCATGAAGCAACACATGACGAATGGTTTCCCCAACTGATAAAGCATCTTTATCAGGTCTCCATGTAAGTAATTCATCTGGAAAAGCAGCAGCAGTGAGTAAGAAACGACGTCTGCATTCTTTATAGTCTAGTAAAAATAATTCAAGTGAATTCATCTTAATTCCCCCTGTGGTAAGTTTCCCCTTTATTGTAAATTATGAAAGAAACGATTATCATCGAAGTATGGATTACATTTTTGGAGGTATAGACATGAATTTTGATCCGCTAGTTTCAGAGGTAGCCACAATAATGAGTGAGCAATCACGTTCAACGATGTTATTAACTTTATTGGATGGAAGAAAATATACAGTTTCAGAGTTGGCAATGGCTTCAAAAATAACTCCTCAAACAGCAAGCTTTCATTTGTCTAAAATGATGGACAAAGGGATTGTAAAATCAGAAAAATTGGGTAGGCATAAATACCTTTCACTTTCTAATGCAGAAGTAGCTAAAGTATTGGAATCGTTACTGTGTTTAACACCAGAAAGAAAACCAAATTCATTTAGAGAAGTATCAAGAAATAAAGAAATACACTTTGCAAGAACTTGTTATGATCATCTAGCTGGTTCGTTAGGGGTTGGAGTAACTAATTCACTATTAAATAATAACTTTATATGTGATACGGGTGAGCAGGATTTCGAGTTAACTGCAACAGGGGAAAGTTTTTTAACTACAATCGGAATAGATATTCAACACATTAGGAAAAAAAGGCGTTCGTTTTCATGTAAGTGTCTTGATTGGAGTGAAAGAAGATTTCATTTAGCAGGCTCTCTAGGAAATGCAATTTTATTATTCACACTTGAAAATAATTGGATTGAGCGAATGCCTTCAACTAGGGCACTTAAGATAACGAATAAGGGAAGAGAAGGGTTCAAAGAAGTTTTTGGATTTAGTATTGATTAGAGAAAAACTTTTTAGAAACTTTTAATATATTAAACTTTAAAAAATAGTATTAAATTAACAAATAAAAGAAGAACGGATTATAAATAATGACACAAAAACAAGCAAATCTGATTCTCGCTTCTGTTTCTATGGGGTGGGGAACATCTTATATCTTCATGAAGCTGTGTGTGGATAACATTTCTCCATTAACAATTATTGCATTGCGATTTGGTATTGCATTTATCGTAATGGGAGCGATTTTCTATAAAAAAGTTATTAAAACAGATGCTAAAACATTGAAATACAGTGCAATTGCTGGAGCTGTCCTAGCCAGTATTTTTATCGCTTTGTTGTATGGGATGAAAAATACCACTGCCTCATCAGCTGGTTTTTTGACTAGCACTACTGTTATCTTAGTTCCGATTCTTCAGACATTCATTACACGAAAATTGCCTAATAAGAAAATCTTTATTGGCGTTTTGGTTGTTACAAGTGGCTTAGCGCTCCTTACTATTAGGGATGATTTTACTCTTGCGTTTAGCTCACTATTTTGTTTAATAGCCGCCTTTCTTTATGCGGTTCATATAATAATCACAAACCACTTTGCTCGAGAGGTAAATACCTTGCAACTTGGGATTTATCAACTTGGATTTGCTGCACTATATGGAACAATTGGCACCTTTATTTTTGATATACCTGTTTTACCAGAAGGAATGATTCATTGGTCTGCGATACTTGGTTTAGCACTTATTAGCTCTGCATATTGCTTTGTCATGCAGCCAATTGCACAAAAGTACACGACACCAGAAAGCACTGGTTTTCTTTTTTCTCTCGAACCGATTTTTTCAGCCATATTTGCTTTCATTTTTCTACATGAAAATATGGGGCTACAAGGTTATGTTGGTGCATTGCTTATTTTAGCAGGCGTATTCATAGCAAACGCAAGATTTAAGAAACAACAAAAATTTAGGATTAGTAAAGGAAAGGGCAGTTTTACGGAAGGAAGATAGTAAAAAAGTGAATAAAATTTTTGTAAAAACAGCGGTTCCCACAGTTGAATATAACTAACTCATTGTGAATATTACATACAATGAATCATTCAAAAGAAAGAGTTTTTTTTTTGAAAATATTAATTACAGGTTCAACCGGGATGTTGGGTACCGCTTTAATAATTCAATTAACAAACCTAAATTATGATGTAAAACTAACATCGAGAAGAAAAGCTGTAACCACCGGACATTTTGAGTGGGTTTATTGCGATCTTTTGTCTGGGGATGGATTTGAAGAAGCAGTAAAGGATGTAGAGGTAGTTATTCACGCAGTATCAAGTCCCGTGAAAAATTCAAGACTCATAGATGTATCAGGTTAGAAAAATTTTTAACGAAGCTTGAGCACATCAAACATTTTATTTATCCCTCAATTGTGGGTATTGAAGAAATCCCGTTCAAATATTAGAAAGCGAAATGCGAAGCGGAAGTTCTGTTAAAAAACAGTTCTATTCCTTATACAATTGAAAGGGCCACACAGTTTCACGATTTTGTTGATCATTTGCTTTTATCTAAACCTCTATTTAAACGATATATCATACCAGGAAGCATTAAATTTCAAAGTGTGGATGTAGGTGATTTCGCTAAACATTTAATAGGATTATTTTAGTTTTCTCTAACTACTTTCCCTTCGTATTAACCACTGATAAAATTTTACGTGAAGAATTAAAAATAGGTAAAAAATAATTGGATATATAATAAAGGAATATAATAAGTTCCAATGGATATGCCAAAGAATACCTAATTTCATTGTCACCCATTCAAAGGCAGTAGAAAAAACGGACCATCCCATAATATAACAAAATCTCTTCGTCATTGAAGATTTATAAGGATACCAATTTATAATCATAACAATTGCTGCTGGATAGATTCCCCATTTAACTAATAATGAAGGGAAATCTGCCGTATCCACTGAAAAAAATCCCCATGCCTTAAAAAAGAACGATGCATAAGAATCAAAATATTGTTGAATACACAACGCAAAAAAAGTTGTTGAATAGATAACAGTAATTGGTAACCTTTTTCTCGTTTTTAATGCAACTATATTAAAAATCAAAATTGAAATGATTAGAAAAATCCATTTCCAATATTTAAAATCAAGGGACATTTTGATCTCCTCTTGTCTCTTTTGGTCGGCTTATACCAAAGTATTCCTTTCATATCTTTCGATTTTAATAAAAAATTATACAAAATAGTTCAATTAGTTCAGAGTGCTATAATCATGACAAATAGAAAAAGTGGATTAATATGTTTCGTTCCTCGGAGTGGAGGGTAGTTAGATAAGGACTACTCATTTAAAGGAGGAATTTCAATGTACGAACATGAAAAGCACTTGGTGGGAGTTTATGATACGGAACATGAGGCAATTAAGGCGGTGGAAGACTTAAAACGACAGGGATACGCTTCAGAAGATATCTCGGTTATAGGAGCAAACAATGACAAAGTACACGAAATAAATGATGCGACTGGTACGAAGACGGAGGATGATCTACTTGCAGGAGCAGCAACAGGCGGGGCTCTTGGTGGACTCGTCGGATTGCTTGCTGGTGTGGGTGCACTCGCCATACCAGGTATTGGACCATTCGTTGCGGCTGGACCAATAGCAGCTACATTGACTGGTGCTGCTGTCGGCGCTGGAGTTGGTGGGTTGGCTGGAGCATTAGTTGGTATGGGCTTCGAAGAGGAAGATGCAGATCGTTATGAAGGGTATGTTAATGACGGAAAAATTCTGGTCCTTGTAGAACGCCGAATAACCAGTGTTGGAGATGGCCAGTTAGATACGATTGATGACGATAACCTAACAGGCAGGTCAATGACAACAAATGAACCGTCCAACGCTGCGCTCACTTCTGGAAATCCAAATGATCCACGCTTAAGATAATATATTTTTATAAGTAAAGGGTACCTGACCATATTTTCGGAATGTACCCTTTTTTGTTTGCAAGGAAAAAGTGTTTTAGCCACCTTGACTTTTGAGGTGGACTAGTGACCGATGCAACGAATTTACAGCCATGCCGGTAACTAGTGGCCCGAACAAGTGACCGATGCACCGAATTTACAGCTATGACGGTCACTAATTGCCCGGATTAGTGACCGATGCACCGAATTTACAGCCATGATGGTAACTAATTGCCCGGACTAGTGACCGATGCCCCGAATTTACAGCCAACCCAGTCACTAGTGGCGTAGACTAGTGACCGTTCCAACGAATTTTCATCCAACCCGGTCACTAGTGGCGTGGACTAGTTACCGATCTAACGAATTTTCTTACGCCCCGGGTACTAGTCATCCGACCTCGGTAGAGTTCCAGTATATCCAAAGGGGGTAGTCCCCACGATTATCCTAGTGGTTCCTGACCCCAACTCAGTCAACTTCTTCTGGCTAACAACACCTTGAAACTTTCCCACCCTTCCCATTGTAACGTGCTTCCTGTGCTTCACAGAAAAACTCCTTCTGCGACTTAATCGGTTCGTTTGGATGATGAAGCTTCATGTGCTCTACATACTTTTCATAACTTGGCACACCCACGAGGAGTGAAATGAACTGTTTACGGAATACTAGAATCTCTCTAATTTTCTTAAGCATAATGTTTGATGTCTCCATCATCCCTAGGAACATAAGGGGATTCATGTAATTCCATTTTGTGGTTATTCAAGACCTTAATCCAGATTCGGAAAGAGGAAATCAACACGGCTATTACCACAATCATAAAAAATCCGCACAAGGCAGCATCGATATAGTCATTCAGCAAAACCTGCTTCATTTGCTCTTTATTTGCAGCGGGTGCGAGGTCTTTACCAGCATCTAGCGCTTCCTTGAAAACCTTTGAGTGAGCCAAAAAGCCGATTTTTGGATTTTCATGGAAGAGCTTTTGCCAACCTGCGACCATCGTAACAATCAAAATCCAGGTGGTTGGTACGAGCGTTACCCATACATATGCTTTCTTGCCCATTTTTAAAAGGACAGTCGTTCCAAGGAGCAGAGCGATTGCTGCGAGCATTTGGTTTGCAATTCCAAAGAGCGGCCATAACGTATTGATTCCTCCAAGTGGATCAATAACACCCTGGTAGAGAAAATATCCCCAACCGAGAACACAGAGAGTTGTAGCAAAAATATTTGGTAGAAGGGCCTCTGTTTTTGCGAATGGTTTATAGACAGTACCAAGAATATCCTGAATCATAAAACGTCCTACTCTTGTTCCAGCATCAATGGTAGTTAAAATAAACAAGGCTTCAAATAGAATGGCAAAATGGTACCAGAAAGCCATCAGTGTCTTCCCGCCAATTACATTTGAAAAAATAACAGCCATTCCAATCGCAAGGGTAGGTGCACCGCCGGTCCGTGAAAGAACGGTTTGTTCCCCAACATCATTGGCCAGTTTGGTCAATTCATCAGGTGTAATGGTGAATCCCCAGCTAGAAACAGTCTGGGCAGCCTGGATAGCATCCGCACCGATAACAGCAGGGGGGCTGTTGATTGCAAAGTAAATACCCGGGGTCAGTACACAGGCAGCAATCATCGCCATTACTGCAACGAAAGATTCGGTTAACATGGCTCCGTAGCCAATTGGCTGGGCGTGAGACTCTCGCTCGATCATTTTTGGTGTTGTACCTGAAGATACAAGGGCATGGAATCCTGAAACAGCTCCACATGCGATTGTGATAAATAGGAAAGGAAAAAGATTTCCTGCAAATACAGGTCCAGTACCATCAACAAACTTTGTAATACCGGGCATTTGCAAATCAGGTGCAACTATGAAAATTCCTAATGCCAGCCCAACAATGGTACCAACTTTTAAAAATGTGCTTAAATAATCACGCGGTGCAAGAAGCATCCACACGGGAAGAACGGAAGCAATAAACCCATAAATAATCATCATGATGGCAATGGTCTCACCTGAAAAGGTAAACATCTTTGCTAACTCGGCGTGTTGAGAAACATATTGTCCGCCATAAATAGATAGAAGAAGAAGGACTACGCCGATGAGTGATGCCTCACCGACACGACCGGGACGGATATAACGCATATAAAATCCCATTAGAATTGCAATCGGAATGGTTGCCGCAATAGTAAACATTCCCCACGGACTTCCGGTAAGCGCTTTCACGACAACGAGTGCTAAAACGGCCAATAAAATAATCATAATTCCTAATATGCCAATCATTGAAATCAAACCAGTAATAGGGCCAATTTCTTCCTTAATCATTTCTCCTAGCGATTTTCCATTCCGACGCATGGAACCGAATAAAATGATAAAGTCCTGAACAGCTCCGGCAAGAACTACACCAACTACAATCCAGATTGTTCCCGGTAAATAACCCATTTGTGCTGCAAGAATTGGTCCGACTAACGGCCCTGCCCCCGCAATAGCTGCAAAGTGATGTCCGAAAAGAATCCATTTGTTTGTGGGAACATAGTCTTTACCGTCATTGTTGATTTCTGCAGGTGTTTTTCGGTGGTCATCCAGCTCAAATACTTTCCTAGCCATAAACTTACTGTAAAACCGATAGGCAATAGCATAAACACTGATAGCGGCAGTAACGAGCCAGATGGCATTAATGCTTTCACCATTGCTCAGTGCCATGACGGCAAAGCCGGCAGCACCGAGTACAGACACAATTCCCCAGATAATGATAGATTTTAACGCTTTCATGAAAAGGCCCACCTTTACAAATTTTTGTATTCCTCTAGAATTATATTTTAATAGTCCCAAGATTTGTATATAGGGTTATCCTATTTTTCTGAAAAAACAAAAAATGATTCTTTTTACATATGTAGATATAGAGAAAAAAGAGTCTTTTAGAGTGGTTGGGAAATTTTTGTAGATCATAGTGGCATTTCTAATCGGAATAAAGTATCCTATTTTGGTGTCAACTTTTTCCAAAGGGGGAATGGAAATGATCGTGAATCCAAAAGAATTTAATGTCAATAATTTACGTTATCTCGTGAGGTCAGCAGAAGTGAAGGATGCCAAAAACCTGTCTGAAGTAAGATTACAGATTGATGGGGAAACGGAAAACCTAGAGAGAGAAAGAGGAGAGGCATACATAGATGAGGCAGGTTTTAAACAAATCATTAAAAATGATACAGAGAGTAAAAATAACCTGTTTTTAGTTGCTGAGGCCGATGGTAAGATTGTTGGTTTTTCAAGGTGTGTGGGAAGCATTTTGAAAAGGAATGCTCATAAAGCAGAATTTGGCGTCTGTGTGTTAAAAGAATATTGGAGCTACGGGATTGGAAGGAATTTCCTAATTGAATCAATTGAATGGGCAGACTCAAATGGTATAAAGAAAATAACCTTGAATGTTCTTGAAACGAACGATAAAGCCATCAAGCTATATGAAAGGTATGGATTTGAAGTGGAAGGAGTTTTAAAGAAAGACAAACTTCTGTCAGACGGAAATTACTATAATATGATATTGATGGGACGGTTTAATGATTTAAACTAAGCTATAATAATTATTGGCTACCCAAACAAGAAAACCGGGTAGCCAATCAGTCTCTCAATTGAAAAAGTAGAGGAAATTTAGCCAAACAAGAAATCCAATCAATACCAATACGAAAAAGACATGTAAAAACATACTTATAAACCTACTTGAATTTGTTTCCTCACCAATTACACGAAACAGGACTATGTTCACCAATAAATACACTACAACAATAAAGCATATAATGACCTCGGTATGATTGGGCGGTATCATGACCCCTAACATCGCACCCATCATTCCCCCCATAATTCCAGCAGTTATTCCCTCTAACGAAGCAATAAGAGAAACGGGTCTTCCCGTGATATACCCTACAAACATTCCCATGGATACGGCTATAATCGAAGGAAGGGTTAAATCCTTTTCAAGTATAAAAATTCCTAAGAATGTCCCTAACGCTACACTCGTCATCATTGAGTTAGTCATACTGATGATCATCGCAACCATAGGACTTAGGCGTTTTCTTTTAGTGTATGTATAGTAAACAACCAAACTAGTAATTAGAAAAATGAACATAATACTAACACAAAGTAACATTATAGCTCCGCCTTCCTACTTCCTTCCCTTATGTAAAAAGAACCCAATTCAAAGTAATACTTTTAGCAATATATGAAAAGAGGAGCCTGTCTCATACTACTATTTGTTGGTTTTTGTGAGAAACTGTGAAAATAGCAAAAAAAGTAACAAGAAAATCACATTTGTATCTTGTTTATGTAGTTTAAATATCTTAATGTATTCTTGTGAAGGAATTTTTAAGAAAGAAGAGGAGGTCCTAATTTGCTTCCAATCGAAAGACAGAATCAAATAGTAACTTGGCTGAACGAAGAAGGAACACTTTCAATTGCTGAAATTAGTAAGCGTTTAAATGTATCCGAAATGACAGTGTACCGCGATATTAAGCCCTTACTAGAGGAAAATAAGATTAACAAGACATCCGGCGGGGTATCGTTAGTTAGCATGGTGAATTTCTCACCAAATGCTTGTACCTACTGTTTAAAAGAAATGAACAACCGACACCCCATGCAAATCATCACTAATTATCAAGTGGTCGAGCAATTTTGTTGCCCGCACTGTGGGTTGTTACGATACAAAGATATCGAAAAAAATGTCTCTCAAATCATCTGTCGTGACTTCCTTCAAAATACAACAATTAGCGCGAAATTGGCCTATTTTCTACTAGATGCAGATTTTAATTTGAATTGCTGCCAACCACAGGTTTTAACCTTTGATTCATTAAAATATGCTGAGCAATTTCAAAAGGGTTTTGGGGGAACAATATTTAGATTTGAGCAAGCAGTCGAAGAGATTTCAAAAAGAATGAGTGGAGATTTTGGCTGTGGGTGCAACAAATAGAGAGGACGTGCTAGATTGAGTTTTAAAAAAAGTGGCATTGTTTTTGCTCTCATATTTTATCTTTTTCTATTTTTGCACCCTTCATTTCCTTCCGCACATGCTTACATAAAAAAATCAACACCTTTTGAAAATGAGACACTTTCAAAGACGCCTGAGAAAGTAACGATTGAGTTTGATGAACCGATTCAGCCGGCCTACCATTCCGTTGAAGTATTTGATTCAAAAGGGAATCGTGTAGATCAAAAAAACGGGCATATTGATACGAAAAATTCATCGGTTATCGAATGTGACCTTAACGATCATCTTCCAAACGGTACGTACCGGATACAATGGAGAGTTGTTTCTAGTGATGGTCATCCTGTTCAAGGGGTGATTCCCTTTCAGATAGGGGACAAAGGGAACAATCAACAGAGCTCCAACATCAATCAGGAGTCAAAGGGCTATACGCCTGAATGGGACCTACTCAGCATTCGCTGGCTTCAATATGTAAGTAATGCATGTTTGGTTGGAGCACTCTTTTTTTACATGTTTATTTTACATAAAGATTTAGTAACCAATTTATGGGTGAAGGATACAGTTAGAAAAATAGTAACGTTTTCGTTTCTGACCTTAAGTTTAAGTATGCTTTTGAGTTTACCGTTACAAGCCACCATAGAATCAGGTTTATCCTGGAGTGAGGTTCTAAGTTTTCCTGCGTTAAGGGAAATGATAGAGAACACTCTCTTTGGAAAAACGTGGATCATCCAAATCGATGGTTTGTTTTTGCTTTGTATTTCCACCTATCTGGTTATAAAGAAACGATGGGATAAGTCAATCTTACTTTGGATCACTCTTATTCTTGGAATAGGACTTTTATTATCGAAGTCCTTTACCAGTCATGCGGCAGCGTCAACAAATATGTTTTTCAGTATTTCCTTAGATTTCCTTCATTTATTATCCGCCTCCATCTGGATCGGAAGTTTACTGTCTTTAGCAACTTTGATCCCCCTAGGCAAAAAGAAGGAATCAAAGACTTTGTTTTTAGAAACCATAAAAAGGTTTTCCAAATGGGGAATAGTGCTTGTAATTATTCTAGCAGCAACAGGTTTTATGAGTAGTCTTTCATACATTCCTAATTTTAGAACGCTTGTTTCCACTGATTACGGAAGAGTGCTAACAGGTAAAATCCTACTATTTGTTTTGATGATTATTTTTGCAATGGCAAACTTTTTTAAAGGAAAGAGGAGTAGGGAAACAGGATGGAGATCAACCTTGTGGGGGGAGTTAATACCAGGACTACTTGTTTTGGGACTTTCTGTATTATTAACAAATCTACCAACTGCTATGGCATCTCCTGGACCATTTAAGGAAACAAGGACCATTCAACAAGGAACTAAAATCACATTTGAAGCGACTCCAAACGTTATTGGAGAAAACTCTTTCGTAGTATGGTTGAAAGACGAAAAGGGTAGGCCCATAACGAATATTGAACAAATAACACTTACTTTTACTTCATTAGAAATGGATATGGGTAAAGATTCAAAGGTAGTAGAGAAAATCAAGGATGGTAAATATGGTACAAGAGGATTAAATTTTAACATGTCCGGTCGATGGGACGTCCAAGTTCATGTCCTAACCAATGACTTAGAAACCCTCGATACTCATTTCAATGTTCTAGTAGGAAGTAAATAAACAACAACATAGAGGAGATAGTATGATGAAAAGAACAATTAAAAAGATTTCACAAGTATTCCTACCAACGATTTTAGGCTTATTTTTGTTCACGAGCGTAGCTAGTGCACATGTCACGGTGACACCAAAGACATCTACAACAGGTGCATGGGAAACCTATACGGTTAAAGTTCCAGTTGAAAAAGATATGCCTACAACTAAATTCACCCTAAAAGCTCCTGAAGGGGTAGAAATTATGTCCTATCAGCCAGTACCTGATTGGACCTATACTGCTGACAAGGATGCTAATGGAAAAGTTAAATCAATCACATTTGAATCTACGGGTGAAGGAATACTACCAGGACAATTTCAACAGTTTACCTTTGTTGCGAAAAATCCAGAAAAGGAAACAAAGGCTGCATGGGATGCGTTTCAATACTACAAAGATGGTAGTATCGTTGAATGGACAGGGGATGAAGGGGCAGATACCCCACATTCTATTACAGATATTGTTGTAGGGACGTCAACAGCTGAACACCATCAAGCTACAACTAAAGACACTTACAAAGACGACACAAAAACAACGAATGTTGAGACTACATCTACTAATCTACCTCTAGTTTTATCGATCGTATCAGTTATCCTATCACTAGCAGCATTTGTATTGGCATTACGTAAAAGGAAATAAATAGTAAGTAAAAAAAGAAGCACTGCTCGATTTGAGGAAGTGCTTCTTTTATTTCCGTTGCTTTCGTCATTAATCAGAAGGAACGTTTAATTGTATTCGTAATGTCATTCCAAAGTCCGTCCCTATTTCGAGCATGACCAGTGTCGGTTGTGTAGTCTGTTAGTCGATTAAAGAAGTCTGCATCATATGTTACATATACATTGTTAACATTTTTTTCCGCCGTACGAACTTGTTTCGCAATTTCTCTTTCAAGGCGGGTCGATGCCTTTCTGAAGTTTGCCCCACCATTAATACCTGTGTCTCGAACACCGGTCGTACCTCCGATGTTGGTCCCATTAGTATTGCCGGGATTTAGAGCGTTGCCCGTATTATCAGTACTAGTCACGCCTGTTGTACTTGGGTAATTACCATTTCTGCCCGTACCTGCACCACGAGCGTTGATATCATTTGCACGTGTCGTATCAACAGTGCTCATGCTGGTGCCGCGTGTATTGCCCATACCCATATTTGTTTGGTTCGTTCGATTGTGTAGTTTCACCGACACATATGCATCATGATTGCGAATGATGACATGTGCTAAGTCAACGGCCTGCAATTTCTCTACACTTTTTCCTGCGCGATTAGAAACCCGGAAGCTTTTATTGGAGACATTCGTTAAATCAAGACCATCATTGTTATTGTACCTAACATTGTTAGCATTTAAATTGTTTCTAGTTACATTATCTGTTCGGTCGTTAACTCCACAGCCTGTTAAACCTAATAAGGTAGTTGCTAAAACGAAAGTAGCTAAACCTTTTTTCGTCAAAAATGTCCACTCCCTTATAAAAGAATTGTTTTACATACTTATGGTTGCCACTATAAGGGGAACTATTCTTGAAATCGTGGATGGTAAAAGGTATCCAAGACAGAAAATGAAATTCGCTCATAAAAATTGAAATTCGCTCATATTACCTTGGGGTTCGCTCATAAAACTAAAAAATTCGCTCATAAGCAGTTGCTCCGACAAATAAAAAGGGGGATCACCCAATTTTTATGGATGTCCCCTGTTAATTACATTACTGTTTCTCCAATTATTAACACCTTTAGTTGTTCCTCAGGAAGCTGTTGCTTTTTCCATTCCCTCAAGAGACGTTCTAATGCTTCCGGCCCCGTGTCATCGGCTAAACGATACGCTCCATAATGCATTGGGACAAAGGTTTTTGCCTTTAATTCAACAAAAGCTTTCACACTATCCTCTGGTGAGATATGTGAATCCGCCATAAACCATTCTGGCTCATAGGCGCCGATGGGCATAAATACCGTGTCGATGGCAAATCGGTCCGCAATTTGTTTGAACCCATCAAAATAACCGGTATCCCCAACAAAATAAAACGTATCTTGCTCTGTTTGGAAGATCCAGCCGCCCCAATGGGAGGTGTTCATATCCATCAGGGACCTTCTTGTCCAATGCTGGGCGGGAACGAAATGGATAGTTAATCCATCATGTGCGGTAAATTCCCACCAATTCATTTCCGTTACTTGATGATAGCCTTTTCTGTTAAAAAGGGACTTTAAGCCGGCAGGTACATAATAGTGAGGGCTCCCTTTTAATTTTTTTAACGTAGGGAAGTCCAAATGATCATAATGACCATGAGAAATCACAACGATATCAATCTCAGGAAGCTCTGAAAATGAGAGACCCGGTTCTGTTAATCGTTTTTGAAATCCCATCCGCTTCGCCCAAACAGGGTCTGTTAAAATATTTAATCCATTTAGCTGAATCAAAAAGGTTGAATGACCAATCCATGTATAAGAAGATTGGTTTCTGTTGGCGTTAATTTCTTTTATTTTTTTAGTAGGAGATTGTTCAATATTAACAGATAAATCCTTTACTTTACTTCGTCTTTCTTTCTGCCATTTCCTCATATCCTGGAAAGATTTGTTGTTTGTTACATTATTCAAGTTTGCGTATCTCTTCATTTTCACCTTTTTCTCCTCAAATACACTCTATTCTAATGCTGAGTATAGCAAATAAACCGCTAATCCGGCAAAATAGTGGAAATGAATCCCGGTTTAATCTTGAATTTGTCGGGAAGAAGTACGGAAATGAGTATATGAACGGAGGGTCCTTTCAAGAAATGGCCTCCAATACTTTTCAGTAAACTTGACAACAAATGCCGTAATATTTCCAAGGATGGCGCTCCCTACAATATCAGATGGATAATGCTGCCCCATCCAAATACGAGAAATGCCAACTAAAAGGGATAATAGCCACAGACCCAAGCCCCAAGTCCGATGATAAACAAAAACAAAAGCGGACACTGCGAAGGCAAGAGCCGTATGTTTACTAGGAAACGAAGAATCCTTTCTAGAGGGTACTGGTGGTAATAAATGAACGGCTTGCTGCAAGAATGGCCTCGGTTTATAAAAAAATCTCTTCATTAACATGCTAAGTAGATAGGTTACACTTATGGTTACACAAGCGATTAGAGTTTTTCTTTTATTAAATTTAGCTTGAAATAGTAGTAAAAGTAATACAAAAAGATAGACATAGCGCGTTCTCTTAGAAAGGGTAACCATAATGAGGTCTACAAAACGAGAAGATCCAGCCAATTCGTTAATAGACCTAAAAATCCGATCATTCATAAAACATTCTCCTTTTTTTCCTTAAATAATACTCCTATTTTCTCCTCAAGAAATCTAAATATGTCTGCTTAAAGCTACTTTATTCCCTGACACCCAATACAGAATCATTTTGTAAAGCTTAGTAAATAATAATTTCACAAAATATATGGTATAGGAGATAACATGTAATGGAGAAATCAAACAAAGGGCTGTCAGCGTGGCAGCTTACTTTGATGGCCTTGGGAAGTGTAATTGGGGGTTCCTTTTTTCTAGGGTCGTCCATTGCCATTCATGCAGCAGGACCCTCAATTTTAATATCTTATGTGATCGCAGGTATACTGGTATTTTTCATTCTTTATGCACTTTCAGAAATGACTGTGGGAAACCCGACTGTTGGTTCCTTTAGTACTTACGCAGCACAAGAGCTGGGTGAAGGGACGGGATTTGTTGTTGGATGGCTATATTGGACAGGGATCGTTCTTTCCATGTCGAGTGAAGCAACAGCCATTTCCATCCTATTTCAAGAATGGTATCCGAATATATCCATTGCCATACTGGGAAGCGCCATTCTTATTGGAGTAACGTTGCTTAATCTTTTGGGAGCGGATAAGTTAGGCAAGTTGGAAAGCGGACTTTCAGCCGTCAAAATTTTCGCGATAATCTTTTTTATTCTAACGGCAATTGTGCTTATTTTCGGAATTATGCCAGGAAAGCCTGCCATTGGGTTAGGTGAATTAGCAAGAGAGCCCTTAATGCCTGGAGGAATAAAGGGGATAGCGGGAAGTATGTTAATTGTTATTTTTGCCTACGCAGGCTTTGAGATTATTGGCTTAGCGGCTTCTGAAGCCAGTAATCCTATAGAAACCATTCCTAAAGCGATTCGCTACACGGTTATTTCACTCGTAGGCTTGTATATCCTTTATGCATTAGTGTTACTTCCGCTAATTCCAACTTCAACACTGAATGAAAACATAAGTCCGATGGTGGCATCTCTTGATCGCTGGGGAATCGGTTGGGCTGGTACGGCTCTTAATTTAGTGTTAATCTCGGCCATTCTTTCTGCCATGCTGGCTGCTATCTTTGGACTTGGAAGGATGATTCGATCTCTTGCAGATGAAGGGCATGCGCCAAGATGGTTGAAGGATGCAAAGGATGTACCGTATCGCGGGATCTTATTTTCGGGGTTTGCCATGCTTTTGGGGCTTGGTTTTGGTCTAATGTTCCCGAGGGTGTATCTTGTTTTGATCACGTCAGGTGGTTTTGCCCTAATCTTTACCTATGCTGTGATTATGGCTAGTCACATCCGTTTTCGAAAAAGAAATGGGTGTCCCCCAGGTGGAATCTGTCAAATGCCCGGATTTCCGTATACCTCTTGGATTACCTTAATCAGCATGATCATTGTTTTGGTAAGTATGCCCTTCATTCCTGGACAAGGAACGGGGCTTGTTGCAGGGATAGGAATGGTTGTCATTTACTCACTTATTTATTTTGCGATGAGATACCGGACTCGTGCGCGTACGAGTAAAAGCGGCGAATCAACAATTGATTATCGAGATGTGATGTTAACCGAATTCTCAGAAGAGCTGACAGATAAAGTGAATGATGAGGAAAAATAAAAGTCGAAGTAGGAATGTTCTACGTCCACTTTTCTGTTAAAAAAGAAGATAAAAGTCGAAGCAGGAATGTTCTACGTCTACT
>NZ_JBDGJV010000002.1:101893-312802 GCF_057656715.1 Neobacillus sp. Soil_C_43
CTTTTCTGATAAGAAAGAAGGTAAAAGTCGAAGTAGAAGGGTTCTACGTCCACTTTTCTGTTAAGAAAGAAGGTAAAAGTCGATGTAGAAGGGTTCTACGTCCACTTTTCTGATAAGAAAGAAGGTAAAAGTCGAAGTAGAAGGGTTCTACGTCCACTTTTCTGTTAAGAAAGAAGGTAAAAATCGAAGTAGAAGGGTTCTACGTCCACTTTTCTGATAAGAAAGAAGGTAAAAGTCGAAGTAGGAATGTTCTACGTCCACTTTTCTGTTAAGAAAGAAGGTAAAAGTCGAAGTAGAAGGGTTCTACGTCCACTTTTCTGTTAAGAAAAAAGGTAAAAGTCGAAGTAGGAATGTTCTACGTTCACTTTTCTGATAAGAAAGAAGGCAAAAGTCGAAGTAGAAGGGTTCTACGTCCACTTTTCTGTTAAGAAAGAAGATAAAAGTCGAAGTAGGAAAGTTCTACGTCCACTTTTCTGATAAGAAAGAAGGTAAAAGTCTAGGTAGAGGGGTTCTACGTCTACTTTTCTGTTAAGAAAGAAGATAAAAGTCGAAGTAGGAATCTATGTCCACTTTTTTATTAAAGGAGAAGGTAAAAGTCGATGTAGACTTGTTATACGTGTACTTTTTCCATAAGGAAAGTGACAAAAGTCCATGTAGCGAAGCTCAATACTTTGTACTAATAGGAGGAGACCTTAATGAAAAAAACAGGCTGGATCACATTGTTTATTATGATTTATCTATTTACCGCATATGTAGTCATTCAATATTTTAGTTTCCAAAGTAACTACAGCCATTCTATCAATCTACACTCTTTTTGAATAAAACCGCAAAGGCTGTAGCAAGCGAGTTTTCAAATCTAGATGCTGGATATCAGGCAGTAAAAGGTTCATCTTTTGGCCATGTTCCGTTAGTGGTGATTAAAAGTGAGATTGTCGAAAACCTAAATGGGTTTTCAGAAGTAGAATTGGCTGAAACGAAAGAAGCCTTGCACGAGGTAGCAGTGGAAATGTCAAAGTTGTCGACGAATGGAGAGTTTTGGATTGCAGAAAATAGCGGGCATAATATTCATTTGGAAGATCCAGAACTTGTGTTGAAAGCAATAAAAAAAGTTTGCGATTGTCATGTTGGTGCCTACCCCTCAGTACGTTAAGGGCGATGGTGCCTTCTTCATTTTAAAAAAGGTTTTTACTATTTAGAAGAGAATTACTTTATATGGAAAATGTTAATAAGAAAGGATGATGGTAATGAATAGTTCGAAGGTAACCCCTATTAAAAATGAGATGGGAGCTGTATTCGTACACGTGAGTGATTTGAAAAGATCAGTGGAATGGTACAGTAGATTATTAGGATTTGATGTTGAGGATAGGGAAATAACATCTCCAGTTTATAATATACCCATTCGTGGGACAACTGGATTAACCTTGGATGATCACACATTTGATCCGAATTTTAAGCGTCAACCCGGCTCAGGTCCAATCTTTAATTTCATGGTTGAAGATATTGATAGGGCATATAGTTTTATACAAGAAAGTGGCATAGAAATCGTAAGAGAAATTGAAAGAATCGGAGAGCACTTCGCATGGTTTAACTTTGTTGACCCAGACCGTAATGTGCTAATGGCATGTACTTGTTAAACAAATAAACATATATTTTTTTAAAATATATGTTTATTTCTCAAAATAGTGGGTATTAACAAAGTGGGATTATAAATTTTATGAAGCTTTGAATAATTTACATAGGGGAGGAACAATCTTTGAGTACCTTTTATGACACAAGAAATATTTCGGAATATCTTATCAACAACAATGGGGATTTTCAGAAGAAACTTTTATCCGAGGCAGTCAATGTGGCATCTAATATCGAGAGTATTTTAAAAGCTGGAAATATTGATCTATTAAAAAATGCTCAAAGGCTAGCACTTTATGTTGTGGAAAATACTAAAGATGAGCTCATTATTTTTGCTAAAGAAGAGGGTGTCGCTTGGGCAAAACATTCTTTAACTCTTTCTTTTAAACTAGAATGGGTACATGCCATAAGACGTGCTTTATGGCATTTCATAAAACTATATGATGCATTAGATGAAAATTCTAGATATGTTGATGACTTTTACGAAATGGAAAAGAAAGTTAATGACGGGATAGATGAATTTTTAAATACCTTTTTTATTAGCTATTCGGAGTATAAAGATGAATTAATACTTTCCCAAAGGAAATTAGTTGAACATTTATCGGTTCCCATCATACCGGTTAGTGAAACGGTAGCTGTATTGCCATTAATTGGTGCGTTTGATCCGTATCGAATGGAGATTATCGAAGAGAAAGTATTAACAGATATTTCAAGGCTAAGAATACTAACATTGATTATTGACCTTTCCGGAATATCGGACATGGATGAATTAACTATTAATCATTTTCAAAAGGTTTTGATTGGCATTACGTTGATGGGGGCAAAATCAATCATAACTGGATTACGTCCAGAACTTGTTAGAAAAATGGTTCATTTAGGAATTGATCTTCACACTTACACAGAAACAAAAGCAACGTTACAGCAAACATTAAATATGCATCTTGTTTAGAAAGCACAATAGAGGAATTCTAACAATTTATACGATAAATAGTATTAATCTTTATTTCTGCATCAAATACATATGGCTGCTGAGGAATCAGATTTATTTTTAACCCGGAAGCATCTGCTGCACAGCAGTAATTCCAAATAATTTTATAGTAATTGGAGCACGTAAAAAAGACATCCATGAAAGGAATTTCTTTTTTACGTGCTTTATTTTTTGTAGTTTGTATTTGTTCCGTCTCAATAATGAGCTGTTTTTTTGTAATGGTTTTAGTCTACATTCCCCGAATTTGCATGTGACGAAGCCTTAAGATATTCTTGTTTACTTTCAGTTTTCTTAAGTGATTTTAGTAGGTAAATATTGGTGTAATAAACTAACAAATATACTGGAATGGAATAATATACTTTCCATCCATTATATACATAGACGTTTAACAAGACTGCTACATATTCAAAAACTGTATTTAGGAGAGATATGAATAATAGATATAAAACCTTTTTTAAATATGATTTTTGGTTAATCCATTTGTCGTAAATGTAAATAAAGGTATAGGTGGCAGGTCCATAGATAAATATATATAGAATTAAATCGAATAACTCGAATTCCTTTGAATCCATGACATCATAAAAATCAAGTGGAGGGCCAGCAAGGAAATGATCAACCGTTATTCCAATTGAAATATTAAACAAAAATAATATGATGCTTGTTGAATAAGTAAAGCGTTTAGGAAGTAATTTAACAAAAATATAGGAATAAAGAACGCTGATAATGAGTATTAAAATTTCATTTTCATCAAAATTATTTGGTAAGGGCATTGTTTATACGACTCCTTGTTAGCTTATCAAATGTATATGACATGATAAGGGTCAAAACAATAATGGGAATTCCCATATATGCTGATTTATAAAGTGTCCAATTATTTAGCTTTACTATATTAAACTGTTCATTTAAGGTTTCAAGATAATAACAGAGAAATATCCATCCAATTGATAACAACATTTTCAAGAAAAATACCCGATAAATCTTTTGTGAAAAAAATAAAGATAAGGGTAAAAGAAAACTTCGATCAATAATTTTATGTATAAGATTTCCCGACATATCCGTAAATGTAATAATTTTTTGATTAAGTGCGAAAATATCATAAAATAAAGTAACAATAAAAAGGATGAAAAAAAAGTTACCTAGAGTTTGAATTAAGTCCTTTTTACAAGCTCTAAGCCAAAGTATCATTAGGACAGTACATATAAGAATTTTAATAAATAAAAACATACGTCCCTCCTTAACCAAGGATTATAACATGATTATTTCCTAATTTTTTAAGAATTATCCTTTTCGAACATAATGATGAATCCATCAATTGGATGGTTAATTATCAATAAATTTAGGTTTATGATTAAATTAATTAATAGACAAAAAGACTGATGTTCATTCAATGCTGAATGATTAGGAGGTTACGCATCTTGATAAGAAAATGATGAATGATTTGTGAAAGGAGAAATCATGGAAGAAATCAAAAAGAAGTTTAATTCAATTGACGAATACATACTACAATTTCCTCTTGAGGTTCAGGAAAAACTGCAAGCCTTAAGAAAGGTGATAATGGAGAAATTGAAAAAGAAAAAAATATATTGAAGTAAGGTCTTAGATCATTAGTTCAAAGAAATAGTTTAAGCACATAAAAAAACATCCCGAAAAGGAATGTTTTTTTATGTGCTTATTTTAAGTAATGTTTAATTGGTCTTTCTCTTTAATGCCGTTTACAACATCTTCAATTGTTACATTTGCAAGTGTTTTCTCCAAAGCTAGTTGAGCAGCTGAAAACAGTGGAACAATAGTGTTTTGGATGTTCCTGCCAACTGGACACGATGGATTTGGATTATCGTGCACACTAAATAATTCTTTATCTTGTACAACATTTACAGCTTTATAAACGTCAAGTAATGTAATTTCAGATAAATCCTTAGCAAGTTCAGCACCTGCAACCCCAGGGCGAACGGTAATTAACCCCGCATTTTTTAGCATTCCCATTAGTTTTCTAATAACAGCTGGATTTGTATTTACGCTTCCAGCTAAAAATTCAGAAGAGCTTACTCCATCTTTATTAAACTCAATAAGAGATAATATATGAATTCCCACAGCAAAGCGACTGCTGATGGACATCGGTGATCACCTTCCTTCTGTCATTCTCAAGCTTTATGATGTAATTAAAATGATTACAACCTTATTATACCTAAAAATTTGATAAAAATATCAAAATAAATTTCGTTTTAATTGATTGACAAAAACACAAGAAGTAACTATTATAGTTACAGGTAATCAAAATAGTTACAAGATAATTGAATCACATAAATAACTTGGAGGAACAGAATATGAAAATGTTAGTAACAGGCGCCACAGGGAAATTAGGAACGAAAGTTGTTGAAGCATTATTAAAAACTGTACCCGCAAGTAATCTTGCAGTCAGTGTCCGCAATCCAGAGAAAGCGGAAAGGTTTAAATCTCGTGGTGTAGAAGTTCGACGAGGAGATTTTGATCAGCCGGAAACCTTAGATTCTGCTTTTGCAGGTATTGACCGTTTATTAATTATTTCTGCAGATGGGGACAATGAAACAAGAATTCGTCAGCATACAGCTGCAGTAAAAGCGGCAGAGCGTGCTCAAGTGAAATTCATTGCCTATACAAGTCTAGCAAATGCAAGAGAAACTTCGATGTTCCTTGCACCACCACACCGTGCTACTGAAGAAGCCATTTTAAAAAGTGGCATTCCATACTCCTTTTTACGAAACAACTGGTACTTGGAAAATGAAGTTAGCAGCATTCAAGGTGTATTGGCTGGAGCTCCTTGGGTTACATCAGCTGGAGTAGGCAAGGTAGGATGGGCACTTCAACAAGATTATGCTGAGGCAGCGGCAGCTGTTTTGGCTGGAAATGGACATGAAAATACAATCTATGAGCTTTCAGGTAAACTACTATCTCAAGATGAACTAGTTTCTGCACTTGCAACTGTATTAGGTAAAGAAGTAGCGGTACAGCATGTCGATGACGCAACATATGCGGACATCATGAAAGGTGCTGGCGTACCAGAATTTATCATTCCGTTTCTTGTAGTCATCCAGAAAGGGATTCGTGATGGTGCATTAGAGATTGAAAGCAACGATTTCGAAAAACTGCTCGGTCGTTCTGCAACGCCAATTAGCAAGGCATTGATTCAAATTGTTAATGGAATCTCCGAAGCATAAGATTTGGTTAAAATATAAATATAAAACTATTTAAACAAAGAACAGCTCAATGGATTTCCCATGGGCTGTTCTTTTTAAATAGGCTCTGTTAAACATGTCTGTTGATTTCCGATCCAATCAAAAGGGTATATAAACTCAACAATGTTCTTTAACACAGCCTTAATATAAAAGGAGGAAAATGATGGAACAAGAAATCAAAATATGAGATAATATACTTAAGTGAGCAAATAATTCTATTGTTTGACTTTTATATTTTTTGTCTGGACTGGAGTTATTTCCAAGATAAATTGAAAAACTTAATCTAAATTTTTCTCAAGGACTAATCTTATAGGTTAGTCCTTTGTTGTTCTTGCTCTTATTTTTTAGGATGAGGTTAGAGGGGGAACATAATTAAATTGGCTTCACATATGAAGGGAGATATGATAATGAAAAAAAGAGCGATTGGTTTTAATGGTTCATTGGTTTCTGAGATTGGCCTCGGTTGTATGGGAATGTCGTGGCTATACGGCAAGGCAGATCGAAGCGAAAGTATCGCTACAATTCACGAGGCACTTGAGGGAGGCATTACACTTTTTGATACCGGCGACCTTTATGGTGATGGTCATAATGAATTACTTTTACGGGAAGCTTTACAAGGAACACAACGAGACAATGCTTTCATTGCAGTAAAATTTGATGGAAAGTTTCACTCGCCTGATAAAAATTATGTGGTAGTTGATACCCGTCCAAGTACAGTGAAGAATTTTTTAAAGGATACATTAAAGCGCCTAGGTGTAGAGTATATTGATCTTTATCAGCCTGCTCGTGTAGATCCTTATATACCAATAGAGGAAACTGTTGGTGCCATTTCTGATTTGGTAAAGGAGGGCTATGTTCGACACATTGGGCTTTCCGAAGTAGGAGTGGATACTATTCGCCGGGCTCATACTGTACATCCAATTAGTTGGTTGCAAATAGAATATTCTCTTTTTAATAGAGGGATTGAATTAAATATCCTTCCTACCCTACGGGAATTGGGCATTTCCCTCTCGGCTTATGGTGTTCTTTCAAGAGGGCTGCTAAGTGGTAATTGGACAAAAGAGCGTGTAATAGGTTCCGAAGATGTACGTGGGAAAGCACCGCGGTTTACCAGCGGAAATATTGAAAAGAATTTAGCCCTTGTAGAGGCATTGCGTGAAATTGCTAAAGAAAAGCAGGCAACTGTTGCCCAGATGGCCATCGCTTGGGTTTTATCACAGGGGGAGGATGTAATCCCGTTAATTGGTGCGAGAAAGAGGTCACAACTTCACGAGTCACTCGGCGCAGTAAACCTAAAGTTAAGTTTAAACGACCTTACACGTATAGAAAAAACAGTTCCTTCAGAATTAGTCTCAGGTGAATACTACGCTAAACCACGGAAGAAATGGTTTATTTGATGTATTGAAAAAGTGGATGGTCTATTTTTAGGTGAATTGGATGGTTAATAATCTATAAAGTTAGGTTATTATTAAGTTAATTAATAGACAAAAAATGCAAGAGGTGTAGTATGAATATTATGTTTGGGTTGGTTATTTTGATTTTAATTATTTCTGTGGTTTCAACCTTGTTGTTAACGAAAAAACCGGATGAAAACTATAGTAGTTCTACAAAAAGAAATACAACTAATTTAACACTAATTTACGTAGTTATTATTTTTATAGCATTAACTTCACTTGGAATTTATATATGGCTAAATTAGTCGGGACTCGTGGTCATTGACCAGTGCCGACTCTTTTCTACGGCTATTATGATAACGGAGATGATTAATTATGATGTGGACAATTATTTCGATCATTGTCATTAGCTTGCTTAAAATCTTAATGACCTGTCTACCAACTGGTACGGTGGAATGGATTATCAAAAAATTTGATGTTCATTCTAAACTGATTGATCAGGAGGTAACAGTAACCCTTGACGGAAAACTCATAGATGGGGAAGACAAGAAACAGATTATTAATGATTTTAATGAAGCTGTTTTCTTAGATAAGCAGTATATTTTCCCAGGAACAGAGGAGTTTTATTTAAATCCCGAGAACAGTGGACCTCCAATTGTCATTGAATCGCAGAAAGGTAAACATGCCACTAGGCTTTTTGTGTTCCGTTACGAAGATCATGTGGATGTAGTGAAACAGTATAAGAAGAAAGTAGCGGCATATAGTTTATCTTCAGACAGCCTCCAAAAATGTTCTTTTTCAATAGCGAGTGATGTAGTTTAAAGAAGACCGTCCATAAAAGTAACGGGTTCCGTTACCTATCGCGAACATTAATATGTAATTTAAAATGAGTGCCAAATTGTATATGAATTTGACACTCATTTTTTTTGATGTAAAGCCAGATGAAATAAAGTTTTTGAAAAATTGTACTTTAGCAAACGAAGCAGGAGTTTAAGAAGGTGCAGGAAACAAAAATGTAGAAATAATAATAGTATTGTAGGGAGGGGTAGCATGGATTTAAAAATACATAGCGATTTTTCTATTATAAATCTTGATGAAATGAAAAAAAATATATGCTTCTGTCGGTTGGACAAAGCATACAAAAGAGATTATTAAGCAAGTTTATTAAGCAAGTAATGTCATAGCGTTGGTTACAGTAAATGGTCAGCTTATTGGATTTGGTAGGGCGATGACAGATGGTGTTTTTAATGCTGCAATATATGACGTTATAGTCCATCCAGAATTTCAAAAACAAGGGATAGCGAAACAAATTATGAAGTACTTACTTGATAAACTAAATAATGTTTCGTGCGTTCATTTAATCGCTACAACAGGAAACGAGGACTTTTATAAGAAACTTGGATTAAAGAGGGTTAAAACAGGAATGGCTAGGTACCTAAAACATAACCTAGCAAGTGAATATTTAGATTAACAATTTTTCTTGTTGTGCTAACGGGTGCGATGCTTCAATTACAAAGGATCGCCTTTTTCCTTATTGAAGTAAAGGTGCAGTATAGTTGAATAAAAGGTATAAAAAGAATGCAATAGTTTTCATTTTACTTAAAAACTGTATGCTATAAAAACTAAGCATTCTTATTATATAAACAATAACATGAATGTAGGCTTTTTTTCATACTATATTTTTGGGGTGATAAAATGCCAAGAGTAAATTATCGAAGTCATGAAGTAGACGAAATGGCAAGGATGATGAGAGCAGAGGCCGAAGGTGAAGGAAAACAAGGTATGCTATATGTTGGAAATGTAATAGTGAATCGTGCAGTAGCAACCTGTTTAGACTTCAAAGATGTAAGAACGATTCATGATGTAATATTTCAAATTCAAGGAGGAAATTATTCTTTTGAAGCAGTTCAAAAAGGAAATGTTTTTTATCAAAGATCAAGAACATCTGAAAGAAGATTAGCAAAACAAAATTTGAATTATTGGAGAAATCACCCAGCAAAATTTGCACTATGGTATTTTAATCCACATGCTCCATGTCCTCCAACATGGTACGGTCAACCTCATTCTGGTCAATTTAAAGAACATTGTTTTTATGAACCAAAACCTGGAACATGTGCTAGTGTTTATAACGGTTAAGCTTACTTTTTGAATAATATTTTTTAAATATTTAAAATATTTACACAAAATTAAATAAAAACTTTTAGTAATAGTTTTTATCCAAGAAAGCAAGATTGTGAAATATTGTACTTAACGGGTGCAAGAGTTAAAGAAGAGAATCGCTGAGGCGGTTCTTTTTCTTGTTCAACTAACGAAAGCAGAATAGTTAAAAAAGTCGAGAATAAGACGATTGAACAATTATTCAATGACGTATAAAAGTTATAAATTATAATTAAATAATATGCTCAGAGCTACACATATGTAAGATATTGCGAATTAAAAATACCGAAAAATCCATTTCTGAATAATACGGTATTCTGGACAATTATTTGCTTATTACGATTGATACGTGAAATAAGAACTCTACCTCTTTATATAATATATTCTCTATTATTTCAATATTTTAAACTTTTTCATACCATTTTTCAAAAACATAAGTAATTAAGGCTATTGTAACAAAAATTAATAATAAATTTAAACTACTTATTGTAAAGTGAGTCAATTTCCTTGCTTCAACAAATTTAAGTATCACCCAAGCACCAAACGCATCAATAACAATATTTGTTGCAAGGTATAACCAAAAGTTTCTGAATGTAAAATAAAAAACCCATATTGTAGTTATGAAGAATGCGCCGTACGCAAAGCTCACACTTGTTATGTATCCCCAGGGCACTATCGCTACTTTGATTTGCCACAACTTATATGTATATCCTATTTCATAGACGATGGTTACTAATAATGCAGTAAATATTGTTACTGGCATGTACCTTTTGATACCCTCTTTTTTCATAAAAAATAATGTTAACCATGGAATAATTAATAGTAACCATAAAATCAGCTTATTGGACATTATATTCACACCACCTTATACTTCTATATTGCATTATTAACAAAATGTGGTGATTATATGTATGACACGTTTGCTATTTAGTGACCATTAAATCTAATGATTTGTTAATACACAATTTTCTTCTAATATGAAATAAAGTAACTCATTTATTTTTCTTTAAAAACATTTAAAGTGTAGAATAGATTGTGAAATAATGTACTTAAAGTAGCGGGCTGCGTTACTTGAAGAAGAAAATGAAAATAGATATAGGAAATGGCTCAGCATAGTGAACTGAACCATTTTATTTTTATTAACAAATCTCCATACAAAACACGGTACAAATTCGGTTGTATTTACGGGTATTGCAAGAGGCAACGGAACCCGTAACGAAAAAACAAGGTCTATTTACGTATTTTTTTGAAAATTAGTTTGTAACAGCATTAAGAGCATCAGCAAATCGTTTGATTCCTTCATGAATGTTATCTTCTTTTTCCCTCGAAAAGGTAAAGCGGACAAATCCTTTCTCAGAGCCCATGGTTGAGCCAGGCACAAAAATAACTCCTCTTTTGATCGATTCTTCAAGCAATTGATTTTCGTTATATTCTTCTTTTATCCTGCACCATAAATGGATTCCACCTTCAGGAACATGAAACTCGACCTGTCCATTTAAAAAGTACTGTAGGCTGAAAACTATTTGATCTCTACGACTTTCTAATTGCTTAACTAAGTAATTAAGATGGTTTTCAAAGTCTCTAGATTCTAAAAAATCATTGGCTATCCATTGAGAATAACTTGCATGCCCGAAATCGACTTGCTGCTTGGCATCAGATAATCTCTCAATAACTGCTTTTGGTCCTATAATCCAACCAATTCTTAGCCCGGAAGCAATAATTTTGGTTAGGGAGCTAATATACAAAACATTTCCATAACGATCTAATGATTTAAGAGTCTGTATCTTTTCCCCTGAAAAAGAGGTTAAACTGTACGGGTCATCCTCCACAACTGGTATTCCATATTCAGACGATATTTCGAGCACCTTTCTTCTATTGTTTTCTGACATTAAGGTGCCAGTTGGGTTTTGATAGATCGGATTTAAAAAAATCATCCGTATTCTATGTTTTTTATATAAATCGGTTATGTCACGAGGGTTTATTCCTTCCTTACCTACTTTAAAAAAATAGGTTTTGATACCTGCTGATTTAAATACGGGCAGATTGTAATGATACGAAGGATCTTCAATCGCTACTGCGTCACCAGGTTTTAACAAACATTGAACAACTAGATGCAATGCTTGTTGTGCCCCCGAGGTAATTAAAATCGATGACGGGTCTGTTTCTATGCTGCGAAACTGTTCAACATGTTTAGTAAGTGTTTCTCTTAGAATCGGATTTCCTTGAGGATGGTCATAGCCCAAGGTTCCAATAAAGGATCGGTTAGAAGTAATCTCTCTAAAGGAACTCATTGGAAAAAGATCTTGTGATAATTCTCCACTGGCCAAATTGATAAGTTTTTGCTCTGCCGTCTCTTTATGTAATCTTTGTGTTACAGGCAAATTGGGTAAAAACGGACCTGCCTCAATATACCTATTCCAACTAGGAATCCGTTTCTTAGTGATTCCCCAAATATCTTTACTAACTGTCGTTCCACTGCCTCTATTTCTATCAATAAGTCCATTTGATTCTAGAAGGTCATAGGCAGCAACCACTGTGCTTCTATTGACCCCAAGCTCTTTGGCCAACCCTCTTTCAGAAGGTAACGGTTTATCTGGCGGAAAAGAGCCAACTGCGATACCTTGTTCAATATACTCTGCAAGTTGTTTATAAATGGGATTTTTAGATTCTCTATCTGGTTTCCATTCCATTTGTTACATCCTTTGAATGAATTTAAGTTCTACAAAGTATTGTATCCTTTTTATATTTAATATTCATTACATAGGTCTTAGTTATGAGGAGGGGAATAGAAATAATTTAGCGAATTAACTTTATATTCTAAAAAAACACATAGGAGAGGAAACTATTGGAACACGAATTAAAAGAGGTAATCAAAAAGAGTGATCTTGCTATTAAACAGGAAGATTTTGATACACTTATGAATTACTACACCGATGATGCCATTTAGATTGTAAAGCCTGGAATGATTGCTCGAGGAAAAGACGAAATTAGAAAAGCATTTATCGCCATAGCAAAATATTTTAATAACAGTATTGTCCCAACACAGGGGGAAATGATTATTTTAGAAGCAGGGGACACTGTGTTAGTAATTTCCCAAACGCTCCTCGAAGCATATAGCAAAAAGGATTCTGAGTTTTCTATGGAAAGAAAGGCAACCTATGTGTTTAAGAAAAATGCACAAGGCGAATGGCTTTGTGCCATCGATAATTCATATGGTACGGATTTATAAGGCTCTGTTAAACTATAATGTTGATAATCGGTCAATATTAAGGGAAACCCTAATTATTGGGTTCCCCCTTAGTTTAATAGGTGAAACTACTGTCGAGAAGATATTTTAGTTACCATTCCAATGATATATTATTTGCACAACACCAGAGGAGAATGTTCTTGTATTAACCGTTTTTAAATTTATCCTCTGTTTTAAATCAATAAACAATGGTTTTCCTTCTCCCAAAACAACAGGGTGAATAGATAATCTAAATTCATCAACAAGCCCCAAATTTATAAAAGTTGTAATGAGACTTGCTCCACCATATAGCCAGATGTCTTTACCAGACCTATTCTTCATTTTATTTACTTCTTCAAGAATATTATCATTTATAAATATTGCTTGATTATCATTTTCTTTTTGTGTTTTGGAAAAAACATATTTCTTTTTACTATGAACCAATTTCCAAATTTCCTTTTCGGTATCAGAGTCTTCAAATTTTGGAATATATTGTCCCCATAAATCGTAGCTTTTTCTACCATATAAAATAGTATCAATTTGATTTAAGAAATCAGTGAACCCCATATCAGAGTCCATAATGCACCAATCAACTTCTCCATTTTTCCCTTCAATAAAACCATCTAAAGTAACTGCTAAATCTAAAATTATTTTTCTCTGTTTTGCGTTATTTGTCATAACTCTTCGTCCTTTATCATTAATATGGTGGCGGCTAGTTAGATTTATATATAAATCATAGATTCAGTTTATAAATTTCACGGGCAATAGACTCTAAAATATAAACAACAGGTACTTGCGTAGCAATATTCGCTTCTTCTACAAATTCTTCAGTTACATAATAAGGAATATTGATATCCGAGATTTTTGCAATGGTTGAGAGTTTATTATTTGTGATACTAATAATTTTACTACCTTCTTGTTTAAGTTGATTCAAATGAGTGACGGTGAAATTGTTCTCACCTGAGACTGACAGCGCAATGGTTACACTATTATTGCGGAGTTTGGTGTGAATCGGAAAGTGCGGGTCTTTAATATACAACGAAAACTTACCTAAACTTGAGAAATACCTCGCCCCATATTCCGCGAGAATGCCTGAGCTTCCTATACCGATAAAAATAACATTTTCTGCTGTATTAACAAGACTAGCAGCCTGTTTTATTTTTACTTCTATGTCACCTTTTAGCGTCCGCTCAAAAAACTCTACAACTGAATGATGGACACTTTTTATAACCGTCTTTTTATTTCCTTCTAAATGCATTTTGAGCTTCACTTTAAATTCGGAAAAACCCTCACAATTTACTTTTCTACAAAAACGCAAAATGGTTGCAGTTGATACATGTGTTTCATCGGCCAGCTCACGTATTCGCATATAAGCAACCTTATCACCGTTTTGGCAAATATAATTGTATAAAGAAGTTTCTAATTCATTGAAAGAAGCGATAACTTCATTTGAAAACATGTTTTGAAATTCTCCTTAATCTTCATTAAATAACTAACCCCATTTTAGCACAAGAAAACACAGTGTTACATTCATGAAACAAATGACTACTTTCGATATTAATAACTAGATACTCCTTCATTATTTACTATCTAGATAAAGGTAGTTATTATTCCTTTATAGTTAATTATAGAATTTAGCCAACTAACAAATAGTAATGATTATGGAAAAAAATCAGGAGGTTTCTCTTATGAATAAATATCATTTTCCCGAAGGCTTTTTATGGGGCGGTGCGACGGCTGCCAATCAAATGGAAGGCGGATTTGATGAAGGCAATAAGGGATTAAATATTGCCGATGTTCTTCCTGGTGGAAAAGAAAGACTTAACATTCTACAGTCCCCAGGCTTTAATTTTGAAATCGATCGCGAGAAATACAGCTATCCGAACCATGAAGGAATTGACTTCTACCATCGTTACAAGGAAGATATAGCTTTATTTGCAGAAATGGGTTTCAAAGTGTTCCGTATGTCTATTGCGTGGACAAGAATTTTTCCAAATGGAAATGAACTAGAAGCGAATGAAGAAGGCCTAGCATTCTATGACCGTGTCTTTAACGAATTGCAAATACATGGAATTGAGCCTGTTGTGACGATTTCTCACTATGAAATGCCTGTAAATCTGGTAAAGGAATATGGCGGCTGGAGAAATCGTGAAGTAGTTACTTTCTTTGAAAGATATGTAAATGCCATTTTTAATCGCTATAAAAACAAAGTGAAATACTGGATGACATTTAATGAAATTAATAGTGGATTAATTATGCCAATCATGGGGCTTGGTTTCGCTATTCATAAAGAAGAAGACAAATACCAGCCAACTTTCCAGGCATACCATCATCAATTTGTTGCAAGTGCTATTGCTGTAAAGGTATGTCATGAAATCATTTCAGATGCTCAAATTGGCTGTATGATTTTATATGCACCCGTTTATTCGTACGATTCCAATCCGGAAAATGTCATGTATGCCCTTCAAGAAGAACGCTTTTTCAACTATTTTTGTGCGGACGTTCAGGTGCGTGGGGAATACCCTGCATTCATCAAACGCTTTTTCAAAGAGCATAATATTGAATTAGACATTCATGAGGGCGATCTGGAATTAATTAAGGAAGGTACTGTCGATTATATTGGACTTAGTTACTATATGTCCCGTAGCGAGAAAAAAGAGAAGTCAGATCTAGAGAATGCACAAGGAAATCTCATCGGCGGATTGAAGAATCCTTTCCTAAAGGCAAGTGATTGGGGCTGGGAAATCGACCCTGTCGGTTTGCGGATAGGCTTAAATCAATTGTACGATCGCTACCAAGTACCGCTCTTCGTTGTCGAAAATGGATTAGGAGCTTATGACAAGGTGGAAGAGGATGGCTCAATCAATGATGATTATCGAATTGATTATCTTCGTGATCACATTAGAGCAATGGGTGAATCCATTGAAGATGGGGTTGAGCTCATGGGATATACGACCTGGGGATGTATTGATATGGTGAGCATGTCTTCAGGCGAGTACTCTAAACGGTATGGATTCATCTATGTAGACAAACATGATGATGGCAGCGGCACATTAGCACGCAAAAAGAAAAAGTCCTTCTTTTGGTATAAAGACGTTATTGAAACAAATGGAGAAAAACTTTAAAGAATACCGAATGCGTCTCTGTTTAATACAGTGGCGCTTTTTTCTTTTTGAAAAAATGATGCGACTAGTGCCCGTGAAGGAGGGAGAAGAGAAGGAGCGGTAACCTGTCGGTGTGACTAGTACCCGTGCAGGAGGAAAAAGAGAAGGAACGGTAACTAGTCAGTGTGACTAGTGCTCGTGAAGGAGGAAAAGTGAGGAGACCGGTAACTAGTCGGGTTGACTAGTGCCCGTGAAGGAGGGAAAAGAGAAGGAACGGTAACTATTCGGTGTGACTAGTGCCCGTGAAGAAGGAAAAAGAGAAGGAACGGTAACTAGTCGGTGTGACTAGTGCCCGTGAAGGAAGAAAAAGAGAAGGAACGGTAACTAGTCGTGGTGACTAGTGCCCGTGCAGGAGGAAAAAGTGAACCAATGGTAACTAGTCGGTGCGACTAGTACCCGTGTAGGAGGAAAAAGAGAAGGAACGGTAACTAGTCGTGGTGACTAGTACCCGTGCAGGAGGAAAAAGAGAAGGAACGGTAACTAGTCGAGGCGACTAGTGCCCGTGAAGGAGGAAAAAGAGAAGCAGTGGGAACTAGTCGTGGTGACTAGTGCCCGTGAAGAAGGAAAAAGAGAAGCAGTGGGAACTAGTCGCGGTGACTAGTGCCCGTGAAGAAGGAAAAAGAGAAGCAGTGGGAACTAGTCGTGGTGACTAGTCGTGGTGACTAGTACCCGTGTAGGAGGAAAAAGAGAAGGAACGGTAACTAGTCGAGGCGACTAGTACCCGTTAAAGAGAAAAAAGTTTACCAGCGGTAACTAGTCATAGTAGAAGGGATAATTAAGGTAAACCTAGAAATCTAAGTTAATAAAAAAATGATAACTTATCATAGAAACAAGGAGTGCTTTTAGGTGTTAAACATCGAAATAAGAAGACCGAGAAAAGAGGAAACAAATGAGTTATATCAGTTTTTTGAAAAAGTCATAATTGATACATTTACTAAAGAAGGTATTGGAGAGAAATTCGAGGACATTGAGGCTGAAATTGATAGTAAGAAAAAATACTTAGTAAGTGATTTTACTAGCAAGGGTGCAAATCGATATTTTTTGATTGCATGGCATTCCGACAAAATTGTCGGCTCCATCGAATACGGTCCAGCTAGCGACCTCATATGTAAATGTACAAAGGATGCTTTTAACGAGCTCCCCGAAGTGGGGACTGTATTTGTCCTTCCAGAGTATCAAAGAATAGGAATTGGAAGACTATTATTGAATTATATGTATACCACATTACAACATAGAGGAATAGAAGAATTTTGTTTAGATAGCGGGTATGCCCGTGCGCAACAAATCTGGAAAAAGAAATTTGGAGAACCTGATTACTTGTTAAAAGATTATTGGGGCGAAGGGTTTGACCACATGATTTGGAAAATTAAAATCAGCGAAGTGACCCAAAGAATCAACTAATTTTCAATAATAAAAAAAACAACTCCAATTTGAAGTTGTTTTTTTATCTGTTCATTTTATATTGCTAGTTTCATATCTTTTTTATCATTATTCTTCGCTGTGTTTTTAAGTTGCGATTGCAATTCAGCTAAGTCAAGTTGATCCTTTTCTTTGAGTCCATCAATAATAACCGTTGTTGCATAGATACACACTAAAAATAAACCAATGGTAATTAACCAAGCTACTATCATTTTAAATCCCCCTTAGAATTAACTTAAAATTAGTTTAATTGATTTTAAATCAAGTAAATGTGACATACATCACGAAAAAGGGAAATTGATTTTATAGATTGTGAACATTTTTTGTATTTTAAAAGTGAATACAGTGAAAACTGAATTTTTAGGAGGAGAACCCTTGGACGTAAAACAAAAAGAGATCAAACTAGTGATTGGTGCAGGTGAATAAAATAATAATCCTGGTTGGCTTCATACCCAGGAAGGGGAACTCAATTTAGTAGATGAAACTACTTGGAAAACTAGGTTTAGTCCCACTTCTATAACAGCCATTTTAGCTGAACACGTATGGGAACATCTTTCATCCAGGTCCTCCTACTTTTACGATGTTTTGATAACTTTCATCTGGAAAAAATGCATCTGGAACCGCACACCGTATGTATCCAGATGGCTTTAGAAATCTATAACAAAGCTTTGCCGCTTCTACTCCCTCTTCAACCAAAGGACCATCCAGCAGCAAGCCATAAAATTGTTCATAATTATAAAACCATGACGAAAATGTTCCAAACAGCTGGATTTGAAGTTCATTTACTGGAGTATTGTGATGAAAAAGGAGAATTTCATTCCAATGAATGGGACGAAACAAAAGGTGTAATCTTTCGGTCAAAAAAATATGATTCAAGAAATCAAGGGGATAAGCTTACCTTCCCATCCTTAATTATAGACGCAATAAAATACTAAAATGGGGAACAGTCCCTCACTGCTTTAAAGCAGTGAGGGACTGTCCCCATTATTATGTGTAATTCTGTTAATACTGGAACAAAATAAAACGGATAAGAATTGAGGTTCGTTCAACTGGAGGTACATCATGACATACATCAGAAAAATCGTTGTAGCATCATTATTAGTTCTTGTGGTATTGAATGGGATGGTCATCATGAAGGGGAACTCTGCGGAGGTCTACCCACCACAAATTGAAGGGGAGTATGGCGTCACAATAGATGCCAAGACTGGAGAGATTCTTTACGACAAAAATGCTCATTCTAAAGCGTATCCTGCAAGTATGACAAAAGTCTTAACTGCCACTATTTTAGATGAACGAATGAAGGATGGAGACTGGTTAACGGTTAGTCCGCATGCAGCAAATCAAGAATGTCTCTGTTTGGGTCTTCGAGCAGGTGAGAGGATGACGAAACAGGATGCAATGAAAGCTTTGTTATTACTGAGTGCGAATGACGTCGCGGTTGTTATTGCTGAAAACGTCGCAGGAAGTGAGAAAGGTTTCGCAGATCTCATGAACCAAAAAGTGCAACAATGGAATCTCAAAGACACACATTTTGTCACCTCTAACGGTCTTCATCATCCTAACCATTTTACAACGCCCTATGACATGGCGATCATTACCAAAGAAGCGATTAAACACCCGATGGTACTCAAAGTCATGTCGACACAAACCACTGACATTAAAACGAGCAGACAAGAAAAAATCATCCGGAATTTAGTCAATATTGGTGCTATGCCTAACGTAGTCGCGGGTAAACCTGGATTTACAAGTGCCGCTCAACATACACTAGTGGAATATTTAAAAAAGGGAGACAAGGAAATTATCTCGGTAGTCATGAGGTCAAAAAACAAAAGATCAAAATACAATGATATACAAACGATGGCAAACTATTCATTTAATCAAATAGAAAATTTAACTCACTACCAATAATAAAGAAGCGTTTCTGTTCAAAGAGCAGAAACGCTTTTTTGCTTGTTCCTTTGTGTATTTTTTAGGTATGACCCTCTTTTAGGGAGTCATAATATGGTAATATGATTTTATCGTTCATAGAAACATTGATTTAAATAGATAAGAGGTTGTTAAAGGAAGTGTGAGTATTGTCAAAACAAATAATGTCCAAGGATGTTTTAAATAGTTTACTACCTGACTGCGATAACTGTTTTGGTTTATGTTGCGTTGCGTTACCCTATGCCAAATCGGCTGATTTTGCCTTTGACAAGGATGGGGGGACACCTTGTAAAAACTTGCAGCGTGATTATCGTTGCAGCATACATAGTAATTTACGAAACAAGGGATTTAAAGGGTGTACAGTATTTGAGTGCTTTGGTGCGGGTCAGAAAGTATCCCAAGTCACGTTTAATGGCAAGGATTGGCGTGGAAATCCAGAGGTAGCAAAAGAAATGTTTGATGTGTTTCCTCTCATGCAGCAGCTCCATGAAATGCTGATTTACCTAAATGAGGCACTGGGCATAGAAGAAACTCGTCCAATTTATGAGGAATTAAAACAAGCAATAGAGGATACCGAACGCCTAACCAATCTTAGTCCAAACGAAATCTTAGTCCTTGATATACCGAGCCATAGAGCGGTGGTAAATAACTTGTTGCTTCAAACAAGTGAATTTGTGCGAGCAAAAGTGAAAAAAGAAAAAAATCAATCTAGCAAGTTTAAAAAGGGAATCGGTTTAATCGGTGCCAATTTAAGCGGGAGAGATCTTATAGCAAGTAATTTTAGAGGAGCACTTCTAATTGCTACTAATCTAGGAAAAGCTGATATGAGATTTTCTGACTTTATTGGTGCAGATTTGAGGGATGCAGACCTCCGAGGGGCAAATTTACAAGGAAGTATATTCCTGACCCAAGCACAAGTGAATGCGGCGAAAGGTGATCAAGATACTAAGTTACCTACTACCTTAACCGTTCCTAAGCATTGGTTATGAGAGAAGAAAAAAATGAATAACAATATCTGTATGTCAACTTTTAAAAGTTATTGACTGTTTGATTGAAATCATTCAATAAGTCCTTGTTATACAAAGTAATCGTTTGGAAAATATTTAAAAACCTAATCATTTTTTCCTTATGAAAATTAAAGTGATATACTCTAAAGTAAAATATTCATGGAGGTGATACACATCATGAATACAGCAAAAGAACGCTTGCTTAAGATTATTGAAGAAATACCTGACAATGAAGTAATAAAGATTTTAGATTTTGTTGAGTATTTAAAAGCCAAAAAAGAAAAAAATTTAACTAAGGATTTAACAAAGGCTAGCGAAAGTAGTCTCGATTTTTGGGAGAATGAAATAGATGATGAGGTTTGGAATAATGTATAGTCAGTGTGACATTGTTTTAATACCGGTACCATTTAGTGATTTATCCCCTAAAAAACAACGTCCAGTATTAATAATTTCAAAGAACCATTACAATAATTTAACAGAAGATATTGTTGTTGTAGCAATTACATCACAATTAAAAGACCTTGATTATTCTGTAATATTGGATACAGAAGATTTAACTGAAGGAGTACTAAAAGTAACCTCAGCAATAAGGGCAGACAAAGTGTATTCTCTCTCAAAAAATTTAATCGCTAAGAAGTTTGGACATGTAAAACAAGAAGTATTAGAAAATGTACGTTTAAAAATTAATGCCCTTATATAATTAGTCCTTCTAAATTTGGGGAGGCTTTTTTCTTTTGGTTTTAATAGTAATTAAATAATCCTTGAATAAATGAAACTTTTATAATTTTGATACGTAAAATGAAATAAGGAAAATTTTTCTTGCGAAGAGGGGAGAAGAAAAAATGGGTCTATATGCGACTTTAGGAATTATTGGTGCATACTTCTTGTTATCGCTCATTCTCTTACCCGTTCAATATAAGTACGTTAAACATCTAAAAGAAGAGGAGCAGAAACGTAAGGAAATTGGTCTCAGCCAAGGAGAATATTACGATAAAATGAGTTTCGAAAATCAAGAACTGCATTATAATGCACAAGGAAATATTTTATTTATTGGCGCAAACTTATTAGCTACACTTCTGTATAAATGGAATCATAAAAGGTTGAAATACTAAGTGCCTCATTCAAATGGAATGAGGCATTTTTTCTGTTTTATACAGTGATGATCACTTTCCCTTGCGCATGCCCTTCTGCAAAATACTTGAAGGCTTCTTTCACTTCACTTATTTTATAACATCGATCAATCACAGGCTTTACTTTTCCATCTTCAATAAGTTCCTTCAAATAAATCAGGTCTTTTTGGTTAGCTCTTTGTAAAAAGGTACCCATTTTCTTTTTTTCAGTCAGAGAAATCCAAGGACCCAAGGCCATCGCTTGGAACATTTGAGAGCCGGAACCTCCAACATGAACAAAAATACCGTTTGGATTTAAGAGCCGTTTATAATCTGAAATGGAGTGGTGTCCGTTAACACCCACGATCAGGTCATACGTCTTCGTCTTTTTCGTAAAATCCTCTTTAGAGTAGTCAATGGCATCGTCAGCCCCGAGTGATTGTAAAATATCTATGTTTCTAGTACTACAAACCCCAGTCACCTCAGCTCCGAATGCCTTGGCGATCTGAACGGCAAAAGTCCCCACACCACCAGAGGCACCATTGATCAACACCTTTTGGCCCGATTGGATCTTGCCTTTATCCCGTAGCCCCTGTAAAGCAGTGACTCCTGCCATTGGAACAGCTGCAGCTTCCTCAAATGATAGATTCGCTGGTTTTAATGCTAAGGCACTTTCGGGAACAGCGACATATTCCGCAAAGCCACCCCAACCACATCCGGATAGGTCTCCAAATACCTCATCACCTGGTTGAAAAAGCGTAACATCCTTCCCAACGGCTTCCACACGACCTGCGATGTCACCTCCGGGTATACGGTATTTAGGTTTTGTAAGTCCGAAAGCAAAACGGGCTAAGAAGGGCTCTCCCTTTAAAAGTACCATGTTACCAAAATTCAAGGATGCTGCATGAACTTTTACTAGTACTTGATTGTCTTTAGGTACCGGTTTATCTACTTCTATTAATTGAAGCACTTCAGGTGGACCATATTTGTTGGTAACGACCGCTTTCATGTTAAAACCTCCTATTCTATTATAAAACTAATTCTTTATACACATTATCTAGTGCAAATTTCTCAAAAAACTCTAATTTAATCTTATTCCAATTAAGTGACATTCAAGAACAAAATCAATTGTCCTTTTACGAATAAAAGGAAATACATCTTTCATGGAGAAAAATATAAAAGAGTAAACAAAATCGGAGGTGTCATGTGAATTACAAAATTGATGATTTAATTATACGGCCAATTATTGAACCGGATTTGCCCAAGCTATGGGAGTTGATTTATAAAGAGGAAGAACCTGAATGGAAAAAGTGGGACGCTCCTTATTTTGACCATAAACATATGCCTTATGATGAATATTTAAGTCAAAAAGAGGCTATTGTCGAACAAGATGACCGATGGGTTATAGAAGTGGCTGGCGAGATAATCGGCACACTAGGTTATTATTGGGAGCATAAACCTTCTAATTGGCTAGAGATGGGGATAGTTATTTACAATCCAAGATATTGGAGTGGCGGGTATGGTACACAAGCTCTTCGACTTTTAATTAATCACTTATTTAATACCTTACCATTGGTTCGAGTAGGTTATACCACTTGGTCGGGAAATAAACGAATGATTAAGGCGGGGGAAAAGCTGGGGATGACCATGGAAGCAAGGATCAGAAAGGTCCGTTATTATAATGGAACATACTATGATTCTATCAGAATGGGACTTTTACGAGAAGAGTGGGAAGCGAATGAAGTATTTAAATTAGAGACTTTCAATAATAAGAAAAGAGCGGATTCGCTGATAAAATCGCAAATTCGCTGATAAAAACTGAGATTCGCTGATAATTCGTAAACCTCGCATAAAAAATGTAATTTTACACAAAAAATCGATATTTGGATGGGTGTTCTTGCGGAACATTATATTGTGGGATTCGATAATAGATGTGGTAGGATAAGAATATTGAAATAATTCTTGAAAATAAAATGGAGGCAACGAAATGTACAGCTTTAAGAACGACTATAGCGAAGGCGCACATCCTAGAATCTTGAATGCATTACTTGAATCCAACCTCGTCCAAGCGGATGGCTATGGAGAAGACCATTTTACACAACAGGCCATAGAGTTAATGAAAGAAAAAATGGGACGTACGGATGTTGATATCCACCTTCTTTCAGGCGGGACACAAACAAATCTAACTGCTATTTCTGCATTCTTAAGACCACATGAGGCGGCAATGGCCGTTAGTTCCGGACATATCTTAGGACATGAAACGGGTGCGATTGAGGCAACTGGTCACAAAATCATATCTATTGAGGGTGTAGATGGAAAACTGACCCCCGATCATGTGAAGACTGTATTAGAAGGTCATCCAGACGAGCACATGGTAAAGCCAAAGCTGGTTTACATATCGAATTCTACTGAAATCGGGTCTATTTATACGAAAAGCGAACTGGAGCAGTTACGAGATTTCTGCAGTGAGAACAATCTCATTTTATATATGGATGGTGCGAGATTAGGGTCTGCGCTATGCTCTGATGAAAATGACCTGAAATTGAGCGATCTCCCTGGACTTGTTGATGCTTTTTATATTGGCGGAACAAAGAACGGAGCTCTTATAGGAGAGGCGCTAGTCATATGCCGTGATTCTCTCAAAGAGGATTTCCGCTATCATATTAAGCAAAAAGGGGCACTTCTTGCTAAAGGAAGATTGATGGGTATTCAGTTCCTTGAACTATTCCGGGATAATCTGTTTTTTGACTTGGCTATGCATGCAAATAAGCTGGCAGGTAGGCTTAGAGATGAAATAAGTAAGGCAGATGTTCCGTTTTTAATCCATTCTCCATCGAATCAAATTTTCCCTATACTCCCGAATTCAGTCATTGCTGAATTAGAAAAGAAGTATGCTTTTCATGTGTGGGAAAAGGTCGATGAGAAGCATTCTGCCATTCGCTTGGTTACTTCCTGGGCAACACAAGAGGATCAGGTAGATGCGTTTATTGAGGATTTTAAGATGTTAGTTAACTCATAAAAATTTTATTGGCACTATAGAACTGTTAATTAAGAGGACAGTTCTATAGTGTATTTTTTTATTTTGAGGTGATGGAGGAAGGATGAAGGACATTTCGTCGGAAGATGTGAATCGTTTTGTCTTTCATAGCCTAGATGAAGGACATTTCAAAGGCTCAGATAAAAGATTTTGTCTTTCATTCCCAATAAGAGTAGCCCCAAGCCTCCTATTTATTAAATTTATTAATCGCTACCTAGACCTAAATCATGCAAATATTGTAAAATAAAAATATTAAGATAATTTGTCGGAAATTGTACAGAACAAGTTCGGTTGTAAATATACCTAACGAAGGTTCATGCCAATGGAATGGAGCACAAGCGATGTTAAAGGAACAAACGAGGTATTCTCGACTTGCAAACATAACAAAATTAATAAATACCAAGCTCGAATTACGAGATGTATTGGAGCAAGTAACAACAGCCATCTCGGAGGAAATCGTTCAATGTGATGCGGTTGGTATTTATTTGCCACAAGAGGATGGAACCTTTAGAGGATATGTTGGTAAACCAGAGTTCATCAACGACTGGTCATTAGATATGCATGTGATTGATACAGAAATCGATCTACTAGCAAAAGAAGTCATTGAAACTCAAAAATCCATCTACATACCCGATACCTTAAAGGATCATCGCCCGGATCCTAATGCGGTAAAAGCATTCAAAATTAACTCGTTGTTAGTGCTTCCTATTTCTTTTGAACAGGAGTTATATGGTCTCGTTTTCCTGTTTGATGTGGGGATACCCATGAATTTAACAGATTCAGAGATTCAAACCGTGGAGGCCTATGTAAATATGGCAGCCGTGGCCATTCGAAATGCGCTTAATTTAGCTGAAAAAGAAAAGCTGATTTCTGAAAAGCAACTATTACTCGATGTCACGCGCGATCTCTCCATGTGTTTGTCCATGGAAGAAAGCTTGGAGACCTGTTTCCGCTACTTAAAAAGGGTTTTGAATAACGACCATATCGGGGTCCACCTAAGAGGTACGACAGTTGATGGAACAATAAGGCAAGGGAAGGCAAGTAACAGGACTGAGGTAAGCTGGGAAAAGACCTTCGAGAAAATGGGTCCCTGTAGTGATCAAGTACTTGAGACGGTAATGAAAACAAAAAATGCTATCCTAATCCCTGATGCACCGGCTGATGAAAGACTAAACCAAGAGATTTGCCGGCAGTTTTCCATAAGAGGACTGTTTATGATTCCACTTGTTTCAATGAGTGAGGTGCTAGGGATTATCGGTGTGGCTCATACCGGAAATAATCCTCTAGTTTACACAGAATCACAACTCCAACTGGCTCAATCGATCGTAGATGCTACAGCTTCCACATTCTCAAGCCTTCTATATATGAATAAGCTCGAGAACATGGTCGAAGCACAGAATAGAGAACTAGCAATTGCTAATGAAAGAAATCATAATGTATTAGAAAGTATTACAGATGGTTTCATCGTATTAAGCAAAGAATGGAAATATATTTATATCAATAAATATCAACATCTCCCATTAAATAAAACAGCTGAGGATATTTTAGGTAAGGTTATTTGGGAGGAATTCCCTAGATATATGAATACAGACTTCTACAGGGAGTTTCATAGAGTAATGTCAGATCGCTTACCGGCTCATTTTGAAACACGTGCAGTCTATACAGATAAATGGTTTGACGTGGTAGTCTACCCGTATGGTGATGGGATCTGTAGTTTGATTAAGGACATTACTGAGAAAAAGAGATACGAGAGGGAGTTTAAACGATTATCTGGGCTCGATTTAATTGGGCAAATGGCAGCGGGAATCAGTCATGAGATTCGAAACCCAATGACAACCGTCCGAGGCTTCTTGCAGATTTTACAAAAAGAAGATAAATTTGAACGCTATCAGCAGTACTTACATATCATGATTGATGAACTGGACCGTGCGAACAATATCATTTCAGAATTCCTGTCGATGAGTAATACCAGGTCGTCCGATTTACAGAAGTTAAACCTGAATACGATCCTTCATGATATGACCCCATTAATCCAAGTGGATGCATTCAACCAAAATAAATATGTGGAGATTGATACGAAGGACATATCGGATTTATTGTTAAATCGGAATGAAACCCGGCAGCTAATAATTAATCTCTATCGTAATGGGTTGGAGGCTATGATGGAAGGCAAGGTACTCACGATTAAAACCTATATGGAAGATAATTGTGTTGTTTTAGCCATTCAGGATCAAGGCGAAGGGATTAAGCCAGAAGTATTGGAAAAATTGGGTACACCGTTTTTCACGACAAAGGAAAAGGGAACGGGTCTAGGATTAGGGGTTTGCTATGCTATTGCAGCCCGTCATCAGGCAAAGATCGATATTCAGACTGGACCAGAGGGGACTACAATTTTTGTTAGGTACAAAGAGTAAAATTGAAGGGAACTTTCTTTTTTATAAAGGTTTATTGAGTAGTACTATTTGTAAAAAGGCAGTGATAGATGTGGTAATTCAATCAAATATGTCCCCAAAAGCCATTATTCAAGTTTGGGAAAATACAGTAGATACATTTGAAAAATACAACGTTCCAATCTCCAATAAAACATTGGAGAAACTGATAAACGAGTCTGTTCTTCCAGAGTTACTATTGGAATTAAACTCTATTGTAGGAAGTTCAAGTGCGACTTGTATAGTAGGCGGTTGACAAATGCCATCAAAGAAGGAGTAGGCTACTCCTTAAGACCTTAAATAAATGTTAAAAGAGCACCGAAAAACGGTAACGCGTTCCGTTTCCTATCACAAACATTAAAAATGAAAGTTAAAATGAGTGCCAATTTGCATATGAAATTGACACTCATTTTTTATTGGTTTAGTAAAGTGCACCCCAAATTGTAGGGGTACAATGCCTGTTGTGCCCCTATAAATTCACACTCAATTTGATATACAAATGGGTCTTAAAAAAATGTTTATGAAGCACATTATAATTGGATATATATGTTAAGATGAAATAATGTTTGTGAAAAAATGTACTCACACTAACGTAAGCAGGATAGTGGAAGAACAGATACCAATAATCGCTATAATAAAAAGAAAGATATTTACCTTAATTTAGGTATAATGAAATATATAAATAAACAGTACATCGGAGAATTTTAATGAAATTAATAAATACTTTTTTTGAACCTGTTTCTAATCTTTCAAAAAAGCAAAAAATATTGCGGTTGTTTTTCATTCTTATTTTATTTACTGAAATAATCACTCGTATTTTAAATATTGATTCAATGCTTGTTCAAAAAATTATTGATTCTCTAATGGGTTTATGCTTAATTGCATTCGTCTTGGAAATGTTGTTTTTAAAGAAAAAAAAGTAATAATAGCTAGTTCGGTTATTTAGCTAACGGGGGCTTATGTGAAAGATGGGGTTGCTACGGCGAGCCCTTTTTGTTTTTGAACTATCGGTTCAGTTTAGTTCAATAAGAAAATGTTAAAATAAAGAAAAAAGTAGTGGGGATGGACGAAATGAACACCATTTTAGAAAAGTTCTTGGATTTAAAAGAAATACTAAATTCTTTCAATGGACTCGAAAAAAAATATAATTGGTTACTAACTGATTTGGATTGGTATTACCCTGAAAATTACTTAGATTACTTTGAAGATTACCGAATTTGTGAAGAGGGTAATGACCGACTTAATAACTATTGGATTACGGGTGAAAACCTAGCCAGTCTGGCTAATAGCAAAGAAATTTATCTTATATGGGGTGTTTTTTCAGCATTTAATAAAAAAGAGACAATCAATTTAGATGATATTAAAGAAGAACCATATGCTGATGGTAATCCAAATTTTTGGGTTGGAAAGCCTAAAATCCAACATCCAAAGGCAGATGTTGAACTAGTTTTTTGGGACTCCTCATTGATTCTACTTCTTAGTAAAGATGATGCCTTCTCTAAAAATTTTCGAAACACTTTTCAAGGTTGGAAAGATTTAAATTCCTACAATCTGTCATAAACCTTCTTCAGCTAACGGGTGCATTGTCCAAGTAGGATTGACGCTTCTTTTTGTTGAAATTTATTGTATTAACGGGGCGACTATGAAAGAAGATAGTAAGAAATTTTACAAAATTAATTACTCGTATCGTGTAATATTCATCGATTTTAAAGACAGGAAACAACATATAAATCAGTAGAAAAGAATTAAGGGGGTATTTTTGTGAACAAACCCAAATTCAAAATAACTCAGTTTAATCCTTCGTATGCTGAACAGACAGTGGAAATGTGGCGGGATAGTAAAGAACGGGCTATTGGCCAGACAGAAATTCATAGCTTTGAAAATCATTTAAATTTTTTAAATCATATATTACCTGAACAGTATGAAATAGATTTAGCATTAATTGATGACAAAGTAGTTGGAATGATTGCCTATGATGAAAAGGAGATAAGTCAACTTTATATTCAAATTGATTATCAAGGAATCGGTATAGGTCAAACATTACTAGACAAGGCAAAAGAACAATCAAGTGGGAGATTAACATTATATACATTTGAAGTAAATGAAAACGCACAAAGATTTTATAAAAAGAATGGATTTAAAATCATTGGTAGAGGGCACGAAAATGAAGAAAATTTACCTGATATTCAATATGAATGGATATCTAAATAAATAACACAAATAGAGACTGTAAATATATAAAAGTTTAAGGAAAAGCGATTGTTTAACCGATATAAGTCGGTTCTTTTGCTGGTATTGAAACACCCACCCAAGATTGTGAAGTTATGCACTTAAATTAACGGGTAGCATTACTTCAACACTAGGGTAATGCCATTTTCTTATTCAAATAACGAAGCAGTTTAATGGTATAAGGAATTTTACCATTTGTTGGAGTTAAGATTAAAATTATTTCACCCTTAGCTTGGAATCCTTTTTAAATTATAATTTATACGTTTTTTGAAGTATTTTAGTAGTATAATAGATTGGTATTTCTACAGATATTTACAAAAAGGGGATCATTCATGAAGAAGTTAACCTACTTATTTATGGCGTTTTTATTAGTATTCCTTACGGCTTGTTCATCAAATGAAACAAATGGCAAAGAGGAACAGGGTGTAGCTGAGGCTAAAGCAAAGGCAGAAAAAACGACTAGTGAAAGCGCAGTCAGTCCAAGCGTTCCTGCCACTAGCACACCAACGATAACAAGTGTTAATGGTGACTTTGACTACAGTAAATATACACTAATTGTAGTAGATGGTGGAGATATGTCAGGATATAGAAAGCCGAATGTCAGAGTTGATGTCGGGTTTGGCGACAGGGAATATTGGGCTTTTACAAATGAATATGGACAGCTAATTCGAGTTGAGGCGAAAAATATAACACTTCAAAATCCGAACACTGAACATGTTTTGTCATCAGGTAGATATTACTCAGATGAAGCAAATGTTCCTGGTACAGAGAGCCCAACCTTGGATAAGGGGCATGTGATTGCTGACTCACTTGGGGGAGTATCTAACGCATATAACATTTCACCTCAGGACAGCATTCTCAATAGGCACGGCGATCAAGCTTATATGGAAAAAGTGATTCGAGATGCAGGAGGTTGTACTGATTTCGTAGCAGTGATTCAATATTCAAATACTCAGACTCAAATTCCTAACCATTATAAATTCACATACAAAATTCAGGGCAGATCCATTACAGATGAATTTGACAATGTAAACCCAGATGAAGTGAACAAAAATTTAGGGAAAACGACAGGTACGAGCAGTACGCCACCGAAAACAGACAATGTACCTGCAAACGAAACGGAAAATAGAAACGAAGATGTTAGTAAAGTGGATACCAATCATAACGGAATTGTTACGATCGCTGAAGCAAAAGCTGCTGGCTTTAAGATGCCAATTACGCGCGATTCATGGCTCTATAAATATATGGATGATCGAGATGGTGATGGCTTAGTAGGTGAATAAATGGGGTTATGACTCCCATGCGATTATGGACTATTTAAAAGTAGCGGGGCAGGATGATTCGATAAGGATTAATAAATAAACTGTATTGTCCCTGAAGTAAGGGATGGTTTTTCGTGGAGCTTTAGAAGCTAATTCGTTTCATTAATAAATTAGAAGAAAGTAATAGGTGCAAGAATTAAAGATTGGAGCTGCCATATCGGTGGCTTTTTCTTTTTCGACTAACGGGCAGGATAGCTGAAGAAGGATTCTTTGTTCGGAGGTCGAATATCAGAAAGGTATTTACTTTTATGGAACGATATTAAGGGAGATCTTTATGAGTTACAAAATTGTTTTTTTCGATGTTGATGGGACTATTACAAATCACAAAGATGGCAGTATTCCTATATCTACAATTGAAGCTATAAGAACTTTGAAATGTAGAGGGCTAAAAGTTGTGGCTGCAACAGGAAGGCCTCTTTCAATGTGTAATGAGCTGCAAGAATTAGGTATAGAAACATTTATAACAGCAAATGGTGGATACGTGAAGCACATTCAGGAAGTTATACATAAAGTACCAATGAATAAAAGTATTATTGAAGAAGTTATGGAATTTGCAAAATTAGAGAATAACGGTTTGTCATTCTACACGGAAGGATTCAGTATGAATGGAGTAACAGAGGAGGAAATCTTAACAGCTTTAAAGGAAACTTTGTCTCTAGACGAGTATCCTGAAACTAATCCCCTAATTCATAATGAAGATATATTTTTATTGTGTTTGTTTGCAAATGATGGAACAGTTGAGAAGTATAAACTAAAGTTTCCGCATCTAACGTTCAAAAGATGGCATCCTTATGTGTTAAATGTTTTGCACGAGGAAGTTTCAAAGTCTTTAGCTATAATGAAAACACTAGATTTCTTTGGTATCGATAAATCGGAGGCTATCGCATTTGGTGACGGCGAAAATGATATTGATATGTTGGAATTAGTAGGGCTAGGTATAGCAATGGGGAATGGCAACGAAAAATTGAAAACTATTGCAGATTTTGTTACTAAACCATCAAGTGAAGATGGAATTGATTACGCATTAAAAAAGTATGGAATTATTTAAACTGTAAATACCTCGTTCGGGCAGCGATTCTTTCAACAAAGAATATCGCTGTTTTTCTTATTGAACAAACGGGCAGGTTAGTTTTTAAAAAAACCAATAATTGGACAAATCAAAAGACAGATTATAAAAATTTTCTCGGTATAATGGATTATATAAATTAGAGGTAAATAGGAGAATTTTTATGAAGTTAACTACTTTTTTTGAACCTGTTTCTAATCTTTCTAAAAAGCAAAAAATATTACGATTGTTTTTCTTTCTTATTTTATTTACTGATATTATCACTCGTATTTTAAAAATTGATTCAATTTTCATTCAAAATATTATTGATTCAGTATTGGGATTATGCCTAATTGCTTTCATCTTTGAAATGTTGTTATTAACTAGTTTGAGTTATTAAGCGAACGGGGGCTTTAGTTGAAAAAGTGCTGGTATATGGTAAAAAGCAAACTCGCCTATTCTTAGGCGAGTTTGCTTTTTTATATTCCATTTTTGATGGCAACTATTTTTAAGAATAGCACATCAAAACGGACCCTTTACTGTCAAAGGTAGGAGCTTTTACTTTTTGCTAGCTTCTTTTTCTATGTCTTTCGCTATTTTGATCCGTAATTCATCATACAAAGCGTCATGTTCAGTAACTTGTTGAAGGATAATAAGGGATTCTTTTTCTTCTCTCCATTCCTTCTCCGTGTAATGATTATATAGCTTTCGGGCGTCGTCACAATGCTTGCCGTTAACTCCCTGCCAAGAAGCGTAAAAGTAATTCTCACATTTATCGATGTACTCTCCTGCTTTAGCGATTCTGCCGTCGTGTATAATTTTTACACAGCCTTTAAGTCCCCATCCCAAAAGGAAAATCAAAGGAATAACGATAAAAATGAAATAGCGGATATTTTCATTCCTTTGCTTTTTCGCTTTCTCATTCAGGAATTCTTGAAGGAAGTCTCGTTCTCTGTACGGTACTTCATGTTTCCTTTCAAACTCAGTCTTAATCTTTTTTCTAAATATCATGATGACTTCCTTTGCTAGTACGTTCCTTATTTTTTCTCTAATTTCTCTTTTATTTGGTCGTATAGATAATCTTCCTCGGTTACATCACCCAATTCAATGAGTTGAACTTTCTCTTTTGCCCATTCTTTTTCAGTGTAATTGTTAACTAGCTTTCTAGCGTCATCACAATCTTTCCCGTTAACCCATTGCCAGAAGGCATAAGGATTCTCGCATTTATCGTTAAACTCTCCTGCTTTTTCCACTTTTGCTTCATGTGTAGCGTTGCCTATGCTATCTACAATCTTTAACAGTATAACTCCCACACAACAATAGCCATAAGTTTGAAAATGCTCCTTACCATTTCCTGGCGTTCCTTCTGTCGTTGTTCCCGCTCCGATTGGGTTTTAGGCAAAAGTTTCTTTTGTCTAGTTGCCATTCTGTCATCCTCTAAATTTATTCCAAAAGAAAGTATAGCATACAACCTGATGGTAGCGGGGGAATTTAGACAGGAAAAAAATGATGGAAACGGCGGAAAACGATTTGGTGTTAAAGTGTATCTACACTAAGGTGTGAATATGATAAACAACCCTTAATAACAGAAGAATGGAACTCTGTTTTTGAACAAAATTATGTTTTATCTTGTGAAACGTTTCCTCAAGAAGTCAAGGATCTATTTAATTCTCTTGGCATAGACCCTCGAAAACAAGGCGAAGTAAAAGAATACAAAGGAATGAAGATGGATCTCATATTTATGGTGGTTTTTATTTTATTGTAGGAAAGATTATAAGCGGAGCCGATTTTTGGGTACATACTGAGGAAGGTTCATCAAATTTTGAAACAATTAACGGTATCCAAATAGCTATTACTGATAAACTGGCAATGATCCCAGATGAGGATTTACAAAAACCTGTGATCCAATTAGAATTCCAGTTAAAAGTGCCTTGGTTATTGAACTCCCTCAGTAAGATACGATTATCTCTCAAATACTCACTTATTCGCAGGATTTCAAAACACTTAAAAGATTAAAGTGGAATGTATTGAATGAGTTTTAGACCATTTGGCTACATGAAGACATATTTAAATAGAGGAGGTAGTTATATCTCTAACAATTTCCATATAATGTACGCATTCTCCACGCCACCCTTGGAGGTTTTCACTCCCATGTCTAACGGGGGCGTTTGTTCAACAAGCTGCCAAAAATGGATATTAAAAAACGGCTCAGTATGTGAACTGAGCCGTTTTATTTTTTATTTGCAAAAACAGATACAAAAGGCAGTACAAATTAGGCTACACTTTCGATTGCATTTTCGAGTTTTGTGACAGGTAACGGAACCCGTTAGAAAAACGGTGCCCTTTTTTTACTAGATTTAAGTTGTTTTATCTGAGATTTTTCTTACAAAATCGGATGATTATTAGAATTTTTTATAAAAAATCCCAATAGGAGAACCCCTTATTGAATTCTCGTCACCTTTTGCATTATCTAATAGAGCCGTGAGGCAAAACGGCGTGCACACCTTTCGAACCGTTCACCACTTGTGTAATACGCAGGTCAACCGCGACACTAGCCAAGGCCATAGCCTCTACTTTTTCAATACCATAAAACTCTTGGATAAGCTCAACCATATCATTCAAGGCAGTAGCTGCGGCCACATTCAAATCTTCGTCAAAACCAAAGGTAATCCAGCCTGTTGGAGTCTTTGCTCGAGGCATGGTTAACTCCAAATCATCTCTCACAATCAATGTCACATCGACTAAATCCATCGGACACTCGATCGCGGTGCCGGAAACCTCACCATCCCCCTGAAGGGCATGGCCATCCCCAATCGAAAATAATGCGCCATCTACGCCAATCGGCAAATACAGTGTGCTACCTTTGACTAATTCCTTGCAATCAATGTTTCCGCCGCAATAACGGGGAGGGGAGGTGACATGTACGCCTGGTTCGGAAGGAGCGACACCCATTAATCCAATGAAGGGCTGCAATCCAACATAAAATGGTTTACCGCCGATTTGGGCAGTCCCAGTCATTGTAGTTGCATTTAACTCCCAGTCCACCTGAATTCTTGGGGTTTCTGATAAGCCAACACTATCATTCTGCCAATTTTTGAATCCGCCAGCCCAATTGCGTCCATACCAACCTGGTACGACATCATTCAATTTCACCTCTAACACCATTCCAGGCTTTGCCCCACGAATAGCGATTGGACCCATCATTGGATGTCTTCGATCTTCTTCATTAACCGCTGATTGAAAAATGACTCTTTCTTCATTCTTAGAACTAGAATATCCCCATTCAATATCAGGAGTTTTTACTTGTAAGGTGTCACCAGAATCAATCGTTAAAATTGGTTGGTAGTCCTTGCTGAAGGATCCGTGTAGATTTGCGGATTTTAAGTCTAGTTTATGTATCATGGTGTTCACTCCTTTAATAGCTTAAATGACTAAAGAATGCTTCTGTACTATTTTATAATAACTAAAAACTTTTTGAAAAAACATAATTTTGCCCATTTTTCTATCAAGTAGTATTATTCATATTGGGAAAATTTTAAATTTTACGTATTTTTAACACTCTATCAATAGTAGTGTGGTAATTTTATGAGGACTACACAAAAAGGAGTGAAAAAAATGACACGTCAACGCTTTTCTATCTTTGCAATAATCCTTTTACTTTTCTCTTCAACGCTCTTTACTGAACCACCTTTTGCTTCAGCGGAGAATGCACTTGATCCTGCTCCACAGCTGCAGCCTGTTGGGACGGCAAATGGAAAGAAAATCTTATTTGATAATACACATGGGCAAACTGCTGGGGCAGCCGATTGGGTTTTGAATGGGGGATTCTCTGATTTTGCTAATGCCTTAGCAAACAAAGGCTATTATGCAAAAGAACTGCGAAAAACAACTCCAATTACCTATGAGGACTTGCAAGGCTATAATGTATTTATTATTGGAGAAGCCAATATACCTTACAAAAGTTCTGAACAGGCTGCCATGATCCAATATGTGCAGAATGGAGGAAGTATCTTTTTTATTGGAGACCATTATAACGCGGACCGCAACAAAAACCGCTGGGATGCATCAGAGGTCTTTAATGGGTATCGACGTGGTGCCTATTCCAATCCTGCAAAAGGAATGACCACAGAGGAGGCTTCGTCTGCAGCCATGCAGGGGGTAACAGGATCAGACTGGCTTTCAACCAACTTTGGAATCCGATTCCGATATAACGCGATTGGCGATGTAACAGCTAATGATATTGTAGCACCAAGTCAAGCATTCGGAATTACTATTGGTGTATCAACTGTTGCCATGCATGCGGGTTCTACATTAGCCATTACGGATTCAAACAAGGCAAAAGGTATTGTCTATCTTCCTTCAACAACTACGGCCTGGGGCAATGCTGTTGATCAAGGCGTGTATAATGGTGGGGGTAGAGCGGAGGGCCCTTATGCTGCGGTATCCAAGCTTGGATTAGGAAAAGCAGCTTTTATCGGTGATTCCTCACCAGTAGAGGATGCGACGCCTAAGTACCTTCGTGAGGAAACAGGTACAACGAAGACAACCTACGATGGGTTTAAGGAACAGAATGATGGTACTTTGTTGGTGAATATCATTGATTGGTTAGCCAAACAGGAAAGCTATACAGCATTGTCTCAAGTGAGTGGATTGCAGCTCGATCAGCCAACTTCCTTACTATCAATGGAAAATCCACAAACATCTACTGAGCCGGTTTCGGAACCGTGGGCAGCACCAGCAGCGGGCTATAAATGGTATGATACATCAACCTTTAAATCCGGGTCATACGGCTATGGCTCTGGCGGAACTGTTGGGACAACAGTATTAAATGAAAAGTTTGAGTCTGGAACTAAAACGGCATACTCTTCAGGAAATGTCACACTTGCAAGTGGTTCTTGGTACTTTAATAATGCTCTTATCGGTAATTTATCAACGGATAAGAAAACAGGGCTGCAGTCAGCACGTGTTCAAGCATCTGGATCCTTAACCATGAATTTTGACGTAAGTGGAGCAAAAAGTATAAAAATTTCCCATGCCAATTTTGGTAGCGATACAGGTGCAAGCTGGCAGCTGCAAATGTCCACAAATGGTGGCTCGACATGGACAAATATTGGGAGCTCAAATACAAGTACGTCTACACTAACTGTTATAACCTTCACGCTTAGTCAAACGGCTCCCGCCCGATTCCGAATTGTCGTTTCAGGGACATCAGGGAAAAGACTTAATTTCGATGATATTGAGATTAGTAATTAATACTCAGCTGGATTTAGCTAGATAGTATTAAGTCAGTAGAATATGAGTCAAATTTGAAATCAAAAGGAAACCTATTCATTAAAAAATTGAATGGGTTTCCTCATTTTTTATTTCGTAAACAGGTATTAGATCGTATATTTATAGTAATCCTGTGAGTGGTAGCTTCTAAAGCCACATGATTCATATAGCTTTAATGCATGAGCATTTTTAGCTTCGACCTCGAGAAAAACGGATAGCCCTTTTTGAACTTCTGTTTTAACAACCTTTGTTAGTGCCTTTCTACCAATTCCTTTTCCCTGTAGTTCGGGAAACACAGCAAAGCCATAAATCCATGCTTCTCTATCGGCTTCAGCAACGCGGATTTTTCCGGCTGTTTTTCCATCCGCTTCAATAATAAAGTTTTGATCACTACTGTTTTCCCTAATCTGTTGATTGAACCGTCGTGCTTCGTCCTCATTAAATCCAAAGGCCGAGACTTCAAGCTGTATTTCTGCTTCGAAATCCTCTGTTGTGGTAGAAGGCCTTAGAGTAACAGAAGGGTCCTCGGAAAGCTGCACCTTGTGCCACTTCATTTGATATTCTGCTACATAAAAGGCACAAGGAACATCAGTTAAAAACTCCTTCGCTGATAGGGAGGAGCTTGGAGCATTTAATAAAATCTTCTTGATATTTCGCCTCTTAGCTTCCTCAATTCCTTGTTCAAGTAATCTAGTGAAAATTCCTCTTCTGCGATAATCTGGGTGCACCATTCCGCAAAGCTCTACTTTATTGCCAAAATCATAACTACCAACGAAACCGACAAGTTTATCATTCTCATAATGAAAAAAGTCTTCTTTTTCCTGTCCTGATCTATTTTCAAGCATGTCATAATTAAGTTTCAGGTGAAATCCTCCATCTTTCTCGCAAACCGCCTGAAGTTCTTTTATGCTAGCTAATTCTTCCTGTGTTAACATCGCATTCACCTCTATTTTTATAATCCCTTATGTTAATTCTTTTAGTCCTTGCTATTTTCCTTCTTTTATAAACTAGACAAGAATCATTAAGTAAAACTGAAAAAGAACTTGAAAGTTTACAGATAGGAAAATTAAATTTAATATAAAAAAGAGAATATTTAAAAAATACAAAAAAATAGTCTATCTTATTTACTTTCTATATTCAGGAGTGATTCGATGATAGCTCTTTTTAAGATGAATGATTTATATGAAGACAAAATAAAAAAATTATTACAAGATTTGGGATACCAAACGGCTAGTTTTTATTCCATTAACTCCATACTAGATCAAATTATGAATCCAATGGTTATAATAACACCTGCCATTTTTCAGAAAGAGTTAGAGGGTCTTTCATTTCCGATTATTCCTATCCCAATAACTATTAAAGAAATAAAAAAGGCTATTAAGGTAATGGTTGAATTCCCAGAACAAAGAGAGTATTCATTTATAACCTCAAATGAAGAAATCGAGTGGTTGAGAAAAGAATACGTGGAACATGTTGCAAATGATCAGATTCAAATCTCCTTTTTGACAGAAAAACAATCTACTACAATTAAGCAAAATCATGTTTATTTAGCCCCAATTTGGATGAAAGGCTTAATATCTAACCCACTTATTAAAAATTTACATTTTATAATGCCTTCTTTCACTTCAGTTATTCCATTTTTACAGCTAGCAGGATCATTAACGAACTTAATTGAGGAAATGGTAAAAGAAAGGTATCAAGTAGATGCGATCGTCAATTCAACGCATGATGGAGTTGTTGCAATTGATAGAGCCGGAAAAATTAGATTGGTTAATGATCATGCAAAAACGATCTTAGGTGTTGATGAGGATATGAAGGGGCGAAACATCACAGAGTTCATCCCACAATCCGATATGTTACGAGTTTTGAAAGCTGGGAAGATTGAAAGGGGAGATATTGCAACTGTAGGAGGTCGCCAAATTGTTATTAATCGATCTCCTGTCATCGTCAAAGGAAAAATTGTCGGAGCCGTATCAAATTTCAAAGAAATTACAGATATTCAAAAAGTAGAATTACAACTACGAAAAAAACTTCATCAAAATGGGCTAGAGGCAAAGTATAGACTCAGTGATGTAATTGGGGAAACACAAGAAATAATCGAGGCAAAAGAGCTTGCAAGAAAATTTGCTGAAACAGAATCTACAGTTTTAATCACTGGTGAGTCTGGAACTGGTAAAGAATTATTTGCTCAAGGTATTCACTCAGCAAGTCATCGATCGTTTGGTCCATTTGTAGCTGTGAATTGTGCAGTCCTGCCAGAAAATCTTCTAGAAAGTGAAATATTTGGATATGAGAAAGGCACATTTACAGGCGCTTTAAAAGATGGAAAGCCGGGTTTATTTGAACTTGCACATGGTGGTACACTGTTTTTGGATGAAATTGGTGAGATTCCTTTACGAATTCAAGCTCTATTATTAAGGGTACTTCAAGAAAGAACGATTAGGCGTGTTGGTGGTGAGCGGATCATACCGGTGGATGTTCGGATCATTACAGCAACAAATCGAAATTTAGAGGAGGAAGTGGAAGAGAAACAATTCCGTTCTGACTTATATTATCGTTTGAATGTACTAGCTCTAGAATTGCCGCCTCTTCGCGAGCGCTTAGCGGATATTCCTAAATTAGTAGAGACCTTTCTAAATGAATTTAATGAAAAAAGAAAAAATAAATTCTTTAACGTTGAAAAGGAATTAATTGGTTTATTCCAGAAGTACGATTGGCCTGGGAATATTCGTGAATTAAGGAATACAATTGAACGGATGGTGGTCCTTGAAGAGAGTAATAGTTTAAGGCTTCAGGGAGCAAAATTTCTTTCTGAAAAAATAAAGAGAAGGAAGTTATCAGGAGAAGCTACAAATAAACAAAGTATTAAAAATAAGGAAAAAGAACTCATCCTCACGACATTAGAAAAATATGAAAATAATAAAAAGTTAGCAGCACAATCACTCGGAATAGACCGATCCACCCTTTGGAGAAAAATCAAAGAATATAATATATGATGTTTCAAAAAGCAACTCTATGTTGCAGTTTAAAACATCGCTTTTAAAAACAGGGGTATTTATCCTTGTTTTTTATTTAATAATTCTAACTTTTCTAAATTTTCAATCTTGGCATGAAACTTGCAAAAACTTAGTTAGATAGATTTAAAACCTCTCTTTTTATTTGAATAGAGGGTTGAGACATTTTCGAGATTTTTTAAAGAATCATAACCATACCAAAATGGAGGTTAATAATGAATAGAATGTATATTTATGGAAAATGGGTAACGTCCGTCTCTGGGGAGATTATTTTATCTTATAATCCTGCCAATCATGAAGTTATTGGCACAGTTCCCAGGGGTGGTAAGGAAGATATTGATTTAGCTGTAGAAGCCGCGAAGAATGTATTTGAATCAAGTGAATGGCAATCATTAAAACCAAGTATAAGAGGAAATGCTCTTTATGAAGTTGCACGAAAAGTTCGTGAAAGATTTGAGGAGCTTGCCATGATTGAGACATTGGACACAGGGAAGCCTCTTTCACAAGCTAGAAGTGATGTCGAAAGTAGTGCACGCTATTTTGAGTATTATGCTGGTATGGCAGACAAAATGTTTGGTGAAACAATTCCAGTAGCGCCAAATGTTATTGACTACACGGTTCGGGAACCTATGGGGGTTTGTGCGCAAATTATCCCTTGGAATTATCCACTTCAAATCACCTCAAGGGGTGTGGCGGCTGCCATAGCGGTTGGAAATACAGTCGTAGTGAAACCGGCTGAAGATACTCCATTGTCGGCAATAAAGTTAGCGGAAATATTTTCTGAGATAGAAGTCCTCAAAGGTGCTCTTCAAATTGTAACAGGATATGGTTCTGAAGCAGGAGCAGCACTGGTGAATCATCCAGATGTCAATCATATCACTTTTACAGGTTCAGTTAGCACTGGTACGAGTGTTATGATATCTGCGGCTAAAAATATAGTTCCTGTAACACTGGAGCTGGGAGGGAAATCACCACAAATTGTTTTTCCTGACTGTGATCTAAATGAAACGGTTACATGGGTTACCCGTGCGATTATTCAAAACGCGGGTCAAACTTGTTCAGCCGGCTCCAGGTTGTTAGTTCACTCCAAAATTAAAGATGAAATGATTGAGAAATTGGCAGAGAGAATGAAAGGGATAAAAATTGGCTCCGGGATCAATGACAGTGAGTTGGGTCCAATTATTTCAAGGAGGCAGTTTGAGCGAATACTAGCTATGGTCGAGAGAGCAAAAGAGCTAGGTGCACGTGTCATTATTGGTGGAAAGCAAGCAAAGGTAGAAGAGTTGGGTGAAGGTTATTATTTTGAACCAACTATTATTGAAAACGTTTCTCCATCTAGTGAAATAGCTCAAGAAGAAGTTTTTGGCCCCGTATTAACCGTATTTGAATTTGAAACCGAAGAGGAAGCTATTAATTTAGCAAATGGAACTTCTTATGGTCTCGTAACAGGAATTTGGACAAATGATCTATCACGGGCACATAGAATAGCCAGTAAAGTGAAAAGCGGTCAGGTTTTTATCAATGATTATGGTGCAGCTGGTGGGGTCGAGCTTCCTTTTGGTGGCTATAAAAAAAGCGGAATTGGCCGTGAAAAAGGAGTAGAAGCTTTACAAAATTATACTCAATTAAAAAATATCGCGATAAAAATAAAAAGTGATGATTAAATAAGAATCCTTTAAAAAGCTTAATCAATTAGGTTATTTTTAAAAGAATTTAAATGAAAGGAGTGATAGATTTGCAGCACTTTTCAGTTGCTTTAATTCCGGGGGATGGAATTGGCCCAGAAGTGATGAATGAGGCCATTAAGATATTAAAAAAAGCGGAAGAGATACACGGCGGTATTACTTTCTCTTGTGAATCTTTTGATTGGGGGTGTGAGTTTTATCTTCAAAATGGAAGAATGATGCCTGAGAATGGGTTAGAAATTTTAAAAGATTTTGACGTAATTCTATTTGGGGCTGTTGGTGCAAAATCTGTTCCGGATCACATATCGGTCTGGGAGTTGATTTTGCCCATTCGCCGGAAATTTCAACAGTATGTGAATTTGCGGCCAATTAAGCTCCTTCAAGGTATAGAAAGCCCATTGAGGTATAAAACCCATGAAGATCTTGACTTCGTTGTCGTTAGGGAAAATACCGAAGGGGAGTATTCCAATATGGGCGGACGCGTTCATGAGGGAACCCCATATGAACTAGCTGTGCAAAATAACATATTTACAAGGTACGGTTCTGAAAGAATTTTAAACTATGCTTTTTCATTGGCAGAGAAAAGGTCGAAGAAGAACCTTACAGTGGCAACAAAATCAAATGCGATCAACTTTACCATGCCCTTTTGGGATGAGATGGTGAGAGAAATAGGCAATAATTATCCTGATGTAAAAACACAACTCTACCATGTTGATGCACTTGCTGCTTATTTTATTTCCAGACCTGAAGCCTTGGATGTGGTTGTGGGAAGTAATTTGTTTGGAGATATTCTAACAGATTTAGGTGCAGCTATCGTTGGAGGGTTAGGGTTGGCTCCGTCTGGCAACATCAATCCGGAGCGTATTTACCCCTCTATGTTTGAACCGATACATGGTTCTGCTCCAGATATTGCAGGAAAAGGGATTGCCAATCCAATCGCCTCTATTTGGAGCGTTAGTATTATGATGGACCATCTTGCACTCCCTGATGTAGGGAAGTTAATTCTAGATTCTATTGAAGGGGTATTAGTAGATGGAAAAATAAGAACACCTGACCTAGGCGGCACTGCCAATACCGTTGAAATGGGCGATGCAATTGTTTCAAAAATGGTTCAATTAAGCCTTAGCGCTAAACTCTAAAAGGGATCATGAAATAAGAACATTTTAGAGTTAAAGATAGAATTTTGATTAAATGGAGGTGTCCAATCTATGAATATATTAAGCGGAAAGACGGCACTTGTAACCGGAGCAGGATCGGGAATGGGGAAAGCTATTGCTTTATTATTCGCAAATGAAGGGGCTAATGTAACGTTTGCTGATTTAAATTATGAGTCTGCAAAAACAGCAGCAAGTTCAACGGGTCTAGAACGAGTGCAAGCCATTCATGCAGATGTAACGAGTGATTCGGATGTTGCAAACCTTGTGAATCAAACATTGGAAGCCTATGGCGGATTGGATATTGTCATTAACTGTGCGGGTGTTCCACAATCCTTCACATCTATTGAAGAATTAACCTTGGAACAATGGGATTTAATTATGAACGTAAATACAAAATCCATTTTTTTAACTTCTAAATATGCTGTTCCAGTCATGAAGCAACAAAAGAGTGGAAGTATTGTTAATATTGCTTCCATTGCTGGTATTAGAGCGAGACCAGGATTAAACGCGTACTGTGCATCAAAAGGGGCTGCAATCATGCTGACAAAAGCACTAGCACTTGAATTAGCTCCTTTTAAAATTAGAGTAAATGCCATCAATCCTGGCCCGGCTGATACACCTATGATTGGTAAATTCCTTGTAGGGGATGAGGCTCAAAAAGAGGAGGGAATGAAAAAGATCTTTCAAGACAGTGTTCCATTGGGGTCGTTAATTCTACCAGAGGATATTGCCCAAGGTGCCTTATATTTAGCCTCTGATTTATCTAAGATTGTGACTGGAGAGGTTCTAAATATTGATGGAGGACGTGGGATTTAACAAAAATCTATTGAGAGAGGAGTATAAAATGGAACCAATTATTCGTTTAGATAATGTATCGTTTGCCTACAAAATAAATGAAAAAACGAAAGTATCCGTTCTGAAGAATATCTCCTTTTCCATTTTCCCTGGAGAATATGTAGCAATCATTGGCCACAATGGTTCAGGGAAATCTACCTTATCCAAACACTTGAACGGGATCTTAACCCCGGATCATGGGGATGTCTGGGTTCACGGGCATAACACGAGAGAGATGAAAAAGAAACGGGATATTCGTCGAGCTGTTGGCACCGTCTTTCAGCATCCAGATAACCAAATTGTTGCGACAATCGTTGAGGAAGATGTAGCCTTTGGACTAGAAAACATTGGTGTAGCAAGAGAAGAAATGAAAAAAAGAGTGGATGAAGCTTTAAACGTTGTCAAAATGTCGGAGTTTCGCCACAGACCGCCACACCATCTATCAGGGGGACAAAAGCAGAGGGTCGCGATTGCCGGTGTGTTAGCAATGCAGCCAGATTGCATCGTTTTTGATGAAGCAACAAGTATGCTTGACAGCTTTGGCCGAAAAGAAGTTCTTCAGGTGATGAGAAAGATGAACGATATAGGGATGACCATTATTACGGTAACCCACCATATGTCCGAAGCAGCGGAAGCGGACCGGATTATCGTCATCGAGGGTGGGCAAATCGTCATGGACGGTCCCCCGCGTGAAATTTTTAAACATAAGCAGGAATTAGTGAATCTGCAATTAGAAGTGCCTTCTGTTAGCCAAATGGCTGAAGTGATTCACAGTCAACTTACTAATTTTTCAAGGGACTTAATCAAAGAGGAGGAGTTTGTTGCGGAGGTAGAAAAATTATCCAAAGAGGAGGTGGTATAAAATGCCGGAGAGACCGATCATCGAAATAGAGAATCTATCACATACGTATATGAAAGGTACCCCGATGGAGCATGTTGCTTTAAAAGGCGCCAATCTGTATGTAGAAGAAGGGGAATGCATTGCCATTATTGGCCATACTGGGTCGGGAAAGTCGACCTTAATTCAACACTTCAATGGTCTGATGCGTCCGGAATCCGGAAAAGTAATCATTGATGGGGAAGACTTATCAAAGAAAAAGGTAGATTTAAAAACGCTGAGACAGAAAGTGGGACTGGTTTTTCAAAACCCGGAGGATCAAATTTTTGAAAAAATCATTGGCGATGATATTGCCTATGGCCCCTTCAAATTAGGTCTTCCACTAAAGGAGGTGAGAGAGCGTGTTAAGTGGGCGATGGATGTTGTAGGTTTAGATTTTGAGGAAATGACGGACCGACAAACCTTTGCTTTAAGCGGGGGACAGAAACGGAAAGTAGCCTTAGCAGGGATTCTAGCTTTAAAACCAAAAATTTTAGTACTTGATGAACCGACAGCGGGTCTAGATCCAAGGTCGAGGAAGGAATTGCTTGAAAAAATTAAACGGTTAAACAAGGAAGAAAAATTAACCGTCGTTTTTGTGTCACACAATATGGAGGAGGTCGCAATGCTAGCTGACCGTGTCTATGTGATGGCAGGCGGAACCGATGTGTTATCAGGCACCCCGAAAGAAATTTTTACGGATAAAGAAAAACTGCAGCGACATCAAATCGGGACCCCCGAAACGGTACAGATCCTTTATCGATTAACCGATCTTGGATACCAAGTAAATACGGATGCCTTTTCCATTATTGAAGCAGCGGACGAAATAATGAAGGTACTTACCGGCAGGAAGGAGGGTTCGACACATGTCCAGCGAATTTGAAATATCCCGTAGTATAACAATCGGTCAATACGTCCCAACGGGCTCGTTTATTCATCGATTAGACCCAAGAATAAAGCTTCTTTCTTTTGTCATTCTCGTGTTAGCAATTGCCTTTAATACGAGTTATATCGGAAATGCCATTGGTCTAGTCTTATCTCTTTATTTATTCTGGGCATCCAAAATTCCTATCAGCTATGGACTATCTGGTGTGAAACCAGCGATTCCTTTTATTATCATCCTAGCGATTTTGCAGTTGCTTTTTCAAGGACAGCTCTTTTCAGATGGTAGAGTGTATATTGATTATGGTTTTATTTTAATCACCAGTGAAAGTATTCGTTTGGTGGTTGTTTCAGCAGTTCGATTTGTTGAAATTATCTTCTTAAGCAGTGTTCTTACCTTATCTACTTCCACCACAGAATTAACACACTCCATACAAAGCTTATTGAGTCCGTTAAAAAAAATTCATTTCCCGGTTCACGAAATCTCTCTAATAACAACAATTGCGATTCGATTTGTCCCAACCTTCGCTATCGAGATGGAAAAAATGATGAAAGCACAAGCCTCAAGGGGAGCTGACTTTGGTACCGGCGACTGGTGGAGAATCATTCAAAGAACAAAAGAAATGTTTCCAATTATTATTCCTTTATTTAATATCGCATTGTCAAGGGCTGAGGACCTAATTCTTGCCATGGAATCTCGCTGTTATACACCAGGGGGTGACAGGAGTTCCTTCTCCGTGTATAAAGCCCTAACAAAGGATTATCTAATATTATTGGTTGGGTTGCTATTCTCACTACTACTACTTTTTTACCCGTTTCCTTTTTAATTAAAAAAACTAAAAACAAAAGGAGAGATTTTGAATGAAAAAGTCATTAACGGTTCGTGATATTGTCATTGCTGGTGTGCTGGGTGCGATAGCCATTCTTTTAGGGGTAACACGGTTGGGGTATATACCTGTTCCAACAGCAGCAGGGAATGCGACCATCATGCACATTCCTGCAATTATTGGAGGAATTATGCAGGGGCCGGTGGTAGGCTTAATTGTTGGAGCCATTTTTGGGATTTCTTCGTTTCTTAACGCAACGGTTCCTCTCTTTAAAGATCCATTGGTTTCCATTTTGCCTCGTTTATTGATCGGCGTAGTAGCCTGGCTTGTGTATGTTGGACTCCGCCGCAGAAGTGAATACGTTGCTGTTGGAGCAGCTGCCTTTATCGGGACATTGTCGAATACGGTATTTGTGTTAACAATGGCTGTCATCCGCAATTATTTAACCGCAGGAGTTGCTTGGACCGTCGGAATAACAAACGGAATTCCTGAAGCTATTGTAGGTACGATTGTGACTTTAGCAGTTGTATTAGCTTGGAAACAGATAGGGAAATCTCAAAAATCAAAGATATCTAAGGATGTATAAGGAATGTATGACCAAATCACGGATGTACCAGGTGTAAAAGTAGGCAATAAAGAAAATCAACAGGCATTGACGGGTTGTACAGCCATCCTTTTTGATGGTGGTGCAGTTGCGGGAGTGGACGTAAGAGGTTCCGCTCCCGGAACCAGGGAAACGGACCTTTTGAATCCAGTTAATTTGGTCGATAAAGTGCATGGCATCTGTTTAAGCGGAGGCAGTGCGTTTGGTTTGGATGCCGCTTCCGGTGTGATGCAATTTTTGGAGGAAGAAGATATCGGTTTAGATGCGGGTGTTGCTAAGGTTCCCATTGTTCCAGCAGCGGTCTTGTTTGATCTTCCTCACGGAGATCCAAAGGTTCGACCAGATAAACAAATGGGTTATGAAGCAGCAAAAGCGGCAACAACTGAGAAGTTTAACACGGGAAATTATGGAGCGGGCTGTGGAGCGACGGTTGGTAAATTAGCCGGTCTCGACTTGTGTATGAAGGGTGGTCTCGGAAGTGCATCGCTTCGCTTAAATAATGGTGTTGTGATTGGAGCGATTGTTGCGGTCAATCCAGTCGGAGATGTCCGTGAACCTTCCACGGGGGAAATTTTAGCAGGGCCGTATAAGGAGGGGAGTATTCTTGATAGTATCAAGCTCCTCGAACAAAACTATAGCCCCACCATTCCAGCTGGGTCGAATACCACCATTGGAGTGGTTGCAGTAAATGCAGAATTAACGAAGGCAGAGGCAACAAAGGTAGCACAGATGGCACAAGATGGATATGCAAGAACGATTTTTCCAGCTCATACCTTGTTTGATGGAGACGCGATTTTTGCTGTTGCCACAGGAGGGGAAAGGATTCCTGTAGATGTGATTGGAGGCCTGGCAGCAAAGGTCATGGAGAGGGCAATTCTTAATGCGGTTCAATCCGCTGAAAGTGTTGGAGGAATTATCGCTCACAAAGATGTAGCTAAAAATCAATAAAACGGAGGGGTTCATGTTGGCTGTATATAATTATGTGGATGATCAGGAAGTTGTAAATTTGACTCAAGCTCTTGTTCGGATTCCAAGTGTTTACCGCCCACACGACCCTATGGGAAATGAAAGCAGAGCGGCACAATATGTTTATGAATACCTAAAGGGTTTAGGGCTTGAGGTATATATCGAAGAAGTTGTCAAGGGGCGTCCAAATGTCATTGGCATTCTTGATTCCGGCAGACCTGGAAAAACGATTCTCTTTGAGGGACATACCGATGTAGTGACAGAGGGGGACTGGGATGCCTGGAGCTATGATCCCTTTGGGGCCGTAATTGAAGGCGGAAGAATGTTTGGCAGAGGAACGAACGATACAAAAGGAAATCTATCAGCAGCGATTGCAGCGGTCCATGCTATTAAAAAAAGTAATGTGAAATGGAATGGAAAGATTATTTTGTGTGTCCCTTGCGATGAGGAAGGCATGATGATTGGCATTAAGCATTTTATAAAACGGGGCTGGGCACAGGGGGTGGACGGTGCCATCATCTGTGAACCGGAAGAAAATCAAATCTGCATCACTCAAAAAGGGGCGATGAGAGCGGTCATTCGTACTTATGGAAAAATGGCTCATGGTGCCATGCCGCTAGCCGGAATCAATCCCAATACGAGAATGGCGCAGGTTATTTGTGAACTTATGGCACTCGAGGAACAAGAGAAGCAGCGACTCGGTCAACACCAATATTTAGGTTTTCCAAGTATTACCCCGACAATTATTTTAGGGCCGGAAAAAGGTGAGCCGCAAATCAATGTCATTCCTGATCATTGTTATAGTGCCATGGATATACGCACAGTACCTGGACAGAACCACGACCAGTTGCGGGCTGATATGGAGAAAATTTTAGCTCGACTGGGTTCCAAGGATCCAGATTTTAAAGCTACACTAGAGGTGATTGAAAGTCGGCCTTGGACAGAAACGAGTTTGGAGGATCCGATTGTGAGGGCTAGTGTGGAATCATTCCGTTCAGTTGCCGGAAAGGAACCGATTTATAATGGCGTACCAGGGGCCACAGACGGAACCTTCTTACACCTGGCTGGTATTCCTATTGTCACAACAGGAGCGGGTGACCGTCATATCCCCCATCAAATCAATGAATATATTGATGTAGCAGAATTAGTGGAAGCATCGAGGATTTATGCCCAGACGGCGATGCTGTTTTTGAATGAGTAACAGTAACACAATAGATTGAAAAAGTCTCTTCCTATCATTAGGAGGAGGCTTTTTATTTCTAGAGCTAGAAAAGAAGGAGTCATGTCCAACTCTATATTCAAGTATGTCAACATGAAGCTTCAGTACAAGGGAAATTATCTTATAGATTTGAAAATGAGTGTTTGCTATAGTTATATAAAAAAAGGAGTGACCACTATGGAATTTAACGATGTAATACACGGGCACAGATCTATCCGAGAATATGAAGATAGGGAAGTAAGTCAAGAACTCTTGGATCAAATATTAGATGCCGGCATTCGTGCCTCTTCAAGTGGCAATATGCAATCTTATTCCATTGTTGTCACAAAAGACAAAGAACTTAAGAAAAAATTATACACCGCACATATGGACCAATCGATGGTAGTGGATGCACCGATCCTATTAACCTTTTGTGCTGATTTTAATCGAATGAGAAAATGGCTATCGCTGAATGATGCACCTGTACAATTTGATAATTTCATGAGCTTTATGATTGGTGCCATTGATGCGACGTTGGCAGCACAAAACTGTGCTTTAGCAGCAGAAAGTGCAGGTCTGGGCATTTGCTACATGGGCTCAACGCTAGCCAATTGCGATCAAATTGGGGAACTGCTAAACTTACCATCCAATGTCGTACCCGTTGTGGGTTATTCATTAGGGTATCCTGCAGAAAACCCTGCTCCACGTGACCGACTGCCAAGACATGGACTTGTTCACTATGACCAATACCGTGATTACTCGAATGAAGAAATTCTAGAAATCTATAAAGAGAGAGATGAAAAGGGCTGGAAACGTTACATGGACGTCCCTAGGCTGAAGGAAATGACAGAACGTTTAGGATTAAAGAATCTCGCTCAAATTTATACCATTGCCAAATATACGAAAGAATCACATCATGAATATTCACAGACCGTTCTGAAATACCTAGAGAGCCAGAATTTCATGAAAAATGAGTAATACATATTAACCTATAGAGTGGGATTGATGTAACCAATCCCACCCTAGGAGTTCACCATTAACTTATTTGTTCTATGTTTTATGACTTGACTAGAAATGAGGATTTAGTTTATTCTAAACATTCATGCTTCCCGAATTGTAGTGAGAGGTGGCCAGTGAATCGAATGAGTGCCAAAGATCAAGTGACTGTCCGTGACCATAAAGACTATCAAGCAGAAATAGAGCGCCTAGAGTTTACAAAAGAATACATACGAACGGTTTTAGACATTTCGAAGGGGAATAAAGAATTTTTCGTTGAAAATATGAAACAATCTTTTGCCGAACTGAATTCGCGTGATAGCAGTACGAGTTACACGGATCTTCTTGCGAATGCCAGTTTTCTGGAATTAGCTGCAAGTGAACTGAAAAGGTTAGAAAGCGTAATTGGCAAGCCTTATTTTTCAAGGATTGACTTTACAAGTCACTCTACGAACAAGGAAGAAGTTTTATACATAGGCAAAGTATCCTTGTTTGATCGCGTGACACAGCAGCCCATTATCGTGGATTGGAGGTCTCCGATTGCTAATGTCTACTATGACGGACGGCTGGGAGAGGTGTCCTATGATGCATTTGGGGAGGAACAATCAGGTTACCTATCCTTAAAGAGGCAGTATGACATCGTCGAGGGACTATTAAAAGACATTAGAGACATTGATCTTACCACCCACGATGAACTTTTACAGAAATCCTTGTCTGGAAAAGCAGACAATCGATTAACAGAAATCGTGGCAACGATTCAAAATGAGCAAAATGAAGTGATTCGAGCATCTCTGAAGCACCCGATTATCGTACAAGGTGCCGCAGGAAGCGGAAAAACAACCATCGCACTCCATAGAATATCCTACTTTCTCTATTCCTTTGGATTTCAATTTCCTCCAGAAAAATTAATGATTCTCGCACCAAACCGACTGTTTATTGATTATATATCAGCCGTCTTACCTGAATTAGGGGTCAACAAGATCAATCAAACCACCTATATCGATTTTATGAGGAGTTGCTTGGGCCAGAAAATTAAGCTGTTTTCCCCGAACTCTAAGCTGATGAAGCTTCTTGAAAATAACGAAAAAAATAAACCGATTCAATGGGTTTCTACCTATAAAGGTTCACTCGAATTTAAGGAAGTAATCGAGCTATATGTAAAAGAATTGCAATATAGACTTGCCCCACAAGAAGATTTTGGCGTGGAAAATTCCGTTCTGATGAAGGGACTTAAACTAAAAAAACTTTTTCTAAAAGAATATACGTACTTACCAATCTATAAAAGGATTGGAAAGATAAAGAACCTATTAGAAGAAGATTTGAAAAAGAAGAAATCGCTGATGTTATCGAATCTTAATAAAAAATATGAAGAGGCACTAGAGAAAGCCCTTTATAACACGAAGCTGAGTCCTGAAAAAAGAAAGCAGAAAGTTGTTTCCTTAATGGAAATGAAGGAAAAACGAAAAAAGAGGGTGGAGCAGGAGGCAAAGTTCGCAGTAAAAAAATATTTGGATGCGTTTGTTATGAAAGATATTTTCACCTTGTATAAGGAACTAATGTCTTCTCCTGAAAAGATTAAAGAGCATTCGACTACTCTTTCAGAACAAGAATGTAAGCTTCTGAGTAAATATTGTCAGCGAATCTTTAATCGTGGTGCCTACGAGCTGGAAGATTTAGCTCCACTATTTCTCATGAAGGCAAAACTGGAAGGCATCGATGAAAAATATAAAATGCGTAGTATTTTCATTGATGAAGCGCAGGATTACAGCTATTTTCAATTTGCCGCATTAAAAGAAGGATTTGAGACCGATTTGTTCACCATTGTGGGAGATTTAGCACAAGGAATCCATTCCTATCGCGGCTTAAATAGCTGGGAACCCTTATTAGAAGAAATTTTCCCGAATGCGAATTATCAAGCCTTACAAAAAAGCTACAGAACAACCGTCGAAATTATGAATCTGGCAAACGATATCTTGATGTTGATTGACCAAGACTTGCCAAAGGTTGTACCAGTTATTCGACATGGTGACAAACCACGCTTTCAAAGGATTGATCCTGCGAATCTAGAGCAGGTGAGGCTGCAGTTAGAACAAGATATTTCTTCATTTAAAAAGGAAGAGCTACACTCGATCGCGATGATTGGCCGTACCGAAAGAGATTGTCAAAAAATTCATCAGCTTTTTGAAGAAAGTCATCTTCCGATTCAATTGTTAGAGGAAAAAGAAGAAATGAAGAAGGGACATATCGTAATTTTACCTTCTTATCTATCAAAAGGGTTAGAGTTTGATGCTGTTTTGCTCGTATGCTTGGTAGAGCCATATTCACAAGTTGAACTGGACATCAAATTGTTGTACGTATCGATGACCAGGCCGATGCATCGGTTGTATTTATATGGGAAAGACCAGGCGGACTTTTTATTAAATAGAGCGGATACTGTGAATTTCAATGCTTAAAAGACGTGGGAATGGTTTCCTACGTCCTTCTTTTTGCTTTTCCCAAATATTTATGTTCCCATAGAAATGAATCCGTTCATGATGCGGACAGAGTCATTCTTTTTTACAATTTTGTGAAAACGTATGCAATAATGTTTGGTAAACCAGTGAAAATGATATAATTGTTATAATCCTTTCCACAAATCCACAAAAATCTCCAGGATTCTTCATCGTCTGCTAAATTCAATCACAACCAATTTTCAAATTATCCCATTTATAAACTGTAATTTTCTATTTTAAAGGTGATGCAAAGAAATTAGAAAATGATAATCACAAACGAACAAAATCCCTTATAGAATATATCCTCAAAAATATCAATTTCGAAACTCTCTATTTAGTTTATAAAATTCTCTTTGTGAACCCCTTATCGTCCACTCTATTTAACTAATTCCAGTGATTTAAGTAAAAAATATATATTTGAGGTGTTTCATATGGCATCAATTATGCAAAATCGCTCATGTCCAAAATGTGGAGGAATAGCCATTGAAGATGATTATTATAAGATAGGCGAGCTTTACATCTATTGTTATTGCTGCGGATACTATTTTATCCGTAAGCAGGAATTTTATGAAAAAGAGGAAAATAGGGTTCATTACAAGGAAGAAGAAGGTGGTGGATTCGGGATCTTTCTTTTGGCAAAAAAGGATGGAACGCAATCATTATTTCCTTTAGAAGCGCCGCTAACTGATGAAAAACTCGGTGAATATAAAGAAAAGTTAGATAATGACGAGGTTGATATTGAAAATAGCTACTTAGTATCATATATTGAGGGAATATTTACTATTTTGTTTGGGGATGTCCTAGAAAAATATCGAATCTCATATGAGGAATACCAAAAGAAAGGATATATTAATATTATCACTTTATAAAATAGAAAATTAATGCCATGTTACACTGTGCTAGGACATATTATTTCACAATGGTAAATATAAACGGAGGTTTTATTTAATGAAAGAAAAGTTAGATAAAATTCTTATAGAGATAATAGACACGAAGAAGAGGCTAGGAAATTTGGAAACTGGCCAGAATGACATAACTAATGTAATGGCGGTAGTAAAATCAGGCTTGATGGATAATACAAAAGAAATCTCAGAATTAAAATCAGGCTTGATGGATAATACAAAAGAAATCTCAGAATTAAAATCAGGACTAATGGAAAATACAAAAGAAATCTCAGAATTAAAATCAGGACTAATGGAAAATACAAAAGAAATCTCAGAGTTAAAATCAGGGTTGATGGAAAATACAAAGGAAATTTCAGAGTTAAAATCAGGCCTAATGGAAAATACAAAAGAAATCTCAGAGTTAAAGTCAGGCCTTTTGGAAAATACAAATGAAATATCAGAACTAAAATTTGGCCAAGATGAATTAATCTTAGATACGACAAAAGTAAAATCAGATTTAAAGGAATTAACCACGGACATGACTGAAGTAAAGTCTAGCCAAAAGGAACTGTCTGGGCGTATGGAAAACCTAGAAACGGGGCAGTCAGAAATAAAAGATCTGATAAAACACACAACTACGTTAATGACAGAGAATTTCACTTACATTAGTAGAGATATGAAATCACTAGCCACTGACTTTAATTCTGATGTTGAACTTTTATTTAAAGAAGTGGCTGATGTAAAGCGAAAAGTGAATAAACTCGAACAAAGATAAGGTAGGAAGGATTTTTTAAAAATGAAACAGGCATGGGTCGGAAGTAACAACTCATGCCTGTTTTAATATGTAAACAAAAAGTTCCTAAAATGTTCACAAATCAATGAATCCATGTTACTATTAGAAAGGTTTATAGAGGATGGAAAGTTCATTGATGTAAGTTAATAATAAATTGACTGTATATCCTGTTCTTCCATTGTGTCTGTAGCGGGATGGATTGCTAGTATAAAAAATGCTCAGTTATCAGCCCATTGTAAAACGGTCCATGCATGGCATGGGAACCGATTTATGGTGGGCTTTTTTGCGTTTTCTCACAAAATGCAGAAGGCAAAGAGACCGGCAATTGTCCCATTGTTTAAACAAAAGGTTTTTATATTCAACAAATTGGAGGAAAAAATATGGCGTTTCATAGTTCTCAGCGCATCGCGGAATTAGCGGTGGATGCTGGTGCAAAAAAGGCAACGATGAACCCTTTTCATGCACTTTTATTAGGATTTCTAGGAGGAGCATTTATTTCCTTTGGTTTCTTATTAGACATTCGTGTCATTGCCAATTTACCGCAGCAATGGGGTTCCTTTAGCTCGCTTTTAGGAGGAGCGGTTTTCCCAGTCGGTCTCATGTTAATCATTATTGCAGGTGGCGAATTGTTAACAGGAAATATGATGGCTCTTCCGATTGCTGTTCTAGCAAAGCGTGCGACACTAGCACAACTAGGTAAGAATTGGCTGCTAGTATTAATTAGTAACTTTATTGGTGCGATCTTTGTCGCGTATTTCTTTGGTCACATCGTTGGCTTAACGGAAACAGGTCCATTTTTAACCAAAACTGTCGCTATAGCAGAGACGAAGATTGATGAAACATTTATGAAGACCTTAATTTCTGCTATTGGCTGTAACTGGCTCGTTTGTTTAGGCGTTTGGCTTGCCTATGGCGCAGATGATATCGGTGGAAAAATACTTGCAATTTGGTTTCCTATTATGGCGTTTGTCGCAATCGGTTTTCAGCACGTGGTGGCAAACATGTTTGTCATCCCGGCAGCGATTTTTGCGGGGCAGGTCACATGGGCGGATTATATCTCTAACTTTATTCCGGTCGTGATTGGAAACGCAATTGGCGGCGGTGTGTTTGTAGCCTTGATTTATTGGACTGTACACAAGGATTCCCTACAATCATCAGCTAAAGCAAGATCAACTATCAAGAAAGCTAGTTGATTTGGAAGTTTAATAGATTTCTTTGTTTTTTACCAAGGAGGACTTACAGTGAGCGAAAAAGTGAATGTTCTTATCAACGGAACAGCACATGAAGTGGAAAAAGGAACACGTATTTTAGATTATTTACTAAAACAGGAAATGGAGCATCCACACATATGCTATTCTGAGGTTCTTGGACCGGTACAGAGCTGTGATACGTGTATGTGTGAAGTCAACGGCAGCATTATGCGTGCCTGTTCCACTGTGGTCGAGGATGGCATGGACATATTGACTTCTTCTGAGCTTGCAAAAGAAGCCCAAGAGGAAGCCATGGACCGTATTCTTGAAAACCATCTATTATATTGCACCGTATGTGACAATAACAATGGAAATTGTCGTGTACATAATACGGCAGAAATGATGGGAGTAGAACACCAAACACGCCCACATCGCTCAAAGGGCTATGAAGTAGACATGTCTCACCCGTTTTATCGCTACGACCCTGATCAATGTATTTTGTGTGGCCGCTGTGTAGAAACATGTCAGGATCTTCAAGTGAATGAAACGCTAACCATCAACTGGGAAACGGGTCAGCCCCGTGTCTTATGGGACGGAGGAAAAAGCATTAACGAATCCTCTTGCGTATCCTGCGGTCAATGTGTGACCGTTTGTCCTTGTAACGCATTAATGGAAAAATCGATGCTTGGAAATGCAGGATTTATGACAAGTATTTCCGATGACTTGCTTACACCAATGATTGACATTGTTAAAGCAGTAGAGCCTGATTATCAAACCATCATGGCCGTGTCAGAAATAGAAGCAGCCATGCGTGAAGAGCGAATCGAGAAGACAAAAACTGTTTGTACTTTCTGCGGGGTAGGTTGTTCATTTGAAGTATGGACAAAAGACCGTGAAATTCTTAAAATTGAACCATCTGAAAATGCTCCTGTTAACAGTGTTTCCACCTGTGTTAAAGGGAAATTCGGATGGGATTTTGTTAATTCACAAGAACGAATTACCACACCATTAATTCGAAAAGGTGATGTGTTTGTGGAAGCAAGCTGGGACGAGGCTCTTTCACTTGTTGCAGAAAAGCTCGGTGGTATCAAAGATAACTATGGCAGCGATGCGATTGGTTTTATTTCGTCATCTAAAATTACGAACGAGGAAAACTACCTGATTCAAAAGGTGGCTCGTCAAGTATTCGGAACCAATAATGTAGACAACTGCTCTCGTTATTGCCAATCACCAGCTTCATGGGGATTACAGCAAACCGGAGGCATCGGAGGCGACTCTGGAACGATTCAGGATATTGCTGGTGCAGGACTAGTTATGCTCGTAGGTTGCGCACCTGCAGAAGGACATCCTGTTCTTGCCACTCGTATTAAACGTGCGCAAAAACTTCATGGACAAAAATTAATCACCGTGGACGTGCGCAGACATGAAATGGGTGACCGTGCAGACCTGTTCGTTCGTCCAAAACAAGGAACGGACTATGTATGGCTTTCCGCTATTACGAAGTATATCATTGACCAAGGCTGGCACGATGTGAAATTTATCACAGATCATGTCAATCACTATGATGAATTTTTGAAAATGATGGAGCCTTATAGTTTAGAAGAGGCAGAGAAGATAACGGGTATTACGAAAGAAACATTAGTCCAAATGGCTGAAATGATCCGTGATGCAGATGGAACAGTCATTTGTTGGGGAATGGGTGTCACGCAAAATATCGCAGGCTCACATACATCAGTTGCGATTGCCAACCTGCTTCTTGCAACAGGCAACATGATGCGTCCGAATGCTGGTGCTTATCCGTTACGTGGACATAACAATGTGCAAGGTGCAGCTGACATGGGAACAATGCCAAATATCTTCCCTGGCTATCAATCAGTAACTAATGTAGAAATCCGTGAAAAATTTGAGAAGGCGTATGGTGTGAGTATCTCTCCAAATCCTGGTCTTGATAATATTGAAATGCTCGGAGCTGTCGATAGAGGCGAGATGAAGGCGATGTACATCGCTGGGGAGGATATGGCATGGGTCGATGCGGATTCAAATCATACTCAGGCGATGCTTGCGAAGTTAGATTTCCTTGTCGTACAAGAAATCTTCTTAACAACAACCGCTCAATTTGCCGATGTTATTTTACCTGGCGCTCCTTCGCTTGAAAAAGATGGAACGTTCACCAATACCGAGCGTCGAGTGCAGCGTTTATACCAAGCATTACAGCCGCTAGGTGATAGTAAACCAGACTGGTGGATTCTTACCCAGCTCGCGAAAAAGATGGGCTTTGATTGGGATTATACCCATCCAAGTGAGATTTTTGCCGAAATGGCAAGCTTAACACCGTTCTTTAGCCAGTGTAACTATGATGTTCTTGAAGGATGGAACAGCTTCCACTGGGGATCTCTTGATGGATCAAACACGCCGCTTCTTTTCCAAGACGGCTTTAATTTCCCTGATAAAAAAGCTCGCTTCGGTTTGTTTGATTATGTGCCGCCTATGGAGTTTCCGCAGGAATTCGATCTCGCGTTGGATAATGGACGTCTGTTGGAGCACTTCCATGAAGGAAACTTAACACAGAAATCAGAGGGACTGAACTACAAATTTCCGAAAGTGTTTGTAGAATTATCACCGGAACTTGCGAAGGAACGTGGTGTAAAAGACGGTTCACTTGTACGTCTTGTATCACCGTACGGAGCGATTAGACTGCCTGTTCTTGTAACTGATCGTGTGGAAGGAAAAACGGTTTATGTGCCAATGCATTCGTCAAGCCACGAGAGTGCGGTAAACCTTCTGACTGGTGGGGCAGTAGATGTCGTGACACATACACCAGCGTACAAACAAACGAAAGTACGGATGGAAGTACTTGAACTGAATGGTGAAAATCCACTTCCAAGGTATAATCCACGAAATGCCACTCGTACACCGCAAATGGGTCTTGAAATCTACCGCAAGTGGGAACGCGGCGATTACACACCGATTGCAGATGTAAACGAGCATATTAACCCTGGTTTCTATGACAGGAGGAATGCGTAATGGCACAACCGATTAAAGTCATTCAAAAGACAGAACTGACAGAAGAACAAAAGAAAATGCAATCCCTGGAGAATCTTCTCTCCGGGGTTGCGGAAAATAAAGATTCACTGCTCGAGACATTGAATCTGCTCCAGGAGTTACACGATAGCGGGATCTTGGACGCTTTTGGAAGTCTTCTAAAAGCCAAGGAGAAAGCAGCAAAAATTGCGGTCGGTCAGTTTACACGCCAGCCTGTTACAAACATGATCAATAATGCGATGGCTGCGGGCGGTATTTTAACGGAGCTAGATCCAGAAACTACAAGTAAGCTTGCCAAAAGCTTAACGGCCGGTTTGAAAAAAGCTGAGCAGGGATTAAAAGAGGATTCAAAGATTGGGATCTTTGATTTAATGAAGGCCTTAAAGGATCCTGATATTAATCGTGTCTTAGGGTTTGGATTTAACCTGTTAAAAGGTATGGGTGAAGGCTTAAAAGAGTAAGATGAAAGACAAAATACAAACCCATTCGTTAAAGTAATGAATGGGTTTCCTCTTTAGAATTAAACTATGTGGTATGGATAGGGAGGACAGTCAATGCCAAAGAATCTGGAGCATCAATTTAGTATGCTTGTTCGCGAAATTAGAAAAGAATATGTCGGCAATGGTCCGAAAGAAATCACCACCAAATTTATCGGTTCTTGGGCAATCAGTGAAATGAAAGGGAACCTGACAAATGTGGAGAAGTTTATGATTACTTCCGAACATGGCGAACAGATGGTCCATGAGACGAGAACGCGATTTGTAAAGGAAATCTATAAAAAGCCAGAGGTTCTTATACGGTTTGAAAACCTGATGGGGGCAAACGTAGTACGGTTATTTTCTGATATTAATATTAAAGAAGATATTGCCATGACTGTATTCGTTTTTGACCAGCCGATTGAGGGTAAGTAACTAGGAGTGAAAAAGTATGGATCAGCCAATGAAACTGGAAAGCAATATATGGCGGTATGAGGACGGGGCCATACAAAAAGTAACGGATACTATCGTTACGGAATATCCGATTACCATTGTTCTGAATGACCAAGAATTCGCAACACTTGTTTGCAGCCCTGAGCACATAGAAGAACTAGTGTTTGGCTTTTTGGCGTCAGAGGGGATTATCAGAAGTATTACAGAAATTAAAGAACTGACGATTATAGAAGCGACTGGCCGTGCCATTGTAAAAACGCACAAGGTCAACAAACTAAACGAATTGTTCCATTCGAAACGAGTAGTCACATCCTGCTGTGGAAAAAGCCGTCAAAGCTTTTATTTTTATAATGATGCTAGAACCGTTAAACCACTGGAAAACGTAGATGCGACGATTTCTATTGACCAATGCTTTCATTTAATGCGACAAATGCAAGAGTCGTCTGTAATCTTTCAGGATACAGGGGGCGTTCACAATGCTGCCCTTTGTGACACGAATGGCATCATCGTAGATAGAACGGACATAGGACGACACAATGCCCTGGATAAAATTTACGGTCATTGCTTGCAGAATTCAATTTCTCTTTCAGACAAAATTATTGTTTTTAGTGGTCGTATTTCCTCTGAGGTATTACTAAAAGTAGCTAAAATAGGCTGCGGTATTGTTTTGTCAAAATCAGCTCCAACCGAATTGGCCCTCAGGCTGGCGGAAGAGCTTCAGATTACGACCGTTGGTTTTCTTCGCAATCATTCTTTAAATATTTATACAAGACCGGATCGGATTGAGGTTCATGGGGTTCAATCACTTACTTAATGAAGTGCCGTTTCAGCATTGGAGCGGTGCTTTTTTATATCATAATAATTATTGGAACAGATCTATAAAAAGAAAATCAACGAAAAATTTCCTCATTGGGGTCTATCGTTTTCACTATGAAAATGGTAGAATACGGTAGGTTCATTCGGTTTTTTAGGATTGATAAATCTAGATAAGGAGGGAACCTACTATTGTCCAAATTCTTCTTTCATTTTTTTAGAAAAGAAACGAGTCACCCGATCACGCTGGATCATTTAAGGCCGTTTTTAGCCAAACATCGCCTTAGCGTCCTCGTTTTTTATTTTTTCTTATTTAATTTATTTCTAAGTTTAATGTTTGCAATTCTCTTTAAAAACTTCGAACCTCCACAACACAGCTTAAAGTTCTGGTGGTATTATACCTTTATGTACTTTCTAGGCGGAAGTGTCCCCGGTAAAGAAGTCATACTTACTTCAAATTATAGTTATATTCTTTATGGAATTGGAAAGATCCTCTCCATGCTGCTTCCATCTTTATTTTTCGGTTTAATTGTATTTAAAGTGTTCATACCACCTAAAATCATTACGTTTAAAAAGAAATGTAATATTTTTATGAATGATTCTAATCAACCCGTTCTAGCGATCCGTTTTTACAGCTCTACAAAATTACGATTAATTAATATCGATTTAAAAGTCACCGCACGTTTCACGAAATTACGGGAAGACCAAAAAACGCATTTTATAAAAAATGTGGATTTAAACCTAAAAAATAATAGCTGGAAATTAGCTGTGACACACGTTCCTTTTACCATCTATATACCTTTAGAAGAATCCGATTTTAATTACGGAACGAAAGAAATTACTCATATTCAAGGAAAAGATTTTACTGACTGTACGCTTTTAGTTTCACTTAATGGGAAATGTCCAGATTTGAACAGTGAATTTCAACAATTCCATAATTACAAGATTCCAAACGATTTAGATTGGAGCCGGTTTAACGATATTGATTCAAAGGATTACAATATTAAATCTGTCAGCTGGGATGGTTGGTCAGATTTTGATATGTAGGAGGTTTTAAAATGACCGACCATTATATTTTTGGTTACGGCTCTTTAGTGGACGAACAGCAACTTGAAGTGTATTTAGATCAGAATGAAATCAAAGAAGAGGTTATTCAGTTTTGCCGATTACGTAAATACAAACGCACGTGGAATGTCGCAATGGCCAACTCTGAAAATCTGCAAGGCTACAAGTATTATATAGATAAAGAAACAGGAGAACGCCCGGATGTATTCGTAACCTATCTAAATATTAAAAAAGACGATACCTGTTCAATTTTTGGAGTTTTATTTAAAGTGAATGTGGACGTTCTTGAACAACTTGACCTACGAGAGCGTAATTATGAACGTGTGGAAGTAACTGATTGTGTTGAGGTTCCAGTTAACGGGAAAGCATGGGCATACATTGGATTAAAAGAAGCGGAGCAAAGGTTTGAATATGGACTCAAACACGACAAAGCCGTGATCGCATTGGATTATTTAAATCTGGTAGAAAAAGCCTTTTTAACACATGGGAATGATTGTTTGGAAGATTATCGAATGACAACAGACACTCCAAATATTCCTAAAAGAGATCTGAAAAGAATAAAAATTAAGGATGGACATTCATGAAGTATGGGTGGATTATCAACAAGAGGAAAGTAGCCGAAAGACCTACTTTTCCTCACTATCAGAAATGGATTGCTGAGGAAGCCGAAAAACACCATTTTAAAATAGACATTTTATTTATTGAGGAAATCTCCATCCAGTTCATCAACGGGAAGGGCTATGTATTTGTTAATGGTGAAAGGGTCACTCTTCCAGACTTTGTTTTATTTCGTGCCTATGATTTTCATTTCGTTCGATTTTTGGAATCTGAGAACATCCCAACGTTTAATACGGCAGAATCACAAGAGTTGTCTCTTAATAAATGGAGAACACATCAAACTTTATCTCAATATCAGATTCCTCAACCGCTGTGCATGTATTATTGCTCCGTTGACCATTCTAATTTTGAACAGTTGAAACAGTCATTCGGCTTACCTTTTATTGCCAAGGAATCAAGTGGCGCACAAGGAAAAGAAGTCTACCTCATAGAGAATGAGACAGATTTTCTTTTGATAAAGGAATCGGCAAAAGAAAGCGGGCAGGAATGGTTTTACCAAGAATTTGTCAAGTCGAGCTTTGGTAGAGATGTTAGGATATATGTAGTAGGAGATAAAATTCTAGGCTCATTTCTCAGGACTTCTGATATAGATTTCCGATCGAATATTTCACTGGGGGCAACGGCAACTCCGATCGATCTGGATGATCAGACAAAAGACATGGTACTCAAGGTGACTCGAACAATTGGCCTCAGTATAGCAGGTGTAGACCTTTTATTTGGAGAAATGGGGTTTGTTTTCAACGAGATCAATGCAAACCCCGCAATCTCTTCGTTATTAAAATCAGACGTTAATTTTTATGGTGAAATTTTTCAATTTATTACAAGGAAGCTGCATGTGAGACAACCGCTGTAAACATGTAAAAAAAGATATTTAAATTCGTGTGATTGAATTTAAGTTTTGAGTGGAGAATAAATGGATATTGAACAGATTAATAAACAAAGTGAACAATACATAACGAACCAGTTTGAACCTGGTGATCCCCATGTTTTTTTGCAGGGTTCTCTCCCCATCATGATATCAGCACCACATACGGTCAGTCAGATGAGAAACGGGAAGGCCAAGAAATCGGAATCATATACAGGAGTGATGGCATCATTACTTCATAAAAATGAAGGTTTTCATGCTATCATCAAAACGAGAAATTTACAAGATGATGCTAACTTTGATCGGAACAGTTTATATAGAGATGACTTGATTGCCTATATCAATCGTCATTCGATTAAACTCCTAATTGATTTACATGTCATGCATGCATCAAAAGCAAATATATTAGAGATTGCTACTGGAAATGGGAAAAATATACACGGGCAATGGGAACTGATCAACGAGATGACAACCATAGCCATGAATCATGGCATTACGAATATTGGGATTGATCATAAGTTCCGTGCCTTAAACCCAAACTGCGTTTCTGCTCATATCGCAAATCAATGTCAGATTCCAACCCTTCAAGTGGAAATGAATTGGGGGTATATTAAAACTAGTAAAGAGAATCATCAAGGTTTTATGACCGTTTATGAGTTTTTAAAAAATATGAGTGACCTTGTCACGAAAGAAATCGCTTATGAAAAAATAAATGAACCGTCTATAATAAGTAGATAATTATGACACCATTGAATGTACTAGAATATGGAGGAAAAACAAATGAAATTCCCAAATGATGCAGATGGAGAAGCATTGCAAAGTCTATACAAAGATGGAGTGAATTTTAAGAAACCTCAATCTGTCGAATTTTTTGTAGCTGTGCCGGATCAAGCCACCGGTGAAAAATTATCGCAAGTACTTAAAGGAGAAGGCTACAATTGTTTCTTAGAACAAGACGATGAAACGGATGAGTGGGCATGTAGTTGTTCTAAAAGAATGGTATTAAATTATAATCAAATAGTTAAGATCCAAAAGGAATTAGATATTTTAAGTAAACCATATGGTGGTTATTCCGATGGGTGGGGCGTTTTTGTAGATTAAAAAGCAGGAAAATAGATGTATGTTAAAAAGGCGAACAGTGACTGACACTGTTCGCCTTTTTAATGTCTAAAAAACCACCAGAACCGTCCCTTTGGTCTTTTCAAAAAGAGAAAGTAGAAAAAGATAAGTTATTTGATAAATTACTGGAAATTTAGATGGTTTTTGTTCAAACTAAAAGAGACCAAAGAATACATAACATCTAAAGTCAATCCTCTCTTATCAAACAGAATTGAAAATAAACGAGAAAAGGTGAGAACATGAGTCAATTATCAGAATTAGTATCCAATGAACATACTCAAAATGTCGAGGAATTAAAAGATCTACTAAGAATTCCAAGCATTAGCTCCTTATCCGAGCATAAAGAGGATATTCAAAAAGCAGCGTCTTGGATTGCCAAAAAGCTAGAATCCATTGGAATGGAACACGTTGAAATCATCCAGACAAAAGGTCATCCTATTGTGTATGCAGACTGGCTTCATCAAGAAAATGCCCCAACCGTTTTAGTATACGGGCATTATGATGTACAGCCCGTTGATCCTGTTCATCTATGGGAAACGCCTCCATTTGAACCGACGATTCGTGATCAAAAGATTTATGCTAGAGGGGCAACTGACGACAAGGGGCAAACATTCTTACATATAAAAGCAGTAGAAACACTACTAAAATCAGAAGGTAAATTACCAGTAAACGTTAAATTTTGTATAGAAGGGGAAGAAGAAATCGGAAGTCCTCATCTTCCGCCATTTTTAGCCGAAAACAAAGAGAAATTAGCCTGTGATGTAGTTGTAATTTCTGATTCAGATATGTGGGACAGGGGTGTACCTGCGATTACCTATTCTTTAAGAGGTCTTTGTGCATTAGAATTTTCACTAAAAACCGCTAACTCTGATTTGCATTCCGGCATGTATGGCGGTGGAGTTCAAAATGCCAACCATCTATTGGTACAGCTTCTTTCCACACTTCATGACGAAAACGGAAAAGTAAAGGTTGAACATTTCTATGATGATGTAGTGGAACTCACCGAATTTGAAAAGGAACAAATTAAAGCATTAGATTTCAATGAAGATAAGTTAAAACAAACATTAGGGTTAATGGAATTAACGGGAGGAGAAAATAACGATTTTCCTTATTCTGAAAGAATCAATTCACGTCCAACATTAGAAATAAATGGGGTATGGGGAGGATTTCAGGGAGAAGGGACAAAAACAGTCATCCCGAACGAGGCTCATGCTAAAATTACCTGCCGTCTCGTACATAATCAAAACCCGGTAAAAATTCAGGGATTAATTAAAAAGCACCTGGAAGAACATGCTCCAAAAGGATGCACGGTGAATGTGACCTTGCAAGATACGGGTAATCCATTTTTAACGCCGATCGATAGTCCGATGATTCAAAAAGCGGCAGCAGCATATGAAACCGTATATGGGAAAGCGCCTGTTTACAAAAGAGAAGGTGGTTCGATTCCAATTGTATCGGATTTCAGCCATTCACTACATGCACCTGTTGTCTTAATGGGATTCGGTTTGCCAGACGAAAATCTTCATGCACCAAACGAACACTTTAACCTAGAAAACTTTGATAAAGGAATCTTAACTATTTGTTCCTTTTTAGGTCTTCTTAATAAGTAAAATAGTGCCGGTGGGGCGTTCTTGTTTATTAGAGATCAGAGGATTGGTTTTTGTTACGAAAATAACAAATATATGAATGTAAAAATTGCGAACTGTGACAATCACGGTTTGCAATTTTTTTTACATAATTTTATCTTCATATTTCAGCCAATTTTGATTGATTGGTGCGGATAACACTATACTCGGGGATTGGTTTAATTAGTAGGATAATAGGATACAATAGGTCATCTCTTTTTAGTATTATTATTGGATTGAAACGAATTATTTGGTATGATGATTTTATTATAAATATACAAAATATTTTTACTATTTAGGTAGAAGGGGGTACTTTTGAATGTTGACTAGTGAAACAATTATTTGTACTGGGTATTCTCGATTGCCTGATGGGATGGCTGCTAAGAATCTCTATGGGGTAATGGGGGTGGGATTTGAAATCGATCCAAATAATGATTGTATAGTAAATGCATCATGCACATTTGTCACCAATATGTGTACCGATTTTATTAAAAGTATTTTGACTGGTCATGATTTAAAAAAGGGAATAGAGGAACCGATTGAAAAGTTTGAACAAAGGTATTTTGGCTTAGGAAAAAAAGCAATTATTTCTGCTATGCGAGATGCATATAATCAATTTTCTATTTATAAATCATTGAAACTAGAAAAATAAAATAAAAAAGTATTGATTTAAATATAATTTTCAGTATAATTAGAATATATTAAGTATTCAATAAAAAGTAAAATTCAGCGTGCCTAAAGTTCAGTGGATAGGCGTCCCCTATTCATACCCAAGAATTTTAAGACCAAGCTGTTCGAAACCATACCTTTCCCAAAGGTGTATTTCGACATGGCTTGGTCTTTTATTTTTTATAAAAAGGAGTGAATATTAATGGATGCATATAATGCAAGGATGTTGAAATGTATAAAGCTTACTGAAGACCATCAGTTCGATCACTTAGTTGTATCTTCAATTTATAACCTAAAGTATCTTTTGGGTGCAAACATAGATACCGGTGAAAGAATGACAGTTCTACTAGTATCACCGGGGAAAAAAGTTAAATTATTCATACACCAAATGTTTTCCGATCAGGTTCCAATATCAGATGAACTTGAAATCGTCTACTACAGTGACGAAATGAACCCCTTACTAGTTTTAGCTGAAAACTTTACAAATAATGAAAGACTCGGAATTGATCAGAATTGGTTATGTTCCTATCTCATTGATTTATTAAAAGCACTACCAGCCATAAGAATAGAAAAAAGTATGGTAGTTGAAAAGTTAAGAGAAATTAAAGACGAAGATGAAATTGATATTCTTAGACAATCTGCAAGAATCGCTGATGCAGTTATGTATCAAATTATTCAACTTCAGTATCTTCCTGCAACAGAAAGAGAAGTGGCAGGTACGATTGCAAGTTTTTTCGCAGAACATGGAGTAAATGAACTATCATTTAAACCAATTATAGGATTCGGGAAGAATTCAGCAAATCCTCACCATACGATTTCAGATCAAACATGTCAGATCGATCAACCTATTTTGATTGATATGGGGGGACTGTTCAACCATTATTGTTCCGATATTACGAGGACCTTTTATTTAGGTAAAAAGAATCAACAATATGAAGATTTATATCAAATTATAAAGGAAACACAAATGCAGGCAATTGAAATGGTAAAACCAGGAGTTGCATTTTCAGAAATTGACTTATTCGTTAGACGTTCTTTTGCTAAATGGGGGTACGAGCATTTGTTTTTACATCGAACAGGTCATGGAATTGGATTAGAACTGCATGAGGGTGTATCTATACATCAAAAGAACCATGACGTCATCAAACCAGGTATGGTGTTTAGTATTGAACCAGGATTATATGTTCCGGACCAATATGGTATTCGGATTGAAGATATAGTGGCTGTTACCGATCATGGAAGTGAAGTTCTCAATCAGTGCAGTAAGGAGGTGCAGTATTTAGATTTTGTAGGTGTGTAAAGGATGGAACTATTAAACAATCAAAAGGGGAGAAATAATATGAAACAGAAGAATAGGTTATCTTTTTTATTTGTTATTGCTGTCATTTTCTCTGTGATTCTATCAGCTTGCTCCTACGACAAACCAACAAGTAATTCCAGCTCAGGCAAGTCTGATAAGGGAGATGCTGTAACTAAACGAGATGAGATAAAGGTAGGTCTTGATGTAGATGCAGGTACTATGGATCCGCGTCTTTCCAAAGATACTTCGGCTAAAAGGGTATCAGAACTGGTATATGATGGACTTATTCAACTTTCAGCTAATTTAGAGGCTGAACCTGCCCTTGCAACAAAGTGGGAAAATCCAGATCCGAAAACATGGATTTTCACACTCAGAGAGGGTGTAACCTTCCATGATGGAGAACCATTCACAGCCGAAGACGTTAAGTATACCTATGACAGCCTCATCGATCCAAACTTCAAAGCACCATATGCATCTCTCTATGCTCCAATTCAATCAGTCGAAGTCGTAAATGAGCACCAAGTGAAATTTACTTTAAAAGAACCCTCTGCACCACTATTAAGTTACATGGATATTGGTATCGTTCCGAAACATATCGGTGAAAAGAATGATAATTCCCTATCAAACACTCCAGTTGGTACTGGTCCTTACAAAATGGTGAAATGGGATAAAAACAGCAAAATTGCATTTGAAGCAAATGAAAATTATTGGAATGGAAAACCAAAGACCAAAAAGGTAACTTACTTTATTATTCCTGACAACTCAACACGAGTTGCATCCTTGGAATCAGGAGACATTGATTTAGTACATTCACCACTATCACCGCAAGATATTAAAAGGATAAAGGGAAATGATAAATTTGAAGTGAAAGAAATGGAAGGACTAGGATTTACTTATTTAAACTTTAATCAAAAAAATCCTATCCTCTCAGATTTAAAAGTTCGTCAAGCTATTGCACACTTGGTAAATAAGGAAGTCATTTCAAAAGATATTTATCAAGGAATGGATAAACCAGGAAAATCGCCACTCATTCCAGCATCTTGGGCATATGATGATTCAATTTCGGGATTCTCTTATGATCCTGACAAGGCAGCTGCATTATTTAAAGAAGCCGGATGGCAGGATACAGATGGAGATAAAATCCTAGATAAAGACGGTAAAAAATTATCAATCACTTTATCAACCCATAGTGAAGATCCAAACCGAATGCAAACTGTTGAATTTTTACAAAATGAATTTACCAAATACGGCATTCAAACAGAAGTTAAAACAAGTGAATGGCCTACTTTTAGCACCAGTTTAACAGAAGGTAAATTTGATATCGCTCTCGTTGGCTGGCTAAATCTAGTGGACCCTGACCGTTCTTTCTATAATCCATTCCACACTAACGGAGGAAGTAACTACGGTAAATATAGTAATCCAACAGTTGATAGTTTAATTGAAAAGGGTAGAACTGCTTTAGATGCAAATGAACGTACTAAGACTTACCAAGAGGCAGCCAAAATTGTAACGGAAGAAGTAGCGTATGATGTACTACTATATCAAGGATATATTGCTATGTATAACAAAAATGTATCTGGATTTAACGCTCATCCTAGTGGAAGTTTCTATGGATTAAAAGATACAGAAGTATCAAATTAATGAAGACTGAATGGAGGATAGGGGAGGAATAGCCTCCTCTTCCTTTAAAGTCAGGAGTGATCAAATGGCAACATTTATAATAAAACGATTTCTACAATTCATACCAGTATTAATAGGGATATCCATATTGGTTTTTTTCCTTCTCCATCTAATTCCGGGTGATCCTGCCTTAACCCTGCTTGGCCAGGATGCCACACCGGAAGATCTTGAACGATTAAGAGAGGTCATGGGATTGAACGAGCCAATTTACATTCAATTAATGGTTTTTCTTAGAAACTTGGTTCAAGGGGACTTGGGATTATCCATTTTTCAAGATACACCGGTTATTACTTTAATTGCAAAGCATTTACCGGCAACCATTGAACTCGCTCTTGTTGCGATGGTGATTGCATTAATCATTTCAATTCCTTTAGGTATCATTTCAGCAGTCAAACAATTTTCATGGCTCGATTATGTAAGTATGTTTTTTGCACAACTTGGAGTTTCCATGCCTGTTTTCTGGATGGGACTATTACTCATCATTGGCTTTTCAGTGAATTTAAATGTACTTCCTTCATTTGGAAGAGGCGAGCCTTTATTTGAAGCTATCGGCCATACAATACAAACCGGAAACCTTTACTATGTTGTTGATAGCTTTCAACATTTAATATTGCCTGCGTTCACACTGGGTGTCATGAGTGCAGCACTAATCACCAGAATGGTTCGTTCTGCCATGCTGGAGGTATTGAAGGAAGATTATATTCGAACAGCAGAAGCAAAAGGGGTAAGAGGAATTGTTGTGATTATCAAACATGCATTTAGAAATGCATTAATTCCAGTCGTAACAATCGTAGGGCTTCAGTTTGGAAATTTACTTGGCGGTGCGATTGTCACCGAGACGGTCTTTGCCTGGCCAGGAATTGGTCGCTTAGTGATTACAGCTATCAGTCAAAGGGATTTCCCAGTTGTTCAAGGTTGTGTGTTAATGATTGCCTTAATCTTCGCGATAATCAATTTAATTGTTGATATTCTTTATGCCATTATCAATCCAAAAATCCAACAAGTGTAAGGAGGGAGATGATGGAACTATCTAATCAAGTTAAAACAGAGAATAATACAAAATTTCACCCCAAAAAGGGTTTTCAGTGGAAAGAATTATTTTATTTAATTACAAAAAGTAAATCAGTTTTAATTGGCGGGATTTTCATTCTTATGGTCGTGATATGTGCCATTTTTGCACCAATCATATCTACTCATGACCCTTATGAAATGGTGATGAGTGATCGTCTTTTAAAACCAATGGAAGACGGACACATACTAGGAACGGATCAATATGGCCGAGATTTGTTTACGAGGATTGTTTACGGAGCAAGAGTCTCACTTGAGGTCGGGTTAGTATCAGTTGTATTAGCCATGTTTATTGGCGTAACTCTGGGATTAATATCTGGATATTACGGAGGATGGATTGACACCATTATTATGAGAATCGTAGATATAGTTTTATCCTTCCCTGTTTTGCTTCTAGCGATAGCACTTGTGGCAGCGCTGGGACCGGGTATAGAAAATGTTATTTTGGCTCTTGGATTTGTGTATTGGACCAATTACGCGAGGATAGTCCGAGCGAATGTTCTTGCCATTAAGGAAGAGGAATATATTCAGGCAGCAAAAACGATTGGTTCTAATGATTTTCGGATTATCTTCTATAATATCTTACCCAATTGTCTAGCACCTATAGTGGTTGTTGCCACATTAGGACTGGGAACAGCCATTGTATCTGAAGCTACACTTAGCTTTTTAGGGTTAGGTATTCAACCACCTGAATCCAGCTGGGGCTGGACATTGGCATTTGGGATGAAATTTATTAGGGAAGCACCCCATTTGTCTATCTATCCAGGTTTGGCGATTATGTTTACGGTTTTGGGCTTTAATTTACTAGGAGATGGGATTAGAGATTTAACGGATTCGAAACTAAAAAGGAATTAATAAGGAGGAAATAAATCATGACAGTTACATCTACACGTGAATTTAAAGAGGTTGTTGTTACACATTTATCGAATGGAACGCCATTATCATTACCTATTCATACCATTCGAGGGGTTAAAGAAGGTCCGGTATTAGGGATTTCTGCCCTTGTCCATGGGGATGAAATTATTGGTGCAGAAATTATTAGAAGAGTCTATAACCGTTTAGATGAGTCGGAGCTTTCTGGTGTAGTGAAGCTCCTTCCAGTCTCCAATCCACTTGCTTTTGAAAGCATGACTCGAAATACTCCCCTTGATATGAACAACTTAAATCGTGTGTTTCCGGGAGATAAAAATGGGTGGGTAACAGAACAACTGGCTCATTCCATGGTTAAAAACTTTCTAGATGAAATTGAAGTATACATTGATCTTCATGCAGGTGGAGCTACTCCAATCGTGGACTATGTGTACATCCAAAATGACGAAGAACTATCAAGAGCTTTTAATTTCCCTGTATTGTATCGTCCTGCTCATCCATATGAAGGAACAACAGCTACCTATACAGGTGAAAAAGGAATTCCAAGCATTACTGTCGAGGTAGGCGGCGGACCTAACTATGATAAAGATATTGAACGAGGAGTTGAAGGGATTTTTAATGTTATGCGGAAGTTAAAAATGATTCCTGGTGCCGTTACTCCTCCCCCTGAACAAAAGGTTATGACGGAAATTACTATTCTTCGTCCGAAAGAAGGCGGAATCATGGTTCCGGAGTTTGACTTTAGCTCAGTAGGAACGGTGATTGAGGGAAATCAGGTGCTAGCACGTACATACAACCCTAGAACCTTTGAAGAACTTGAAGTCATTCGAGCACCTTTTAAGAAGAATTTAGTGATTTTAACGAGAGGACTATTTAATAAAGTAAGCCCTGGTGATTATGGATTTATGTTAGGGAACCTAGATACAGCGGAGGAGATTTAACATGAATACGAAAACGGCAGGTTTTGAGTCGTTGGATCTCAAATTATCCCAGGAATATGTACAAATTGTTTTAGGAATGGATCAGTTTTACCGAAAAAGCGCTTCAATAGGAAATGAAGCATCCCTGGATAAAGAAGGCCTAGTACCCATTAATTTGACCAATGAAACGCCAAATTCCTACCAGAATTGGAATGATTTACTTTCAGACTTAGAGAATTTAAGAAATAAATATATAACGATTCAATCGGAAGTAAGAAGAAATTATATGCAGCAGCAAATTGGTTCATTATTAACACTAGCGAAATGGTGCAGTGGGAAGGAAATACCTTTTAGAGAAAAAGTAAGAGATTTATTGTATGTAAACGAAAATCCCTTTTCTATTTCTGAGAGAAATGAACTCCACCAACGACTAGATGCTCTTTTAATCAAAAAAGGCTTAAAGGGCTCGTTGGCAGAAAAAGTGAGTAAATGGGAACAAGAGCAAAATGTTCCTTCACAGCAGATTGAAACGGTTTTAAAAGACTTACTTTTACAAGGAAAAGAACGAGTAGTTCAAAAGATGTTTAAAGAAATGGAAGAGGTAGAGGTGACACCAGTAGTTGTGTATGGGGTTCCCTATAGTGCTTACTGCGATTATGTTGGCGGGAAAATGTATATTAACGGGGATTTGTCCTATACCTATGCAGCATTAAAACATTTAGTTACCCATGAGTCCTTTCCAGGACACACCACCCATATGAGAATTAGGGAATTAGGTGTACAATCCGGCGACCTACCTCTGGATACTGCATTAGTTATAACAAACACGGTAAGTAGTTCCATTTTTGAAGGGATAGGTGATAATGGGATTCATTTCATTGACTGGGTTACCACCATTGATGATGAAATTTATCAAGTCTATCAAGAAATAAAATCGATCGCTGGATTAAATGCCGCTCACATGATTCATGCTGAACATAAGTCAGATGCAGAGGTCGCTTCCTTTTTACAGGAGTTTGCTTTTGGTGACGACAATTGGATTCAATCTAGACTCCGGTTCTTTAAACATAGCTTAAGGGCCCCATTTATTTATTCCTATTGGAGAGGGAATGAGGCCGTTCAAGAAGTATATCGGAAGCTGACTGCTTCAGCAAAACCATCATTCTATGAATTTTTATATAAAAATATGTTATCTGCAGATACAGTTAAACAATTTAGATAGGAAGTGACAGAATGGAACACGCGAAATCAAGAGCACTATTCGAAAGAGCTGTAAAATCTATCCCTGCAGGAGTTCATTCCAATTCTCGTTATCGAAATCCACATCCAATTTATTTTCAAAAGGCAGAAGGAGCTTACTTAACAGATCTGGATGGGAATCGTTATATTGACTGCATCATGGGGAATGGGGCAATTATTCTTGGTCATAACGACCGAGAGTTTAACGAGCGAATGCAATATTATAGTACCTCTGGTATTGTGACAGGTGTAGAAACAGAACTAAGTATCAAAACAGCTGAAAAGTTCCTTTCTCTCGTCCCAACTGCAGAACAGGTTCGATATACAAATACAGGGACAGAAGCTGTCATGCATGCGATGGCGATGGCAAGGACGTATACAGGAAAACCGGATATTGCTGTCATTGAAGGAGCGTATAACGGCTGGCATGATGCGGTTTATGTTAGTACCTGGCCTGATTTACAAAAGGCAGGTGATCGTTCTGCACCGAATTCACTTCCCGGAGCCTCTGGATTGATAGAAGATGTCGTTAAAAGCACGCTGGTTCTTCCTTATAATGACTTGGAAGTGGCGGAAAAATTACTTACAGAAAATAAACATCGGATTGCTGCATTAATTATTGAACCAACTATGATCGATATTGGTTATGTACCAGCCAAAAAAGAATACCTACAGGGGCTAAGAAAACTCTGTGATCAATTAAATATTGTTCTTGTATTTGATGAACTCTTAACCGGATTTAGAGATTCACCTGGTGGTGCACAAGGTCATTATGGAGTAACCCCTGATTTAGCTACATTTGGTAAGGCTATCAGCAACGGGTATATGTTAGCCGCCTTAGCAGGAAAATCGTCCATTTTTGAAACAATAACCCCAGGAAAGGGGACGTGTTCTTTTGTTGGGACGTATAATGGGCATCAAGTTTCTTTAGCAGCGTCACTGGCTTTCATGGAGATTTATGAAGAACGACGAGTATTTCAAACTCTACAATTGAGAACAGAAAAGCTGATTTCAGAATTTGATAGATTAGCAGATCAATATGAAGTAAAAGCAAAAATGCAGGGTAGGGGCGGACATTTCCATTGGTACTTCACTGATGAAGAAATCAGTGATTATAGAAGTGCCACAAAGAGCGATAAAGGAAAATATGCCACATTTATTGAAGCATTTACTTCAAATGGAATTTACTGTTCACCAAATTATTTGCTTCATCATGCTATTTCAATGGCACATACGGATGAAGTCATCCAACAATTAGTGGAATATATGGATGTAAGTCTTCAGCAAACAGCTGGTATTAAAGCAGGTTCATAAGGGGGAATGATTCGTGCAGTCGAACATTCTAGAAGTCAAAAACTTAAAAACGACCTTTTCATCAAGAAAATCTTCCTTTAACGCTGTGGATGGAATCTCTTTTCAGGTAGCGAGAGGGGAAACACTAGGAATTGTCGGGGAATCTGGCTGTGGGAAAAGTGTGACCTCCCTTTCCATTATGGGACTTGTCAAATCGCCGGGAAAGGTATCTGGTGATAGAATAGATTTTAACGGAGTCAATCTCTTCGATCTTTCAAAAAAGGAAATGAGAAATCTTCGCGGCAGTGAAATGAGTATGATTTTTCAAGAGCCAATGACATCACTCAATCCTGTTTATAGTGTAGGGGATCAAATCGGTGAATCACTAAAAATTCATAAAAAATTAAAAGGGAAAGAACGAAAAGAGAAAGTAGTGGATTTATTAAAACAAGTCGGAATTCCACGAGCAGACGAAATTTATGATAGTTATCCGCATCAATTATCAGGAGGTATGAGACAACGTGTGATGATTGCCATGGCGATGGCTTGCGATCCGAAATTAATTATTGCCGATGAGCCAACAACAGCACTAGATGTGACGATTCAGGCTCAAATACTGGAGCTTATGAAGGAGCTTCAAGGTAAAAAAGGGATGTCGATGATCCTCATCACCCATGATCTTGGAGTGGTGTCGGAAGTGTGTGACCGCCTTGTGGTCATGTATGCAGGTAAAATTGTGGAGACAGGTCTGGTAAAGGAAGTATTAAGCAACCCTTCTCATCCGTATACAAAAGGCTTATTGGAGTCTTTGCCTAAAAAAGGTCAGGAAGCAAAAAGGCTAAATTTTATTCCAGGTCAGGTGCCGGCACCAATGAACTGGGGGAATGGATGCAGGTTTGCTGACCGTTGTCCTTATGTCATGAGTGAATGTCATAACAACATGCCACCTTTAACGGAGGTAAATAAATTGCATGAATCTGCTTGCTGGCTTGCATCAAAAGGGGAGGAGAAGGATACTAATGGCCTTATCGGAACTGCAAGATAAGCAAGATGAATATATTTTGGAAATAGAAAATGTAAAGAAGTACTTTCCGATCAAAAAAGGCGTGTTTTCAAAACAAGTAGGCGCCGTAAAAGCAGTTGACGGGGTTTCACTTCAAGTACGTAAGGGAGAAACACTTGGAATTGTTGGCGAAAGTGGCTGCGGAAAATCAACGATTGCCAGGTTAATTATCCGTTTACTTGAAGTTACCGATGGGCGAATTAAATTGGAAGGGAAGGATTTAACCTCCATCTCCAAAGAAGAAATGCGAGCCACAAGAAGAAATATTCAAATGGTATTTCAAGACCCTTATGCCTCCCTTAATCCTAGGTGGACGGTTGAAAGAACATTATTAGAGCCGATGAGGGTGTATCAAATGGGAACTAAAAGTGAAAGAAATGAAAAAGTCGCTGAATTATTAAATAAAGTAGGGTTAGACCATAGCTATGCTAAACGACATCCGCACGAATTTAGTGGTGGGCAGCGCCAAAGAATCGGAATTGCACGTGCATTAGTGTTAAATCCAAAGCTAATCATTGCGGATGAACCTGTTTCTGCGCTTGATATTTCCGTTCAAGCACAGGTAATCAATCTCATGCAAGACCTTCAAGACCAATATAATTTAACGTACATGTTCATTACCCATGATTTATCGGTTTGTGAACATATATCTGATCGAGTGGCCGTGATGTATCTTGGTAAAATAGTAGAATTGGCAACTAAAGACCAGTTATTTTCAAACCCGCTCCATCCTTATACACTTGCTTTAATTTCTGCTGCACCAGAAGTAAATGCAGCGCAAAAGAGGGAAAGAATCGTGTTAAAAGGGGATGTTCCTAGTCCGGCGAATCCGCCAAAGGGTTGTGCCTTTCACACTAGATGTCCTAGCTGTATGGATATATGTAAAGTTGAAACACCGGCCTTAAATGAAAAAGAACCAGGACAGTTTGTTGCCTGTCATTTATATCAATAAGACATAGGGGGTCACAATGAGATTATCTATTTCTAAGAAGGAAATTCTTAATAGGCAGGAAAGGTTTTCGCAAAAGCTTCAACAACAAGAACTAGACTGTGCCATTCTTTTTAGCCCCATTGATATCTTTTATTTAACAGGTTTTCATTTCCATCCCACAGAACGGCCCATTGCCTTATTTTTTGACCCTAAGAAGCAAGCACATCTTTTTGTACCCTATTTAGAGGAAGAGCATGCAGAGGATTTCTCCATTGAAATTCGATATGTTCATTCCTATCCTGAATATCCTGGAATCAAGCATCCGATGGAGTATTTTAAGGATGAATTAATACTAGCGGGATTTCAAGGGAAAAGAGTTGGGGTAGATAGTCTCGGCTATGGTTCACCAGCAGGATACCGTGGTCCTACAGTAGACCAGTTGTTAGAAGTAAAGGAATTTCAATCCATCAAGGATTTGGTTCCTGAGTTAAGAGCCATTAAGTCTGAAGAGGAAATAGAACTAATCAATGAATCTTGTCGATGGGGAAATCTTGCCCATCGACTATTACAGAAATATTCCAAGCCAGGACTTAGTGAACTTGAAATAACGAGCCGAGCTAGCACAGAATCAACCTTGGCCATGATTGAAACATTAGGTCCCGATTATAAACCGCATGGTGAAACAGCATTTGCCTTATTTCGAGGGCAAATTGGAGAAATGTCCGCCTATCCACATGCTGTTACACAAAATGCAGTCTTAAAAACAGGAGATACACTGGTAACGGCCTCATCCGCGAGCATCTGGGGTTATAAAAGTGAATTAGAAAGAACAATGTTTGTTGAAGTCGTGAGTAAAGAGCAAGAAAAATATTTTCAATATATGTACGAAGCACAAGAAGTTGCTTTCCAACATATAAAGCCAGGTAAACCAGTATCCTATGTTGAGGAAGCAGTTCAAAGATATTTTAAAGAAAATAACATTACACACTTAACAAGACATCATACAGGCCATGCAATTGGATTATTGTTTCATGAATCACCATTTTTTGATTTAGGTGATCATACTATTATGAAACCAGGTATGGTATTTACTGTTGAACCAGGTATCTACGTCAAAGGTGTCGGTGGATTCCGACATTCAGACACCGTTCTAGTTTCAGAGAATGGAATGGAAATGTTAACTTACTATCCTAGGGACATAGAGTCTATGATTTGTTATTAATTATTGTTGTGAGAGTCTTTCTTTTTGGAAGACTCTATTTTTTTGAGGGGGATTTTTGTAAAGCTTCATGCCTATGTAATTTGCATGTAAGGTATTACTAAAGTAGGCAAAGTGAATTATAATGACACCATTGAATGAACTAGAATATGGAGGAAACACAAATGAAATTCCCGAATGATGCAGATGGAGATGCTTTACGAAGTCTATATAAAGACGGATTAAATTTTAAAAAACAACAATCTGTCGAATTTTTTGTGGCCGTGCCTGATCAAGCAACAGGTGAAAAATTATCGCAGGTACTAAAAGGTGGAGGCTTCAATTGTTTCTTAGAGCAAGACGACGAATCAGAAGAGTGGGCATGTTGTTGCTCTAAACGAATGCTATTAAATTATAATGAATTAATTAAAATCCAAATGGAATTAAATAATTTAAGTAAACCGTATGGTGGCTATTCCGATCGTTGGGGCGTTTTTGTAGATTAGAGAACAGGCGAATAGATGTATGTAAAAAAGGCGAACAGTGACAGCCACTGTTCGCCTTCTTTGCTTTTTTGAAAATTGCTTAATGGCAAAAAGAGTATGTATAAGAACCAAATTATAGAAAAACTGAAAAAAAGATATTGTAGAAAAATATTAAAATTGAAAATTATAAATTTTCAAAAAACTCTTTGACTTTAGGACACGAATCTTTTATAGTAAAAACAACGACAGGAAAATAAAGGATAGGAGTGATGTCTAGTTGCAAAGTGTTAACAGTTTACAGTCTACACTTTTTGAAGGAAAAGTAGTGTTGGTAACAGGGGCAGCACATGGAATTGGGAAAGGGATTTGTGAGGCATTTATCAAACATGGAGCAACCGTTATTGGAACAGACATCCTTGAAGAAAAACTTGTAGAAGTAAAACAGGAACTAGGGTCCTTGATCGAAAATCACAAAAAACAAAACAGGTTTGAGACATACATATGTGATCTTACAGACGAAGGGGAAGTGAATGAACTCATTCACTTTATTATCAACCAGTTTAATAGAATTGACATACTAGTCAACAATGCTGGTGGGGTATGCGGCCAGGTACACCAGCCTGTTGAAGAGGTTACTCCAGAGGAATGGCGGAAAATTTTTGCAGTAAACTTAGATGCAGCTTTTTACACAACAAAGGCGGTAGCCCCTTTTATGAAAGAGCAAAAATACGGAAGGATTATTAACATTTCTAGCGGGGCAGGACGCAGTACGAGCTTAACCGGAATCCAGGCCTATGCAAGCGCTAAGGCCGGTCAAATTGGGTTTACCCGTCAAATGGCACAAGAACTTGGTCCTTATTGTATTACAGTAAACAATGTTGCCCCGGGATTCGTTATTTCCAACCCCTCTACACGTAAACAATGGGAAGCAATGACAAAGGATCAACAGAAAGCATTAGTAAAATCGATCTCTCTTAAACGGTTAGGGGAGCCGGAGGATATCGCTCATCCTGTTCTGTTTTTTGCATCAGATTTTGCGAGTTATGTAAGTGGACAAACCATTTCGGCAGACGGTGGTCAACAACTATTTTAGGGGGTTAAACATGGATATCACAATTATTGGTGCAGGGGCAATTGGAGGTGTTCTGGGAGCATACCTCGTCAGAGATGGTAATGACGTTACTTTTTGTGACATTGATGAGGATCATGTGAACGCGATTAACCAGAAAGGTCTTAGGATAGAGGGACCAGATGAAACCTTTACCGTAGAGGGCAGAGCCTATACTCCAACAGAATTAGTTCAAAGTAAACCAATTTTAGAAACTGTATTTTTATGTGTCAAAGCACAGCACACCGAGATTGCACTTCGTCCATTCCTTCCTCTAATTAATGACAAAACACAAGTTGTTTCTTTCCAAAACGGTTTATGTGAAAACGTAATTGCTAGATTAATAGGAAAAGAAAAAACAATTGGCTGTTTTGTTAATTTCTCTGCAGATTACTTGGAACCGGGAAGAATATTATATGGTGGCACAGCCGCCCTTTACATTGGTGAATTAGATGGAACTATCAGTCTGCGGATCCGGGAATTGGTAAAGACCTTACAATGCTGGGGGCCGGCAGAAGCCACAGATAATATCTGGGGCTACCTATGGAGCAAAATGTCCTATGCAGGTTTATTATATGCCACCGCACTCGTGGATGAAACGATGGCAGCCGTGGTAAGGAAACGGGATCTTAGAGACACGCTTATGGAATTATGTTCTGAAATCCTTGAGGTGGCAGAAATAGAAGGAGTGAAACCAATCAGTTTCGATGATTGGGTCCCTGCTTTCGTCTACCCAAGAGAAAGGGACCAAGAAGCACTAGACCATCAGCTGGAAGAACTGGCTGAGAGGATGGCGTCGAATAAAAAAACGAAAAGTGGTATCTGGAGGGATTTAGCGGTAAGGAAAAGAAAGACGGAAATTGACTCACAGCTAGTCCCTATTTTAGACCTAGGGGAAAGACACGGGGTTAGCATGCCATTAACCACACAGTTAGTAAGTATGATTAAAGACTTAGAAGTCGGTGCGATCCAAATGGATTGGAAAAATTTATATAGTTTAAAAGAAATGTATGATTGCGGTGAGAATTATGTTACTAAACCATGAGAATCTTTCGGACCATGTGGCAAAGATTATTAGAAAAATGATATTGAATGGAACGCTGAAGCCAGGCGAAAAGGTGAATCAAGTCCAGCTCGCGGACAGCCTCAATATTTCAAGAGGGCCCATACGCGAGGCACTCCGAATGCTACAAAATGAAGGGCTAATTATACATGAAACCAATAAGGGGACCTATGTTACGACCCTTTCCTATCAAGATGCCTATGAGATTTATACACTCCGGGCATTACTTGAAGCAAAAGCAGCCGAATTAGCTGTACCACATTTAACAGAAAGAGAGTTCAGCAGACTAGAAGAGCTCTTAGAGGAGTTTGAAGACGCTTTACAGGATGATGATCTTGAAAGAGAAGCAAGATGCGATATTAGTTTTCATCATACAATCATTGGAGCTTCAAAACATCAAAGGCTGATTCATATGCATGAACAGCTCGACACGCAGGTTGGAGCCATGTTTTTAACTGTAGCTAGTAAACTACCAGTTCGGGCTGCAATGGTTGTTGAGAATCATAGGAAGCTGTTACATGCACTAAAGTCTAAGGATATTGAAAGAGTGAGCAGGGAGTTTTCAGACCACTATGTACTAGCCCTAAAGGAATTGGGGAATGCCAGAGGTCTTCTGACAATTTAAAGGTGGTGTCTTTCATGTTACTAGAATTAAACGACGTATCCCTTGAATTAAAGAGGGACGGGAAATATGTCAAAATACTTGATCAAATATCCTTTCAGGTTAAAAAGGGAGAAACCGTAGGAATTGTTGGGGAATCAGGCTGCGGAAAAAGTATGACGGCATTGTCGATTATGAAGCTTTTGCCGGAGAAAGCAAAACTAAAGGGCTCCGTTAAGTTTAACAATGAAGAAGTAACAAAATTTTCAAGAAGAGAGATGGAAAAAGTAAGAGGCAATAAAATGTCGATGATTTTTCAGGATCCTTTAACATCGTTAAACCCACTCCATACAGTTGGAAGACAAATCGAAGAAACGCTCGTACTCCACACCAAACTAACGAAACAACAGCGAAAAGAGCGGGTCATTCAGCTATTAAAAGAAGTAGGACTTCCAAGGGCCGAAGAGCTGGCAATGGAATTTCCACATCAGTTATCCGGTGGAATGAGGCAAAGAATTATGATTGCCATCGCCATGGCCTGTAACCCTAGCCTGCTTGTCTGCGATGAACCCACAACGGCATTGGATGTGACGGTTCAAGCACAAATTCTTGAATTGATGAACCACCTAAAGAAAGTTAATGACATGGGCATTATCATGATCACGCATGATTTGGGTGTAGTGGCAGAGGTGTGCGATCGAGTAATCGTAATGTATGCCGGTAAAATAATAGAAGAAGCAGATGTTAAAGAGTTATTTCTTAACCCAAAGCATCCTTACACAAAAGGGCTGTTGGAGTCGATTCCAAAGTTGGGCGTAAGAAAGGAACTTCTTGGTTCCATTCCTGGAATGGTGCCTTCGCCTGATAAAATGCCAAAAGGCTGCCGCTTTTATGACCGATGTAGTTCCGCCATGGATATTTGCAAAGGGGCAGTCCCTCCTATCCAGAGCGTAGGAGAAAATCATGCAACTGCTTGTTGGTTATATGATGAGAAAAGGGGGGAACAAAATGGCACTGCTGGAAGTAAAGGAATTAAAACAGCACTTCACTATTAAAAAAGGCTTTCTTGGTGAAAAGAAAACAGTAAAAGCGGTTGATGGAGTCAGCTTCCAAATCGAACAAGGAGAAACCTTAGGGATTGTTGGGGAATCGGGATGTGGTAAGTCCAGCCTTGGTCGAACAATTCTTCAGTTACTAAAACCGACCTCTGGAGAAATTATTTTCGGTGGACGGAACATTACTCATCTTCCCAGAAAGGAAATGAAAGCATTACGAAAAGATATGCAAATTGTCTTTCAAGATCCTTATGCCTCACTCAATCCACGAAGTACCGTTCGGACTATTCTTGAGACGCCGTTAATTGTCCATGGGAAGAGGAACAGGCAAGAGCGGACGAACATCATTGAGGGTTTGATTGATAAAATAGGTATCCGTAAAGATCAATTGGACAATTATCCACATGAGTTTTCAGGGGGACAACGTCAACGAATTGGAATTGCCCGGGCCCTTACCCTGAGTCCAAAGCTCATCATTGCGGATGAACCCGTATCTGCCTTGGATGTTAGCGTTCAATCTCAAGTATTGAATCTGATGGTTGACCTGCAAAAGGAACTCAATCTTAGTTATATGTTTATTTCTCATGACTTATCTGTGGTACAACACATTTCCGACCGAGTGGCCGTGATGTATTTAGGTAAGATTGTGGAAATCGCAGAGGTAGATGAGCTATACAGGAACCCACTACACCCCTATACCAAGGCTCTCTTAACAGCTGTTCCGCTTCCCGACCCTACTCAAAAAAGAGAGAGAATTATTTTACAGGGAGATTTGCCGAGTCCAATCAATCCTCCGAGCGGCTGTCCATTCCATACTCGTTGTCCAGTTGCTACACCTGAATGTAAAGTGGAAGTTCCTGAACTAAGGGAAAAAGCAATGGGGCATTTGGCAGCTTGTATCCATGTGCATCCAGGACAGAGTGAGAAAAAACAGTCTATTATTTCATAACCCTAAGGGAGGCGACATAGGTGGATGCACTCCGCTATATAGTAAAAAGAATATTACTGATGATTCCAATCCTGATTGGTATAAGCTTGTTGACTTTCTTTATCTCTAATACGATACCTGGTGATCCGGCTAGATTGGCTGCAGGGCCTTATGCTGATGCAAAAGTAATTGATGAGCTTCGTGAAAAAATGGGGTTGAATGATCCTATTTATGTTCAGTACGGACACTACATGAAAGACCTGCTGAGTGGGGAATTGGGGAACAGTAACTACTCACACCAGCCTGTAATGAAGGATATTAAACAATATTTCCCGGCTACTCTTGAGTTAACTCTTTTCTCGATGTTTATTACTATTCTGATTGGTATCCCACTGGGTGTGATTAGCGCGAGTAAAAAGGATAAGCTGGCAGATCAATTTGCCCGGGTGATGGCATTAGTGGGAGTGGCCATGCCTGCCTTCTGGTTAGGTATCATTTTTCTACTATTCTTCTATCTGCAGCTTGGCGTTCTTCCTGGTTCCGGCCGGTTAGATACAGGGTTGGCACCGCCGGAAACGATCACTGGAATGTACACGATAGATGCATTAATAACAGGAAATTGGACGGTATTCTCTTCTGCACTGATTCATTTAATCCTTCCGGGTATCACCCAAGCAGCGGTTACCATTGGAATGCTAACCAGAATGACAAGATCTTCCATGCTTGAAGTGTTAAAAAGCGATTATATTCGGACCGCCTTTGCCAAGGGAGGATCGGAGAAACGAGTCCTTTACGGCCATGCACTTCGGAATGGGATGATGCCAATCATGACACTTCTTGGAATGACATTTGGACATTCTTTAGGAGGAAGTGTACTGGTGGAGTCCGTCTTTTCATGGCCGGGTCTCGGTAAATATGCAGTTAATGCCATTACTTATCTAGACTTTCCTGCGGTTATGGCCGTGACCATCTTAATCGCAGTTCTCTTTATTATCGTCAACTTAATTATTGATATTCTCTACCAAGTGGTCGACCCTCGACTCAATTACGATTAAAGGAGGCAACGCATATGGTTAGACGGGTTTTACTTAGCCCTTTAACAATGCTTGGACTTTTCCTTGTGGCAGCCATTATAATTCTTGCGATTTTTGCACCATGGATTGCTCCAAAAGACCCACTGGAAGTAAACCTCGGTCAAAAATTGCTCCCTCCAAGCTCGGAGCATTGGTTTGGGACGGATGAAGTGGGGAGGGATATTTTAAGCAGAATTATTTTTGGGACCCGAATTTCACTGAAGATTGGTTTACTCGTAGTTGTCATTGCTTTCCCAATTGGAACAGTACTGGGTGCGATTGCCGGCTATGTTGGAGGAATGGTGGACCAGGTGATTATGCGGATTACTGATATTTTCCTTTCATTCCCTGGCATTATTTTATCGATGTCCATTGCAGCGGCTCTCGGACCGTCAATTGAAAACGTACTCTTAGCTTTGGCAATCACCTGGTGGCCTTGGTATACAAGGATTGTCCGTTCATCTGTTTTATCAATTAAGAGTTCTGAATTCGTAGAATCTGCTCGGGCCATTGGGGCCAATCCAATTCGGATCCTATTCAAGGATATCATCCCTAATTCAATAGCCCCTGCAAGTATTCAGGCAAGTCTTGATCTTGGATTCGTTATTTTAGCGGCGGCGGGCTTGAGTTTTATTGGTCTTGGGGCTCAACCGCCTTCACCAGAATGGGGAGCGATGCTTTCTTCTAGCAGGGAGATTCTCCGAGACGCTTGGTGGGCAGCCACATTCCCTGGGTTAGCAATCCTGTTAACAGTCCTTGGATTCAACCTTTTAGGTGACGGGTTAAGAGATTTGCTCGATCCTAAAAACAGGTAAGTTTAAAGCCATTGAAGGGGGTGATTTTTACACCTGATTTCAATAATTAGTGAAAAATTACCGTAATATCAAAATTGGGGGGAAACAAATGACAAAGAATAGGTTCTTATTAAAAGTGGTCACACTTGGCCTTATCCTTTTGCTTGCGTTAACTGGCTGCAATAAGTACAACCAGGAGACAACAACAAAAGAAACAGAAAAAGGGAGTACAGAAACCCCTGCAAAATCACAAGGTTCTGGAAACCCTGATGTCTTTAACTTTGCTACCAACCAAGATATTCCTCACCTTGACCCGCATGGCACAGCAGCCAATACTTCTTTTCGTGTAACATACATGCTTTATGACCGTCTAGTTACGTACGATGGAACCGACACCGAAGTCAAACCACAATTAGCCGAGAAATGGGATATTTCTGATGACGGCTTAACGTATACCTTCTATTTAAATAAAGAAGCAAAATTCCATGATGGAACACCAGTCACAGCCGAAGCGGTTAAATATTCCTTTACACGTGCGATGGAAGTAGGTAAATCAGCCGCTGGACAGTTTGATGGAGTCATCAATAAAGACAGCTTTGAAATTGTGGACGACCATACGATTAAAATCAAATTAGATAAACCATTTGCTCCATTCATTAAGACACTAGGAACGGTTTATGCCAATATCGTCAACCCTAAGCTGGCCGAGCATAATGGGGATGACCTTGGACAAACGTACTTAGCGGACAAAGACATGGGTTCAGGACCGTTTGTTCTTGATAGCTGGAACCGTGGTCAAGTTCTTGTCCTGAAGGCAAATGATAGTTATTGGGGCGAAGCTCCTAAGTTAAAGACAGTCAACATCAAAATTGTCAACGAACCTTCAACTGCCCGTTTAATGCTAGAGAAAGGTGAAATTGACCAGATTGACGATACGATGCTTTCTCCAGATGTCATGAAACAAATGGAAGGCACAGATGGTATTGAAATTGTAAAATCTCCAGGTTATCAAATTGATGACATTGCCATTAATATGGAGAAAAAGCCACTTGATAATGTAAAGGTTCGTCAAGCATTAGCGCATGCGGTCAACTATGATTCAGTTAATAACGATATCCTTTTAGGTGCAGGTAAGCGAATTGGTGGAATTATTCCAGAGGGGATGTTCGGATATAATCCGGATCAAACGATGTATGATTTTGATCTTGAAAAAGCAAAAGCATTATTGAAAGAAGCAGGCTTAGAAAAAGGATTCGATCTTGAAATCCTTATCTCTGAGAACAATGAAGTCCGCAAAAACATTGCCGTCATGCTTCAATCTGATTTCAAAAAAATCGGAATTAATCTAAAAATTAAAACATTGGCATGGCCGACATTCCTTGAAACAGTAACGAGTGGTGGGCATCAGTTATCACTTGCTGCCTGGACACCAGACTATGCTGATCCTGATTACAATCTCTGGTACTTTGCTCATTCCTCTAGTAAAGGTCCTGGCTTTAACTTAGCTTACTATGATAACAAAAAAGTGGACGATTTACTTGTAGAAGGTAGAAAAACAGTGGATGAAGGACGTCGTGAGGAAATCTATAAAGAAGTCCAAAAGATTATGTCTGAAGAAGTCCCTTATATTTTCCCGGCTCAGCGACTTGTGCAAGCGGCAAAGAGAACATGGGTTAAAGGATATGAGATTAACCCAATGAACACTTGGTATGTGCCTTTCCAGAAAATGACGAAGGAATAACATTTAGTAGAGCGACCGTTGATTTTTCCTAGAGCGGTCGCTCTATTCAATCGAGGTATGAGGAGGATAAGAATGTGGGAATTTGGGAACCTTCAGGCTGCTAGGGGAGAAAAAGTAAAAGGATATCTTGAGTTTTCAATAATAGAAGAAAAATTGGCTGCTTTTCTAATTAATGGGAAGACAGAAGGACCAACAGTACTTATTCTTGGAGGAATACACGGCTGTGAATATACATCAATTGATGCGGCCTTAGAGTTAGCACGAGGACTTGAAGCAAAGGATGTCAAAGGGAAGGTGGCCATTATTCCAATAGTGAATCCAGAGGCTTTTTATGCTAGAAGTATCTATGTTCACCCGAAAGACCAAAAGAATCTTAACAGGGTTTTTCCTGGAAAATCAGATGGTACTGCGTCAGAAAGATTAGCGTATTGCCTGAATGAAACCGCAATCGGGTCTGTTGATTACGTAATTGACCTTCATGGCGGCGATATGATTGAAGCACTCGTTCCCTTTACCATCTACCAAGTAACCGAGGATCGAAATCTGACAGAGCAATCTAGATTGCTAGCTTCTCTGTTTGGTATTGAGTATGTGGTTGGCTCAACTGGTCAAGTTGGCGGTTCTACCTATAGCTCGGCTGCTTATCAAGGAAAAGTGGCGATCATTGCTGAGGCAGGCCAGCAGGGGATATTAGATCGTAACCAATCCTACCTTCTTCAAGAAGGAACGAAAAATGCTCTTCGCTCAATAGGCGTAATGGAAGGCGAAGTAACCAATAGTTCAACCAGGCAATTAAACACGTTTGATTGGTCGTTTGCCGACTTTACAGGCTTGTGGTATCCAAATGTAGAAATCGGTCAGCAGGTAGAGGAAGGGGAATGTATCGGCAGAATTGCCGATGAATTTGGAGAAACGCTCAAGGAGTACTACGCGGGAACGTCTGGAGTGGTCCTGTTTTTAGTGACATCCCTTGCCATTAATGTCAAAGACCCATTGCTGGCGATCGGTGATTAAGATGAAAAAGTGGTATGAGCTATCCATTTTGGAAGTGGCAGATTTATATCGAAAACTAGAATTGTCCCCAGTGGAAATGGTTCGGAACATCTTTGATCGGTATCAAAAGCTGGAGCCAGCACTTAATAGTTTTATTACCGTACTTGAAACAGAGTCGATGGCTGAGGCAGAAAAGGCTGAAAAAATATTTTTACAAAAAAAGGAAGTTCATATCCTTTGCGGCATTCCCTTTAGTGTAAAGGATCTTTTTGATACAGAGGGAATAAGGACCACGTGCGGCTCAATTATATTAAAGAATCATATTCCAAAAACTACTGCACCATTGGTAAAACATCTCCAAAGCTTTGGGGCCATTCTCCTTGGGAAAACAAATATGCTTGAGTTTGCTTATGGCATTGTGAACCCTGAGTATGGTCAAACCAATAACCCTTATGATGTAACAAAAACGGCGGGTGGTTCAAGCGGCGGTTCAGCCGCTTCTGTAGCTGCGGGTCTCGGTTACTTTTCACTAGGTTCCGATACAGGCGGCTCGATTCGAATACCGGCAGCCTATTGCGGGATAGCTGGATTGAAACCAACCTACGGATTGCTTTCCCTTGAAGGGGTATTTCCGTTATCACCCTCCCTCGATCATGCTGGGCCATTAGCGAAAAGTGCAGAAGACTTACTAGTGGTTATGGATGCGCTTGTTCCAAATCTTCATGCGCAACATGAAAGAGAAGTGGTCGTGGTTGGCATTCTCTCATCTAAAGAAATGATGGGTGTTGAGGACGATGTGTTAGCTGTTTATACAGAGGTGTTAACACAGTTGGAAAACCTCAACTGGCGTGTGAAGGAAATTGACCTTACGTATTTTCATAGAACAGAAGAAATCGTGATGAATGTTCTTCTACCAGAAGCGGCGTTGATTCATGAGAAATGGCACTCAAGAAAGGTGGACTATGCACCGCTGACATTCAAACAAATAGAAACGGGGTTAAGTCACTTTTCTCTTAATTACTTAAAAGCAAAACAAGAGGTAACCTATGCTCAGAATGATATTAATCAAGTGTTAGAGGGAGTGGACCTCTTAGTGATGCCTACCGTTCCTTATCCGGCACCAGCAGAAGACCCTGCTCTTGAAGAAGACAATGAAATGAAATTTACCGGGATTTTTAATGTTTCAGGACATCCGGCTGTGACCATTCAAGCTGGTTTTTCAAAGGAAGGTCTGCCGATTGGCATTCAATTAGTGGGTAGACTCGGTGACGATAAAGGTCTTCTAAAAAAAGCTATAAAAATAGAAGCACTGTTAAAGAAAGGAAACAAGACAAATGTCTAAGATTTTAAACTACTTAAGAGAACAACATTTCTCCATTACGGAAACATTACTAAAGCTGACAAAAGCAGAGTCTCCTTCCCATACAAAAGCCTTGGTAGACCAATGCGGAAACGTGTTAAGGGCTGAATTCGAACAATTGATTGGCGGCTCAATTGAGGTAATAGAAAAAGCAGAGGTCGGCAATCAATATAAATTTACATATGGGACAGAAGAAGAGCAGGACCAGATCCTGGTCATCGGCCATATGGATACGGTTTGGGATCAAGGAGCACTAAAAATTAGACAGGAAGGTAACATCCTCTATGGTCCCGGTGTTTTTGATATGAAGGGCGGGCTAACAATTACACTTTGGGCTCTTAAAGCATTAAAAGAGACAGGTGCTGACTTGAAGCGGAATGTAACCTTCCTTGTCACAACAGATGAAGAAATCGGAAGTGAGTATTCCAGGGAAATCATTATGGAAGAAGCGAAGAAAAGCTCTGTCGTGTTTGTACCAGAATCAAGTATCGGTCCCCATGGAGCGGTGAAAACTGAGCGAAAAGGAGCAGGACAATTCCTGTTAGAGATTGAGGGAATCTCTGCCCATGCCGGTATCAATGCTTGGGATGGGGCAAGTGCCATTGAAGAACTAACCCATCAAATTCTTGATTTGAAGAAATTAGCCAACAGAGACGAAGGAATATCCATCAATGTTGGAGTGATTAAAGGCGGTACTCGTTGTAATGTCATTGCAAAAGAAGCAACAGCAGAAATCGACGTCCGGATTACCAAAAGATCACAGGCTGAACCACTGACGGAAAGACTCCTCAACCGTCCTACTTTTGTTGAAGGTACCAAGACAAAGGTAATGGGAAAAATAGAGCGGTATCCTCTTGAACGTACAGATGCGGTTATCCAATTATACGAAGATTTGAAACAAATCGCAGCCTCCCATGGATATGACTTAAGGGAAGGTTCCTCTGGTGGAGCGAGTGATGGAAACTTTACGGCAGGACTTGGAATTCCAACCATTGATGGACTTGGACCGGTTGGAGAGGGAGCTCACTCAGAAAATGAGCATGTAGATTTAGCTAATCTCCCTTATAGGGCCGCCTTATTAGCGGAAATTATTTATAAATACGCGAACAAATAGGAAGGGTGAATGAAATGTACATGATGGATTTAACGGCCACAAAGTATAAAGAGGTTAGAAAAAAGGTGGATACCGTCCTGTTACCCATCGGTATGATTGAGATGCATGGGCCGCATTGTTCGTTGGGGACGGATGTATGGATTCCACGTGAATTTGTCCGCCGCCTCGACCGTGTCATCGGAGACCGTGTCATCATGGCTCCAGAGGTTGCCTATGGACATTCATGGGGACTTGCCCCATTTGAAGGTACAATTGACGTCTCAGCTGAAGCCTTTTCGCAATATGTCTATGAAATTGGAAAAGAGTTTTATAGAAATGGCTTTAAACAGATTATTCTTTTTAACGGTCATGGGGGGAACATTCCCAGTTTAACGACTGTTGCTGAAAAATTAGCAGATTTAGGTATGAGGGTTTTGACCATTAATTGGTGGGTCGATTACCGTGAACAAATTCTAGAGATTACCAACGGTCCAGGTCACGGTGGGGAGGATGAAACCTCTTTGATTCTAGCGATTGATGAGAAGTTGGCGGATCCTACACTCGCGGGGAATCATCAAATAAAGCTGAATCCAAAAATCAAGGTTGCTAATGGAGGCAAACAGTTGTTTAAGGATGGCTACCTCGGAAACGCAGGAGCTGCAACAGCAGAAAAAGGCGAACGCTTATATCAAATGATGCTTGAGCTTGTGCTAGCAGACATTAATGAATTATGGAGGGTTTCGTATGAATCAATTAACTAAAGAAGGACAACAGTTGTTAAGATGGACGGATGCCCCAATTGGTGAAAAGATTGTGGATATCGTTGTGAGCTTAAATGAACAAGCACAAAAGCTTTATTCTACGGAAGTAGCAACCGCCAGCTATAGTGAGGTAAAACCTTCGTTGGCGACATTTGACGAAATCGGAAGAGCCATCGATGAGGTAGAGCCGGCCCTCCAACCAATTGTAGGGCATGAAGGTGAGTATCTACGGTCCATGGTGAATGCTTTCCGCTATTTTGCCCGGAGTCTTCAAGGTGACCAGGTTCCATACGGAGAATTAATTGCGAACATCCAGGAACTGCCTTCCGTCTTGATTACAGACGCCCAGCTTGAACATGCGAAAGAGTTGGTGGATAAAGGGTTAACAGATCTCGGCTACAAAGGAAACTTAATAGAAAAAGCAGGTGCATGGCGTACCGATACCCTGATTAATCCTGAAGAGGTCACAACTGTTGCAGAAAACTTCCGTGAAAACAGTAAACAAGGGACATTACAAAAAGTGATTGGCCTTCCGGAAGAGGATGGGATTGATTGGATCAGACCCATTCGTGGCGTGTTCTGGAGTGGGTATTCTAAATATACCGGTAATTTCCGCGGAAACTTAACGTTTAATATTGATCGTCCGTGGACAGAGCCCATACTTGCCCAAATCATGACGCATGAAGGATATCCTGGGCATCAAGCATTTTATTGCAGGTGGGATTACTTATTTTTACAGGGGAAACTTCCACTAGAAGCCTCCTATTACCTTATTAATAGTCCGACAAATGCTTTATTTGAAGGTGGTCCGGAAACGGCATTAAGTTTTCTAGGATGGGATGATGTGAACGAGGAGACACCCAATGTTTCCGATAAGCAAAAAGAACAATATTTGTTAGCAAGAAATTATTTAGACTACCAACGGATGTTCACGACGAACGCCTGCTATATGTATAACCTTGGTCATGTATCCAAGGAGGAAGCGGTTCATTATATGATCAACCGCGGCGGGATTACAGAAATTGAAGCCAATAATGCGTTCCGTTTCTTCTCAGACCCTGTACAGAAAACATACTTCCCTTGCTATTTCTACGGCCGGTGGATGGTGGGGAATGCCTATAAAGAAACACCAAAAGAAAAACGTAAGGAGTATTTCTCCATTCTTTACGATACTCCTCACACTACGAATACGTTTATTAAGGCAATCAGTGAGCTAAATGGAAAACCTTTTAATGCTTTTGATACTCTAAATCAATAAATGGGTGATTATGAAGGTGAAGTTCTTTTTATAAGGTCTTCACCTCTATTGGACTTGTAGAAAAAGAGGTAGATGATCATGATTAAATTAGAGTTTTTTGGTCGTGAGGATATTCCTCAGTTGATGGAATGGATAGGAGATAGTCCACAGTTTTTACTGCAATGGTCAGGGCTCAGCATGAAGCATCCTTTAACGGTTGATCAGCTGCTACGTTATAGTGAAAATGCAAATTCTGCAGACTCAGATGTGTTAGCGTTTAAAGTGATACATCTTGAATCTGGGAAAGCAATTGGTCATATTTCGCTTGGCAGTATTAATCGTGAAAATGGTACAGCACGGATGTGTCGTGTGCTAGTTGGTGATAGCACGATGCATGGTAAGGGAATCGGACTATTAATGGTAAAAGAACTATTAAGAATCGCTTTTGAACAAGAAAAGCTTCACAAGGTAAGCCTGGCTGTCTTTGATTTTAATGTGTCCGCTATTAAATTGTATGAAAAAGCGGGATTTACTACGGAAGGAGTTATCCGTGAAGCCTGCAAGATTGGGGAAGATTATTGGAGTTATTATGAAATGAGCATCTTGGAACGTGAATGGCGGGCAAGGGAGTTTTAAATTCTAGGCTGTGTTAAAGAACAGTGTTGATTTTTACACCCTGTTGTTTGGAGCGGAATTCAACAGGAAATTTTAACAGAGTCAAACTCTAAAGAGAATTAGGTGGTGTCAAAAGTGACGGAACAACTTAGTTCAATTGAAAAGGAAATACTACAGGAAATTGATGCGAACAAACTAATTGAATTTAATAAGGAAATGGCTAAAGAGGTTCGGTTATCGGGTTCTGAAGAAGAACTTAGAGCGTTTCAATATGCCAAAAAAACGTTAGAAAGCTTTGGTTTGGATACAAAATTGTCATTTCACGATGCCTATATCTCTCTGCCGAAAGAGGCGCAGCTAATTGCCGGTGATCTCGATATCCCTTGTATCACACACGCAATGGCACCGAGTACACCAAAAGAAGGAATAGTGGGAAAACCAGTTTATCTAGGGGAATTTTCCAATGATACTCATTCAGTAGAAAAAGCAAGCATTCCAATTGTTGAAGGTATTGCATCTCCATTTATTTTAAAAGAATTAGAAAAAGCCGGTGCTGCTGCTGTTATTTTTATCAATGGTCCTCTAACACACGAAATGATTGTCTCTACGGTTTGGGGGAGTCCATCAGAAACAAACATCGACCAGATGCCGGAGATTCCGGTTATTTCTATCAATGATGCGGATGGATTAAAGTTGCGTCAGTTAATTGAAAGCGGAATGAACCAAGTAGAATTACATACATCCGTTGAAACAAAATGGACACCGATCCCAACGTTAACAGCAGAAATAAAGAGTAGTATTGAGCCTGACCATTTCGTCCTATTCAGTGGCCATATCGATTCCTGGCATTACGGGGCGATGGATAATGGATCCGCAAATGCCACTATGCTCGAGGTGGCGAGAGTTCTTTCTAAATTCCATACACATTTAAAACGGTCCATAAGATTTGCCTTTTGGTCCGGGCATTCTCATGGCAGGTACGCTGGATCCCAGGCCTATGCCGACCAGCATTGGGAAGACATCCATGAAAACTGTGTCATGTATTTTTATATTGATTCCGTTGGGGGAAAGGGAGCTTCCATTCTAAGTGAAAGTAACTGTATGGCTGAAACAAAAGACATTGCTACCCATTATGTCAAACAGGTTGCAGGACAAGAATTTATAGGAAGCCGTTATGGGAAATATGCTGATCAGTCCTTCTGGGGAGCTGGTGTTCCATCATTGTTTATGGGAATGTCAGAACAAGAACTATCCGATGATCCTAAATCACAGAAGGTGTTTAAGGTTTTCCACGGGAAGAAAGCAGGCGGCTTTGGCTGGTGGTGGCATACGGTTGAAGACACGATTGATAAAATTGACCCAGTTGTCTTAAAGCGTGATTGTGAGATTTACGCGCTTTCGATTTTTAAAGTGTTGACCGATTCTATTCTACCAATCAATCAACTGGCAGCAGCAAACGAATTAAAGCAAATCATAGCAGACTATCAGGAAGCTGCTGGAAACCGAATCAGCCTGGATATCACTATGGAGCGCTTAAACAAGCTGGAAAAGGTACTTGAAGAGTTTCAACTTTTAAAAGAAAAGGGAAGTTACACGGTTGAATCTACTAAACAAGTAAATAAACATTTGTTGGCTATATCCCGTTCTCTCATCCCACTAAATTATGTGGGGGTGGATCGCTTTGAGCATGATGCGGCTGCAGGAATGCTGCCGATTCCGATGCTGTCATCCATCTATAAGCTTTCAGAGGTAGAAGAAAATTCACATGAATTCTACTTATTGAGAACCTCGATTAATCGACAAATCAATAAGGTCAATTATTTATTGAAACAAGCGATCTTGGATAGCGAACAACTAATATCTTTAGTGAAGAATAGGAGTGGGGAGCATGTCTGAACTCAATAACAAAGTTGTTATTATAACAGGGGCAAGCAGTGGGATTGGCAGGTCAACAGCGAAAAAACTAGCGCAGGAAGGTGCCAAGGTTGTTTTAGCTGCTAGAAGGGAAGCTCGGTTAGTAGAATTGGCGGAGGAAATCAGATCATTAGGTGGAAGTGCCGTCTATAAAGTGACCGATGTAACCTCTCGAAAAAATGTGGAGGAGTTAGTGTCATTTACTCTTGAAACCTACGGCCAAATTGATGTGCTCTTTAATAACGCAGGTATTATGCCTCTTTCTTATATGAAAAACGGTAGAGTAGAAGAATGGGATCAAATGATTGATGTCAATATTAAAGGAGTACTACATGGTGTGGGTGCGGTCCTCCCACATATGTTGGAAAGAAATAGCGGTCACATCATCACGACGTCTTCGGTAGCCGGTCATGGCATTTTTCCATCAGGGACTGTTTATTGTGCAACAAAGTTTGCAGCAAGGGTCATCATGGAAGGATTAGCAAAAGAATTGGTAAAAACACAAATCAGAACAACGACCATTTCACCCGGAGTCGTTGATACCGAGCTTCCTGACTTAATAGCGGATGCTGAAGTAAGACCTATATTTGAGAATCCCGACCTCCCTTCTATTAAAAGCGAAGACATCGCCAATGCTGTATATTTCGCACTTTCGCAACCACCTTCCGTTGCCGTTAACGAAATCATTATCCGTCCCACCAACCAAGGTTGACAAGTGTCAGGCACCACATAGTGCCTGACACTTGTTTTTGTTATTTTTATTCTTATCGCCCATTTAATGTCTAAAAAACCACCAGAACAATCCCTTTGGTCCTGGTCTTAAAATACGAATATTTAATATAAAACAAGAATACTATTTTGGAAAGATTAAAACGGAAGATAAAGCTATTTAAACCGAAAGAGGGTGGAAATCATGGGATCCATTGGTAATTACTATCGTATTTTAGATGTACCCTATGATGCAACATTTTTTGAGATTAAAGAAGCTTATCGAAAAAAGGTAAAGGAAGTACATCCAGATAAAGTAAAAGGGAATGCTGAACAGTTTAAAAGAGTGAGAGAAGCATATGAAGTTCTTAAAAATGGTGAAAAAAGAAAGAGGTATGACAATTTATTTTTTAATGAAGCACATGACAAAACACTTAATCAAAAACAGGAATCTGCAGCTAAAACGAATCCTAGTATAAAAATCGTAAAGATAAAGAGTAAAACTCGAAAACAGTTTAGTTTATCATCTGTAACCTTAAATGCGTCTCTTATTTTAATTGGAGTTTATCTAAATAAAAAGAGGAAGTAAAATGTTCCTGTGGTGTTCAACCAAAGCAATATCATTGAAAATATTTAATTAATTACTGGAAAAATAAATGGTTTTTGTTCAAACTAAAAGAGACCAAAGAATACATAACATCTAAAGTCAATTCAATTGAAAATAAACGAGAAAAGGTGAGAACATGAGTCAATTATCAGAATTAGTATCCAGTGAACATACTCAAAATGTCGAGGAATTAAAAGATTTACTAAGAATTCCAAGCATTAGCTCTTTATCCGAGCATAAAGAGGATATTCAAAAAGCAGCGTCTTGGATTGCCAAAAAGCTAGAATCCATTGGAATGGAACACGTTGAAATCATCCAGACTAAAGGTCATCCTATTGTGTATGCCGACTGGCTTCATCAAGAAAATGCCCCAACCGTCTTAGTATATGGGCATTACGACGTGCAGCCTGTTGATCCTGTTCATCTATGGGAAACGCCTCCATTTGAACCGACGATTCGTGATCAAAAGATTTATGCAAGAGGGGCAACTGACGACAAGGGCCAAACATTCTTACATATAAAAGCAGTGGAAACATTATTAAAATCAGAAGGTAAATTACCAGTAAACGTTAAATTTTGTATAGAAGGGGAAGAAGAAATCGGAAGTCCTCATCTTCCGCCATTTTTAGCCGAAAACAAAGAGAAATTAGCCTGTGATGTAGTTGTCATTTCTGATTCAGATATGTGGGACAGGGGCGTACCTGCGATTACCTATTCTTTAAGAGGTCTTTGTGCATTAGAATTTTCACTAAAAACCGCTAACTCTGATTTGCATTCCGGCATGTATGGCGGTGGAGTTCAAAATGCCAACCATCTATTGGTAAAGCTTCTTTCTACACTTCATGACGAAAACGGAAAAGTAAAGGTTGAACATTTCTATGATGATGTAGTGGAACTCACCGAATTTGAAAAGGAACAAATTAAAGCATTAGATTTCAATGAAGAGAAGCTAAAACAAACATTAGGGTTAACGGAATTAACGGGAGGAGAAAAGAACGATTTTCCTTATTCTGAAAGAATTAATTCACGTCCAACATTAGAAATAAATGGGTTATGGGGAGGATTTCAGGGAGAAGGGACAAAAACAGTCATCCCGAACGAGGCCCATGCGAAAATTACCTGCCGTCTTGTCCATAATCAAAACCCGGTAAAAATTCAGGGATTAATTAAAAAGCACCTGGAAGAACATGCACCAAAAGGATGCACGGTGAATGTGACCTTGCAAGATACGGGTAATCCATTTTTAACGCCGATTGATAGTCCGATGATTCAAAAAGCGGCAGCAGCATATGAAACCGTATATGGGAAAGCGCCTGTTTACAAAAGAGAAGGTGGTTCGATTCCAATTGTATCGGATTTCAGTCATTCCCTACATGCGCCTGTTGTCTTAATGGGATTTGGTTTGCCAGACGAAAATCTTCATGCACCAAACGAACACTTTAACCTAGAAAACTTTGATAAAGGAATCTTAACTATTTGTTCCTTTTTAGGTCTTCTTAATAAGTAAAATAGTGCCGGTCACTACTAGAAGAATCGTTCACCAAATCTATAAAATCTTAAAACGATCATTAGTAAAAAAGAAATAATTGAATTACAATGACACCATTGTATGTACTAGAATATGGAGGAAAACAATGAAATTTCCAAATGATGCTGATGGACAGGCATTGCAAAGTCTATTTAAAGATGGAGTGAATTTTAAGAAACCCCAATCTGTCGAATTTTTTGTAGCGGTACCGGATCAAGCCACCGGTGAAAAATTATCGCAAGTACTTAAAGGAGAAGGCTACAATTGTTTCTTAGAACAAGATGACGAAACGGATGAGTGGGCATGTAGTTGTTCTCAAAGAATGGTATTAAATTATAATCAAATAATTAAGATCCAGAAGGAATTAGACGATTTAAGTAAACCATATGGTGGTTATTCCGATGGTTGGGGCGTTTTTGTTGATTAGAGAGCAGTGATGCATTCTAGTGACACTATCTTATGAAAAAACGGAAGGCTAAACTTCTCAATGAAATTTTAGTGGCAATTAGCATTATAGAATGAAATGTAAAAACCCCCTTATGTTTCCAAATTATGAGGGGGTTATAACTAATTTGAAAAAATTGTTTTTATTAAAAATTATGAAAGCACTTCTGCTGCAATTAGTCTATAAGATTCCATGCGGTCCTTCGGAGAGTGAGTAATCGTCACCAACATGATTTCATCCGTCTTAAATTCAGCTTGTAACTGATAAAGTTTCTTACCGACCTCTTGCGGATTGCCCACAATCATATTTTGTTTCATTTGCACTAATTTTTCTCTTTCTTTTTCATTAAGTTCATAATTCTTAGCTTCTTCCATAGAAGGAACATATTTGCCTTCACCTTTATCTTTTTGAATGGCCCAAATAAGTGAACTCAACGCAATCTCTTCTGCTTTTTCCGTAGTTTCTGCACAAATCGCGGAAACTGTTAACAATACTTGAGGAAATGGACCGTGTTTCTTTGGTTCAAATGCATCTAAATATTGTTCAATGATAGCGGCTCCGTTATTTTCGCTCATAAACTGACCAAATGCATAAGCCAAACCATTTTTAGCTGCAAGTAAAGCACTTTTTTTACTTGTGCCAAGGATCCACGGCATTGGTGGCACTTGTGGCATTGGCGAGGCCGTGATTTTTGAAAACTCATGATCTTCAGGAAAATCATCATGGAGAAAATGAAGCAGTTCTTCCACTAAATTTGGCATTTTCCATACCTGTTGTAAAAAGTTATCTGATAAGGCATTAGTGGCTTCAGCAGAACCGCCGGGTGCACGGCCAATGCCAATATCGATGCGATCCGGAAATAATGTAGCCAGCATATTGTAAACTTCTGCCACTTTATAGGGTTTATAATGCGGCAATAAGACAGCCCCGGAGCCGATCCGGATCTGTTTTGTATGGACTCCAATATAACTAAGCATCACTTCAGGGGCAGAGCAGGCAAGTCCAGTAAGATCATGATGTTCGGCAATCCAATACCGCGAATACCCTAGCGCTTCACCAGCTTGCGCTAGCTTCACAGATTCATTCAACGCATCACTAGCAGTTTGATCAGAAGAGATGGGTGACTGATCTAATATACTTAATTTCACTAATCTATGCCTTCTTTCTTAATTTTTCACTTCGCGCAATGATAATGTAAAATCTCCAACCTGTTCTTTTTCATATAAGTTTGTAATGGAAGTGGAATATTGCTGAATTTTTCCTCTAAACGCTAAACCTCTTTCAGGAACGTTTACATCAAAGACGCCTTCGTATAACAGTGTCGTAATGTCATGATATTTCTCACTCGTCACTTTGAAAATAATAATAATATTATGTAAACCATCGTCTGTCTCTTCTTTATAATGGTCTACATGAATCGATGTATCATTTAAGATTATTTCTTTTACCATAAAAATCATTCCCTTATGAAGTTTGTATGAAAAATAATAGCATTGATCCAATAGTGGAGCAAATCAAACGGATTATAAAAATCAGTTTCAAGTATTTAGTTAATGTATGTTAAAAAAGAAGAATTTAAAAAACTAAATAAAAATATTATAAATTTTACTGTTGACATTTTTAACTGTAACGATTAAATTTACAGTATATAAACTGTAATTTTTTTTATTACATTTAATAAAGAAGCGATAACTCAGCAGCTTAATAATAACTGTGAGGTTTTATCGCCTAATTTCGGGGTAAATACCCAATAACCAAGTAAGGTATTATACCGTATATTTTCCAACAAATATTAAGGAGAGTGAATAAGGATGGTAACTCTTTATACAACCCCTAGCTGTACATCTTGTCGAAAAGCGAAAGCTTGGCTTGAGGAACACCCAATTGACTATATCGAAAGAAATATTTTAGCTAATCCGCTAACAGTCGATGAGATTAAATCGATTCTTCGCTTAACGGAAGAGGGGACTAGCGAAATTATTTCAACTAATTCAAAAACTTTTCAGGAATTAAATATAGATATTGAATCTCTTTCGCTAAATGAACTCTATACCTTAATAATGGAGAATCCTAAAATGGTACGCCGGCCAATTATTCAGGATGAAAAAAGATTACAGGTGGGCTATAACGAGGACGAAATTCGTAGTTTTCTGCCTCGAAAGGTTCGCACATACTTGTACAACGAATTGCAAAAAGCGGCAAATTAATGGTTTTTTAAAGGAGGAAAAAGGAATGATCGAAGTATTCGTAACTGTTAATTATAAAGAAAAAAATTACAACACCAATGTTATTGTGAAAAAAGATACAGCATGGGAAAACATTCAACGGTTAGCCGAGGAACAAGTCAAAAAACAATGGGATATTTAAATTAGTCACTAACCTTGAAAACCCTAATGTTTGACAAGATAATCTGTAATGTATACTATTACAGTACGTCATTAATATTGAAAAGATGCACACAATAGTATTAAGGTATGTGTCGTTTCATTTCTTAGGAGGCAAGAACATGAATAGTAATTTTACCCTTGCCATTCATAGTTTGACTTATCTTGCGCTACAGCCGGACCGGATGTCAACAAGTGATGCTATTTCAGAAAGTGCCGGCGTCCATCCAGTGCGGATTCGAAAAGTGCTGAGTTTGTTAAAAAAACATGAATTTATTAAATCCAAAGAGGGAACTGGCGGAGGATTTATTTTTGCGCTTGATCTAAATAAAGTGAACCTTTGGGATATATATAAGATTACTTCAGAAGGTGCTCTCCAGCCTAAGTGTCCTGAATCGAATCATGAGTGTATTGTCGGCGCCAATATGCAAAGTGTTTTATGCAGCATTTTCTTAGGTGCGGAAGAACATCTGGGTGAATATTTAAAGGATTATACCATGAAAGAGGTTGTCAATCTCGTTAGTAAGCGGCTTTGACCGCAGATCTCTTTAATTGAAATGTAATAAAAAAAATTACAGATTTATCTAGTGGGTATATCTAATTGGATGAAACTAAGAATAAATAAAGAAGGTGAGACGTATGTTGTCCATTAATACCATCTTACAACCAGGCGATTGGATTAAGGGAGAATCACGGGACGGGGAATTAATCATTGGTTATATAGAATCACTGTCACCTAATATTCCTGAAGGATTAGTAAAAGTAACGGTTGTAACTAGCGACAATAATGAAACGATTGGAAAAACAATCCCAGTTTTAAGCAAACGGGTTAAACGACTACCGGTTTCGAATGTGACAAACAAGGTACAAATAGAATTTCTCATAGACTTGGCCTTATCAACAGGGGATAAGGAATGGTTTAAGGAACTTTCTTCCGAGTTAAACGTAATGAAGCAGCTTGTTAATGAAATGGAATAACACTTCTTTATATAAAATGGGCCAGACAATGGCAGACAATAAAATCATTAAAATAGCGAACAGGGTGAACAGTGCTAGTCACTGTTCGCATTGTTGTCACGCTTGTGGAAAAAGGGTGCGGCATTGTTCTATCTAAATTAGCTCTGACCGAATTGGCTCTAATGCTAGCGGAAGAGCTACATTTTATAACTGTTGGTTTTCTCTGCAATCATTCAGTAAATACTTTATACACGACCTGATCGTATTGAGGTTCAGGGTGTTCAATCTCTTACTTAATGAAGTGCCGTTTCATCAATTGAAGCGGTGCTTTTTTTCGTCCTATGGAATTACTGTCTTATCAGAAACTCCATATTTGTATGAAATGGGACAAAATATCTATGAATATATTTATGACATGCTACTTAGAATGGGGGAGTTAGTATGTCTAAAGTTATAAGTATTATTAACCTTAAAGGGGGTGTGGGAAAGACTACTCTTACCGTTGGCTTGGCTGAGTTTTTAGTTGTTGAAAAAGAGTATAAAGTCTTAGTCATTGATTTGGACCCACAAACAAACTCGACGGTCTCCTTGATAGGAGAAGATGAATGGGCATTGAGGAATAGTTCTAATAGAACATTATTTCATTTATTTAAAGACAAGATAGATGATACCAGCGATTTTGACTTAGAAAGCTCAGTTGTACAAGGATGTTCTAACCTTTATGGAGGATTGTCAAATTTGCATTTATTGCCATCAAGTTTGGACTTCGTTCAAATTCAGGATCGTTTAATTAATATTGGCCAAACTGCATTAATTCGTCCGATTGATGTACTAAAACGGTCTGTAAATGACTACATAAAAAATTATGATTACGTTTTGATTGATTGTCCTCCGAATTTAGGACTTGTCACACAAAATGGATTAAATATAAGTGATTATTACCTAATTCCCACTATTCCTGATCATTTGTCTACTTACGGAATCCCACAAATAATTTCAAGCGTTAATAGTTTTAATAGAAGAACAGAATCAGACGTTCAAGCCCTTGGTATCATCGCTTCCATGTATCGCTCCAACGTAACCAGGCACCAAACTACCTTAATGAAAATGCAAACAAAAGCAGCTGCTGGAGAGTTGCCTAGGCTTTTTGAAACCAGAATTCCTCTTGCTTCCAAAGCGGCTGATGCGACTCATTTTGAAGCAGATGGGATAAATACATTAAAACAAAAATATGGTTCATCAGGGTCCTCTCTATTCGAAGCGTTTTCGCAAATAACTGAGGAGTTTTGTCACTATGTTAGATTATAATGATCCAAATATTAGGAAGCTAATTGCAGAGGTATTTAAAACAATTGCCAAAAAGATTGAAGAAGATGACGAATTCACAAAAAGTATACTCAGCTGTTTAGATGAAAGATCTAATGACATAAAAAATACGAAGAAAAAGAAAAAATCTTCACAGGCCATCTCAAAAAACTACGATATGAATATTTTTGAAATGTATCAAAAGGATGGCCCTCATGGCCTATTAGAATTTCTCGAACCCTTAGATTTGAAAGATTTGAAAAGAATAGTAGTAGAAAATGGTCTAGACCCAGCACAGAAGGTAAGAAGATGGAGATTAAAAGAGAAGATAATCAAACATATAGTGGAAACAATAGGTAAACAGATGTCAAAAGGAGAAGTATTTTTCAAGCAATAGGCAGTTCCGTAAAACTTTCTATTGAGGATTGTGGTGGAAGGATGAAGGTTTAAATACTTAAATTGAAAGGATAATAATATTATGTAAACAATTGTATGAACACTAGATATCGGGGTTATATTAAAACTTCCTGAATTGTAGAAATTCTATTAACTGCTGTAATGGCTGATCTATCATTAAAAGTGCTCGGAAAAATCTTAATATGCATGGTGTGGAGTATAAGGATCAAAAACGCGAAGAAAAAATTCTTTATAAAGAACGTTTTGGAAGGAAAATACCTCTCAATTATTGAATATATATATATTACCTAATGGGGGGATTGAAAAATGACAATTGAATCACCAAAATCAATATTAGCGAATGCTTATTCTTCAGCTCTGAGTTATTCAGCCGAAGTGGTAGAAGATAGTGAGTATTATAATGAATTAGTTGATATGACAACTGAGTTTTTGCAAAGAACTTCAAGATTAAAGGAAATTCTGGAAATGGAAAACAAATCAAAAGCAATGGTGTTATTGAAAGAATTCATGGAAGAAAAATATGTTCATATTTAAAAGAAGCTGAGGTTTATCAGCTTTTTTTATTTTGTTACTACATATTTTATTCCTGCAATAACATAAGTAGTTTAACCATCTGTATTTGGAGTTGTCCATAATATTGTTGTAATGCTTGTGGAATAAGGATGCGGAATTGTTCTGAACGTATTAGCTCTTAGGGCAGCGAAAATCTACATATTTCAAATGTTGGTTTTCTCTGCAATCATGCTTCCAATATTTATACAAGACCGGAACGGATTGCTGGCGAACAGTGACTGTACAGTTCGCCAGCACCCTAAGCTTTAGTTTTCAAAGTAAGCGGCATTCCTTTTTTTACTGTAGCGGTGATAACTTGAGTTTCTGGAGCATTTAGATGGGTGATGCTCTCAAGGTTATCAAGAAAAATAGGATAATTTGCATTTATATTAAGTATTCTAATGATTTCGAGCATACACCTTACTTTTTCACTATTTGAGAGCACTCTGTAAGGCCTGGTCTTATAGGTAATCTTGAAATCTGGACGAAATTCCCCATTTTTTAGCTGCTTAAATAATATAATTCTAGTGTCTGCTAGGTTCTGGTTTATCTGACCTTGATAATTATTGGTCAATTCACCCATCTGATGTTTTATCTGATTTAATTCTTTAGCTAATGAATTTTTCTTTTGTCTAAGTTCAGTTAATCTTATTTCTACTTCGCTTAATTGCTGGACAGCCATATCATTTTTTTCATGGGGAGGATAGCGGTTGTCGAGATCCTTTAACTCTGTTTCTATTATAACTTTTTGTCTCGATAATTCCTGGTAATCTCGCTTTTCAATCTCTAATTTTAATTCCAATGCTCGTATTTCATCATTTAACTTACTTTTTTTCTCCTGGTCAATTAATCGAACAGAATGGAGTTGACTTTCAGGAAGCTTTTGATGACAAGTAGGGCAATATTCTTTAGGGGCTTGATCAGCTGTCTCAAGTTCCTGGAGTTTTTCCTTACAAGTAACCAAATTAGCCTTGTGATTAGCCCCTACTTGAATCAATTTATCAATTTGTGTTTGGATGGAAAAAAGCTCTTCATTCAGCTGTTGTTTCTTTACCAATATATTTTCAGGGAAAGTAATGTCTAAGTTTTGAATAGTAGGAAAAGATTCTAGTTGTTTTTTTAGTACAGCTTTTTGTCCCTCGTAAAAAGTAATAGAAGAACTAACTCTTTTTTGTTGTTTAAGAAGGTTGTTCTTTTCACGTTCATACTCTTCTAAATCCTTTTTATTTGGAATGAGTTTATCAATTAAGAAGGATCTAGCAGTATTCTTTTCTTCTTCAGGAAAAATGTCTGGGAAAAAGCAATAAGTGTAGGATTGGAAATCACCAATCAGGTTTTTTATTCTTTTTTCATCTGCTCCCTCGTTTCCAATGAATACATTTGTGGTTCCTCTTGAATTCATCGTTCTGACTATTATGTATTCCTCATTATTCACTAGTAATTTCACTTGAACCCGCATGGACGTTTTTCCTTCTTGGAGATATTCTTTAACAAAGGATTTATGTCCATGTTTGGTATTACCGTATAGGCAAAAAACGATAGCCTCTCCAATGGAAGATTTCCCAGCATAATTATCTCCAAAAAAATGATTTACTTTTCCAAAAGTAAAGCTCGAACTAGTGTGACACTTAAAATTAGTTAGTTCAATATGAGTAATGAACATAAAATCATCCCTTAGTTAACATATAGATATACATATTATTACAGATTACTGGAATAAAGGAAATATTTACAAATAGTAATTAAGATTGGCGAACAGTGACTTTCACTGTTCGCCATTTTCATGGTTAAAAAACTACCAGAACCGTCCCTATGGCCAAATGGAAAATATTGTTGACAAAACAAGCGGTAAAGGAATATATTGTAATTAACAATTAACAAAATGTTAAATAAAGAGGTGGTAAAAATGGAAACAAACAATAAATTTAAAACTCCAGATGGTTATACCAGCGATATAGCTGTATTTACGATCACATCTGAGATGATTGGTGAGTATAAGCCGCCACGAAAAACATTGAAAATCATGCTGATTAAACGAAGTGAACACGATCATGAAGGCAATCCAAACGTCGAAGCAGGGAAGTGGGCATTACCAGGTGGTTTTGTCCGCCAAGACGAGACAGCATTCCAAGCGGCAGAGCGTAGGCTACTCGAGGAAACAGGTGTCGGTGGTTTACGGATCAAACATTTTGGTGTCTACGATGAACCCAATCGTGATAGTAGGGGATGGATCATCTCCAATGCTCATTATGTCATTGCGAAGGAATCTGCCTTAAACAGTCGTAAAACAACATATGATGCTGCAGATATTAAACTATTTTCAATAGAGGAAGCACTAGAACTCGACCTTGCGTTTGACCATCGTAAAATTATTGATGATGCCATTTGGTTTATTCGTAAGGATATGGCGCTAACTACATTGGCAAAGCACTTTCTCCCGGAAGAGTTCGTCCTTTCTGAATTACAAGGTGTTTTATTAACCGTTTTAGATGATCCATCAATATCGACAGATGCGGCGTTTTTCAGGAAGGCCCCAACATTACCGTTTATTGAAGCGGTATCAGAAAACGGAAAGCTGAAAAAATCAAATCGCTATTCGAAAACGCCTGCACAGCTTTACCGGTTTAATGAGAAACAACCGATTGTATCTGTTTATAGAAATAAACTACAAGGTTAAGGGAGAGCGTAAAATGGGGATATTTAAAAATTGGTCACGATTTGAAATCATCTGGCTGCTTACCTTCACTATGGTTAACATCTATTTATTTTTTGCTTGGGAAGACTCACTCATCGGCCTAATTTCATCAATAACCGGAATGCTGTGCGTGGTTTTAGTAGCGAAGGGGAAAATATCAAACTATTACTTTGGGATCATTCAAACAGGAACCTATGCTTATATTGCCTACGGTTATGGTTTGTACGGAGAGGTAATGCTCAATGCGCTGTTTTACTTCCCAGTGCAATTCATCGGGATTTATCTGTGGAAAAAGAACAAAACCGATCATGGAGTGAAAGGCGAAGATGTAATCGTTAAAGGCCTCACAAAAAATGGGTGGCTTTATACCATATTATTGATGTTAATTCTTACAGTGTTATATGGATTCTTCTTAAAATTCCTCGGTGGCAACATTGTTTGGACGGATTCCGCCACAAATGTATTATCGATTGCAGCACAAATCTTGATGTTAAAACGCTATACAGAACAATGGCTATTATGGATTGCTGTAAACGTCCTATCCATTTTCCTATGGGTAACTGCTCTCGTTACGCAAGGTGGGAATGATTTCTCCATGTTAGTCATGTGGTCAGCATTCCTGGTAAACAGCATTTACGGGTATATCAACTGGAGAAAGTTATCGATCAAACAAGTGCAGGAGGTGGCGTAAATGACAGTTGGATTTATCGGAGGAAAATTCCTTCCACTACATCTTGGCCATGTGTATGCCATCACCTGTGCTTCATCCATGGTGGATGAACTGTACGTTATTTTATCACATAGCGAAATACGAGACAGTGAGCTCTGCCTGGATACAAAAATGGATTATATCCCAGCTAACATTCGATTGCGCTGGCTTTCCCAATTAACAAAAGATATGCCGCATGTAAAAGTAATAGCGATTGAAGATGATCAAGATACTGACAACTACAACTGGGCAGAAGGTGCTCACCTCATAAAACAGAAAATAGGAAAGCCGATTGATTACGTCTTTAGTTCTGAAAATGGATATAATGATATTTTTAAAGAGTTATATCCAACTTCCAAACACATACTGATTGACCCGATGCGTACGCATGTGAACATTTCGGCTACTGCCATTCGTAAGGAAGGTGTTTTTAGGCATTGGGAGTTTATCCCTACTATTGTTAGACCTTATTTTGTAAAAAAAATCGTAGTGGTTGGTACAGAAAGCTGCGGGAAATCAACCCTAACAAGAAACCTCGCGAAAATATACAATACAACCTATGTTTCTGAATATGGCCGAACCTTATGTGAAGAATTAGGCGGCTGTGATGGTATCTTAGTTTCGGAAGATTATCAAAGGATTGCCTATGGTCATAAAATGGAAGAATTTAAGGCTATTGAACAGGCAAATAAACTAGTTTTTATTGATACGGAAGCCATCGTTACCCAGTTTTACTCAAATCTTTACAATGACGAGCATCAACCGGTGCTCGATGAAATTGCCAAACTACAAGATTACGCCCTTTGGCTATTCCTTGAACCCGATGTGAAATGGGTGGATGATGGGTTAAGAGTGCATGGAGAGGAAACAGTCAGAGACCAAAACAATCGCCACTTAAAGGCATTGTTAAAGGAGCATAACATTGAGTACCAACTATTAAATGGAAGCTATGAAAACAGATTAAAAGGTGCAATGAAGTTGGTTGATAAGTTGTTATGGGGAGACAAATAATAATCTGCTTTCAATCAAATAAGGAAGGTCCTGGGGGATTTTCCAATTGGGAACAAAATTACAAAAAGACAAAACTGGCGAACAGTGACAGTCACTGTTCGCCAGCTTTTTATATCCCTAAAAGTTCAGCCAACTTCGATTGATCAAACCCCATGACCACTTCCTCAGTGTCTCCGTCTTTAATAATAGTTACTGGTGTAGCCGCAGCACCTAGTGCAATAACTTCTTGGAGGAATTGATCGTTTATACGTATATCTCTATTTTCAAATTCAATTCCATTTTCTTTGAACCATAGTTTTTCCGCATGGCAAGGCGGGCATGTTTCTTGAGTATAAATAATTACTTTTTTCATATTTAATAACCTCCATTTCATTAAAGTTATTGTAGCATGTGGACGGTCCTTGGGTGCAACTAACTTAACTTATTAATAAAGGAGGGTTAGCTTAGGGTATCCCAAACTTTTTTATGCGCTTCATTTTTATAAAAGGGTTTATTTTCCTTTTGTCGAATATTGAATAAAAAAGGTAAGGGTCCTTATGTTTTTAAATGGGGGGAATATTTATATGCTTAATATTAAAAGAGTACTAAAATCTCTTTCTCAAAAGAGACCAATTTTTCACGCAGAAGCTGATTTTCAGCAGTCATTGGCATGGGAGATTCGAGAATATTATCCGGATTCTAAAATTCGACTAGAAACAAAAGTGTTTGGTGCAGCTAGGAAAGTGTATTTGGATATATTATGTATTTATAAGGGACGTAAATATGCTATTGAGCTAAAATACAAAACTCTATCTTATACATGTTCAATTGATGGGGAAGAGTTTAATTTAAATAACCAGGGTGCCCAAGACATAGGGAGATACGATGTGTTAAAAGATTTACAACGGCTAGAGGAAATGGTTGCTGCTGGTGTGGCTGACGAAGGAATTCTTATTTTTCTTACAAACGATAAGTCCTATTACTCAAACCCTTATCAAGAAATAAAAACAGTTGATAGAAATTTCCGTATTCATGATGGAATCCAATTGGGTGGTCAATTGTTTTGGGCAGAAGAGACAGGGATAGGGACTATGAAGGGTCGTGAAGTACCAATTCATTTAAAAGGAAATTATGATATGCGTTGGGAAAAATACAGTCAATTAAACTTAGATAATAGAAGTCACTTTTTTTACTTAATGCAACAGGTAAATAATAATCAATCCCAACATGATAGTGAAATAAATATTAAAGAGAGTTTGCAAATGAATAGCGATGACATAGAACCTGAACAACTAAGTAGTTCTCTAGAAAGTCCATCATGGTTTTTAGCATTTTCTAAAAGGGGTGAGATTCCAACCTCTCAAAGAGATTTAAGAGATAAAATTGCAAATCATTTACATCAAATCGGCTACCAAGTTCAGTTAAACAGCACAATAGATAATGACAAAATAGATATATGGGCAGTAAAAGGAACCGAAATTATGGCGATAGAGGTTAGATATAAGACAGCTTTACTTCAAACAGTTTATGAAGGTAATCACATTCACTTGAAAAATCAAGGAGCTCAGGATATTTCTAGATATGATTACTTAAGGGACCTTGGAAAAATTGAAAGGATAGTACAAAACAGACCTGGTATAAAAGGTTACGCACTATTGATAACAAACGATCGTTTATATTGGCAATACCCTAAAAAACAGAATTCTGTTGATGAAGCATTTCATATACATAATGGAAACGTCGTAAAAGGAATATGTGCTTGGAAAGAGGAAGCCTCTAAAGGAACAACTGCCGGTCGTGAAAAACCTATCCTACTCTCTAATTCATATAAGATGAATTGGAACCAATATCTTGAATTAGGTGGTAAAAAGAATAAACTTTTTCAAGCATTATTAGTTGAGGTTAAGTAATTAAATAAAATCTCGTAATGTTTTAATTTTTGAAAAGCTTAGCTAGAAAACTGTGGCAGAACGCATATAACTTCCATTTCGTTATCTAATGGAAGTTATCAATTTTAAAATGTTTGGAGGGGTGAACTTGTGGAATTTAAAGATTATTTAATGAAGAAACATTTGTTAAAAAGCGGCGAAAAGAAATTAAAGGATATATCAGTGAAACAGTATATTAATAGACTTGAAAACATGCGTCGTGATGGGATTTATAAAGAGGAAAAACATATTGATTCAGTTCTGGAAGGGAAAGTACAAGAACGTTATAAGGATTGGAAAACATATAAGAAGACGATTGAACACTATCTTTCTTCAAAAAATTATTAATTTATAGAAATAGAATAACAATTCTTCAAAAATACTAAGAGGTGAAAAAATGACCAAATTTTTTGTTCCTTCGGATGGGGCAATTTCCTGGAGAGATTTCCTTGCGGATCCAGATAAGCATTGGAAAGAAGGGTATTCTGCTTATGAATTAGCTAATTGTTGGGAACAGGCTGGGAGGTTACCATATTGTGTAGAAAAAGCATTCAAACACAGTAAGCTTCCTCTTTTTAACAATGTAGAAGTATTGTATGGGTTTCCTGAGTATAAAGTTTCTTTACCAGGAGGCAACACAAACTCACAAAATGATCTTTATGTACTTGCAAAGGCAAATAACGAACTTTTAACGATAATGGTGGAAGGTAAAGTTTCAGAACCTTTTGGAGAAACGGTAGCAGCCTGGTTAGGTGATAATCCTAGTGATGGTAAAAGAATAAGGTTGGATTACTTGCTTAATCTACTGGGTGTACAAGAGGGGAGCTTACTAAATAAAAGGTACCAACTACTACATAGGGCTGCATCTGCATTAATTGAGGCAAAGAATGTTAATGCAAAGAATGCACTTATGCTAGTTCATTCATTTAGTGAGAGTGGTAAATGGTATGAAGACTATGCAGAGTTTGTGGAACTCTTCCATTTATCTCCAATGAAGAATGGAATTGTCCGCCCAGTGCAATTAAATGGAGTGAATCTTTATTTTGGTTGGGTGACTGATGGATTGGCAGTTAAGGGAGAAATCGATCAAAATTTAGTTACCAAACCAAAAGAGTATTTTTATAGTTTGTTTAAAACAGGCAAAGCTAGATTGCTAGCTAAAGAAATCGATGATTATATTTATAGAAGAAGTTCATATAAGGATGAAGTCGAAGATTATCATATTCGATATAAAAAAGGGATTCGAACAGATTGTATAGGCTATGTAAGTAAAAAAGGATCATATAAATTCGCAACAATAACTGAAGCAAGGAAAGTATGCTTTGTCCTTCATCTAGGGAAAAAACTCCACACAGAAACAGCTAAGAAAATACAAAAGGAGTTAGATTATTTACTTGGTCATAAGTATGAAGAATCTGATCATACGAGACTAACCCCTGGTGAAGTCTATATTAGGTTAGAATGGGTAAATAATTTGGAGCAAATTACTAGCTTTATAGATAGAGCGTATGAAATGAGATTGCAGAAATAGTAGTTTAAATAGTTCCCGACGGTTATTTTTCTTTTTTTTGATTTTCTCTACTACATTATTTTCATTCAATTGATACGGATTTATGAATGAGTAGTCTGCTATCTTACAGGTTACAGTTGTAAACACATGCTTCCCAAAGATATATATATTATGATTTTTATGCAATTATTATTTAACATTTATACATGACCTGAACTTATTAAGATCCAGGGTGTACAATTACTTACGAAAAGAAGTGCCGTTTCAGCGTTGAAGCGACACTTTTTTCTCGTCTTAAAATTATGTGAGGGGGAGTTAGTTTACGAAGTGCAATGAATAACTTAGAAAGATTTAAAGTTTCGATAAAGGATTGGAAAACTGATAAAGGGCTATGGTTAATGATGTAGGATAAGAATGAAGCTAAAGCTATTATTTATAAAATGGTTTCTCAGATAAACTTCTAGCTTTGGAAAAGAGAGATTTATTAATTGTAAAAATTTGATAAAATAATAGAGTCACTTACTTAATTGAAACTTTAAAAACAAAATAGAAAGGTTTGAAATAATGACTATAGAAAACCTAATACAAGCAGCGAGTCAGTTTACGATAGATGAAGAATATATAAGAACTAGTGATGAAAAGAGAAGGCATTTTATTGAACGGTTTCCCTTGGAACAATTGCCAAATTTATCGGTGGAAGACTACGCAAATACCCAAACAAGAGATGCCTTTATCTATTGGCTTGAGAGAAAAGAAGTTCTAGGGGGAATTGGAGGAGGTAATGCTTCTAAATTCGGTATTTATCGTAGTAGTAATGGTGCTTACTGTATGGGAGCTTCTTCAAAGAAAAGAGAGTTAACTGGGGAAGAACTTGATACAGAGTTTACTAGATTAAGAGACCAAATTGTTACCAATCTTCGCCTTGCCTCCGAAGATCGGGTGGAAGAGATAAAAGTGAATGAATTACGTATATGGCCTATGGTCATGTTGAAAATTTTAAACATATATTTTCCCGATAAATTTTTTAACGTTTATGCTCGAAAAGTATTAGAACCCCTTGCAGAGGAAATGGAACTTTCGGAAGAAACCATAAATGCAACGGCAAAAAATTTTATTTTATTACAATATCTTGAATATAAAAAGCTCAAAGAAATTGAGCCTTTTAAAAATTGGACCTATGTTAAACTAAGTGAATTCATTTGGAAGCGATATGGAGAAAAGGAGCAGACTCAGTATTGGTTAATTGAACATCAATACGAAGACCGTGACTACTTATCTGACTTTTTAGAAAAAAGTGAAATATCTATTCCTTTATTTAAGACGGACCTATCCAGCTATTTAACCAGTGATGAGTTTCCACAATTGATTGATGAAATTAGAGATGAAAAGGAAAAAGAGACTCTTTCTTTATTTTTAAAAATGAAAAAAGGCGATATCGTTGGAGTTAAAACTACATATTCCGAACGACAGGACGATGGAAGTTTAAAGTACATATTAAAGATTTCTGCCATTGGTAAAATAAAAGCGACTACGGTAGACGGGTATCAATTTGATGAATTCTTAGGTCATATCATTCCAGTGGAATGGGTTTCGGCTGAAGAGAGAGTTTTACCTGGCTATGGTGGCTTTCGTAATCAGATCCATGAAGTGAATAAGAAACGTCATATCAATATTATGTTCAATGGATCTAAAGCAGAAGTGGAACCAGTATCTAAGGATCAAGAGAAAACCATTCAAAACCTGCCAAGTGGTCCATTAAACGTAATCTATTACGGGCCTCCAGGTACAGGAAAAACATATAATATTGCAAAAAATGCTGTAGAAATGATCGAGGGTTCCTATGAAGATATTGATGTTAAGAAGCACTTTAAAACTCTTACGAATAAAGGTCAAGTTCAATTTATTACCTTTCATCAGAGTTTTTCATATGAAGACTTTATTGAAGGGCTGCGATCAGATGGAAAAGGCGGATTTAAATCAAAAGATGGGACATTAAAGCGGATTGTGATAGAAGCCTTATATGAAGGTCTAAAGAGTACTATCCCGACTGATAATTATACGAGTAAAAAAAAGGAAGTACTGAAAGCCCTATTGGAAAAAGACAAATTTGATTTTTCATCGGCCAATCGATATGTACTTGTCATTGATGAAATCAACCGTGCCAATATATCTAAAGTTTTTGGTGAACTTATTACACTTCTGGAAGAGGATAAGCGATTAACTGGCCAAAATGAAACTGTAGTTAAACTTCCATATTCCAGGGAACCATTTATATTGCCACCTAACCTTTTTATTATTGGAACAATGAATACAGCTGATCGATCAATCTCGCTATTAGATACGGCATTGCGTCGAAGGTTCTCTTTTGAGGAGATGATGCCTAAGTCAGCCCTTTTACAGCCGATAGAAAATATTGATTTACCTAGACTATTAGAAATAATGAACAAAAGAATTGAAGTGTTATTTGATCGCGATCATATGATTGGCCATGCATACTTCATGCAAGCTGAATCAGAAAAAGATGTGTTCCATGTTTTATTAAATAAAGTTGTCCCTTTATTGCAGGAGTACTTTTATGATGATTGGGAAAAGATTGGTTTAGTTCTTGGTGGAATTGGAGCTTCTGAGGATGAAGCTTGTATCGTTTATCGTGAAGAAGTCAACTTACACCAGTTATTTAAGAATTCAGCAATGGTTGCAACACTAGATTTGCCTCTTAAATATAGAATTAAGAAGCTGATAAAGCTCCGTGATATCCAAAGGATTTATGAGTAATGAAGATGATTAGCATTAGAGAAGCCTATGACTGGCTTCTCCTTGGGCAACATATAAACCAAGAAGAATGGAATGAGCTATTACAATTTGCACATAAAAAGTATTTTTCTTTTATAGAATTGGGCTATGACAAGATGCGCTTTATCAATCTAGTGGGAGTTATACAGTTGTCATCAGTAAGGATTGAAATTCTGCCAAAGATTACAATAAACCATGATTCTGAAGAGGAAAATCGCATTGGTCTATTAAACATGTTAAGTAGATCACGCACCTTACCAATTTCATTGCATGAATCAACGTATAGTCAGCTTGCTAAGTCCGATCTATTCCATGTCTTTGCAAGGGTTTATATCGAAATGTTACTAAAGGAACTTAGACGGGGAGTTTATAAGGAATATAAATTAATACAGGAAAATAATTCTTCCTTAAAAGGGCGATTGGTATTCAATGAACATTTAAGGAAGAATGCTTTCCTATCTGTGAAAGCTTTTTGTGAATTTGATGAATTTCAAGAAGACATTATATTAAATCAAATCCTTAAAAGGGCATTAAAATTACTTTTTCCTTATATTTCAAACAACACACTTAAAACAGAAACTCTTTTAATAATGGATATGCTCCAAAATGTTTCAGATGTAGTCATACAAAAGTCTCAATTAGGCTCAATTTCCTTTCAAAGACAAAATCGACGTTTTGAACAGGTATTTAAGATAGCAAAAGTGATTATAGAAAACGAGATGATGACTTCTAAATTTTTTAACAGCCAAAGCTTTTCCTTTTTATTTGAAATGAATCAACTATTTGAAACTTATATTGAAACTGCTTTTCAGTTCTTGACTTTCGAAAATAAAATTAAAGTTCTCACTCAGCATGACGAGAAGAGACTTTTAATTAATGTCCATTCTGGTAAGGAAAATATTAAGCTGAAACCAGATTTTGTGATAAGTGGAGATGGCTTTCAGACAATCGTGGATACAAAATGGAAAAAAATTGTCCAAGAAGGTCGCGTACTTTATCAACAAAGTGATCTATATCAAATGTATGCCTATGTTACCTCGTACAAAGAAGCTGAAAAATGTATACTTTTATATCCTAGAACTGAAGAAACTAAAAGTCTTCCTAAGTGGAAAATACCAGAAAAAGAAAAATATATCGAGATACAAACTGTTAGTTTGACTAGTTTTAGGGAAACTTTGGAGGATCTGGAGAGAATTTTAAATTAATAATAAAAATAATCACAGAATAAATTAATTTGATCAGTAGCCTTGTAATTAGGGAAATTTATTCATAGATAATGTACTAAAAGGATGTGGAAATATTGAGTTTAACAAAAATAATGACCAAGGCTATTTGGCTAGTAAGGGCAGGGAGTCATGGAGAGCACGAGCAACATTGTTTGGACAATAACATTGTAATTATTGGATGGGAAGAATTAGGTGACATTTCTCAAATCAAATCAAGAGATGAACTTATTAAATTATTTGAATCAATATATCAAAATCAAAAACCAAAAGCTAGACTTAATAAAGCGAATCAGGTTTGGAGGTTTATGAATGAAATTCAGGAAGGAGATTTGGTGGTACTTCCATTAAAAAGGGAACCATCCATTGCAGTAGGAAGAGTAAAAAGTGGATATAAATTTACAACTAAATATGGTGTTGATGCAGGTCACTATCGTGAAGTAGAGTGGTTAACTAAAGATATGCCAAGGACTAGACTAAAACAAGATTTACTTTATTCATTAGGAGCTTTTTTGACAGTTTGTCGTATTCAGCGGAATGATGCAGAAACACGAATTCCTGATGCTGTTCAAAGGTACATAAACGGAACACCTTCAACATCAAAAGGTACAATCGTAACAAATGATGACATAGGCGATGACAAAGTTGAGCAAGTAGATTTAGAGGCACTTGGAAAAGATCAAATTCGTTCATTTATTGAACAGCAATTTGCTGGTCACAGACTTCAAGACTTAGTAGCGGCTATTTTTGAAGTAGAGGGTTATGCAACTACAGTTTCACCACCAGGTAAGGATGGTGGAGTTGACGTCCTAGCAGGTAAAGGACTTCTTGGATTAGAGGAGCCTAGGATTTGTATTCAGGTTAAAGCAACATCAACACCAGCTGGAATCGACGTAGTAAATGGTCTTTTAGGAGTGGTATCAAGTTATGGTGCAACCTATGGACTTGTTGTTTCATTAGGTGGCTTCACTCAAGATGCAAGAAAAAAAGCAAGAGAACAATTTTTCAAAGTACGGTTATGGGATTCTGAAGATTTAATTAACGCAACATTACGAAACTATCCAAAACTCTCAGATGATATACAAGCTTCTCTACCACTTAAACAAATTTGGGTAACCGTGGATGAAGATACTGATTGATTCAGTTATTTATTTATATTGAATTAGGCGCATTTTAATTGTGAACAACTAGGAAAGAAGATTACCCATACTGATGGATTAGAGAATTTCTATCCACTAAAACTTGAAGAAAGATTTTTTAAACTATAAAAACAGGATATTATTTCAGAAATATTTATTAAAAGTTGGAATGGATTAAAAAAGTGAGGATTAAAGCTGCACATTTTTTGAGAAATAGTGGTGCAGATTATACTGAATTTGAATTAGAAAGAATTTTAATTACCTTAATAATTAGATGTTGATTAATCTCATTTGACCAAATTTTGAATATAGTATGGATTCTTAAAATTAAATAATTATTTACATCAGGAAATAAAGGTGTACTATTTTTAGTACACCTTTTTGTCTATAATGAAAGTAGGTATTATAACCTAGAAGGGGTGATAAGTGTGGGAGAGTTAGTTTTTACCGGATTGAAAGAAATAGCATCAAAAGAACGCCTAAGTCAGTGGTTTGATTACCAATCAAGCAAACAAAAACCACTCTATTATTTACTCCCTTCCGTGAAATGGATTTCATCTGCTCGAAAATTGCAGCCAGGAATTTCGTTTCAAACCTTTGACGAATTATCACTACTGCTTTTAAAAACGGCGAAGGTAGAGTTTACTTCGATCTCGGATGAGGATCGAGTATTGATTTTTTACGACATAATCAATCGAACGGACCATCACTTATCAGAAAAAGAACGTTCTCAAAAAGCACAAGCGTATGCGGATAGTTATGGACAATTAAAGCGCCTGGGGTTAAAGGTAGAGGAAACGCCGAAACCATTAAAAGCGCTTGTTGAAGCTTTTTATACATATGAACAGGAATATCGGGACCAAAAAGGGCTATTTGATCTGGAAAACCGTATCCTTAAGGCGGTGGAAACAGCCATACAGGAATTCCCTCTTAGCCATGTGGTCATTGATGGATATTTCGATTTTAGTCCTGTCCAGTATCTTTTCATTGAGTATCTAGTAAATGCTTCAGTCCCATGTACGATCTACTTACCTGCATTAGATACAGAGATCATCCATGAAACCGTATCTACATTAAGAAATCTGGGCATTCAAGTCTCACAGGAAAACATTCCAGCGCTAGATGTCGTTTGCCAGAACACCAGTGTGACCGGTGCAACCACCATCGAGGAAGAGATTCATGGAGTAATAGAGACCATTGGACAAATAAAGGACACGGGGAACTATAGCCAATTCGGAATCGTGCTCGCTAATGAGAGTTCCTATTTACCTGAGTTAGAACGGATTAGTGTACAAAAACAAGTGCCTCTAAAACGGGCAAAGAAAACACGACTTGAAGAAACAAATTTCCTTCCGTTTTTGCAACAAGTACTTGAAAAACAAGAATGGGTATCGAAATGGGACAAGCTCCATCTCGTTGATACGATCTCAAAGCTTTGCCTCCTATCAGCCATTGAATTTAACACAGTCAAAGAATCCTTTATCCGAACAGGTGAATTAGGTCAGGATGAGATCGGTTCCATATTGGGGTTAGTTAGTCAATTCCAAGCCAGCTTACCAGAGGAGGATACGGTAGCTTCTTATATGAAGAATGTGCTTCATTTTCTTGAAGAACTGCCGCTGCCAACCATTTGGAAAAAGATCATTCAAGCTAGAACACCTTCGTCACTTACTAAAGCAGCATTGGAAATGCGTGGATATCAGCTTGTGAAGGAAATTGTGAAACACACGATTGAATCACAGCCTGTTTTAGAGGTGACCATCCAGTTAGAAACATTTAGAAGCAAGCTCCTTCAAAAGCTAAATGAAGAATCGCTTTATATTGACAGGAAACCGACGGATGGGATCGAATTATATTCCTTCCGTGACGTGGCTCTATTTAAAGGTAGTCATCTTTTTGTACTTGGGCTCAATGAAGGAGAGTTTCCTAAACAAACAAGTTTAAGAGGTTATTTTCAGGAACGATATGTGGAGAGCCTGACTAGTCCATTTCCATTACCTTTATCGGATTATTTTCGGAAAAAGGAGGACGCATCCTTTACCCAATTAAAATATATCGCTCATCACTTATATTTCTCCTTTGTAGAAGGGATGAATCCGCATCAACCGCAATTACCATCTAAATACTTAATGGACATATCAAATACAACCGCTAGTTATTCAACTATCTCAAGACTTGAAGGGGATAGCTATCTAACCGAGGATGAATACGAAGAAAAACTATCCTATCATACGGGGATTGGAAAAGAATTAAGAGATTGGCCTCCACGATTAGAGGAGTATAGGAAAAACCTTGAATATTTACAAACAGGAGAAGAATTGATTTCGAGCAAATGGGAAGAAAGACTCTCATCAGAAAGAATATCCATAACAAGGCTGGAGAGCTATGCCAGTTGTTCCTTTAAATTTGGTTTAGAAAAATTACTGAAGGTTCAAGATCCGCTAGAAAAACAGTGGAAGGTTGACCCAATTGAAACAGGTAACATGCTTCATCGATTGATTGAAACATTTTATCAAACAGCACAAGGCAAACCTTTTAGTGAGTTACATTCCTTTTTCGAAGGAAAGGATGAAGAAAAATTAGCTGAGATTTTTGAAGAAGAATGGGAAACCGTTCAACAAAAACATCCGGAAATTCCGATGCCTACGCTTAATAAAGAAAAAGAAGAATGGTGGAATAAGCTAAGAAAATGGCTGGCGGCTGAAAGATTCCGTTTTTGGGAAAATGAACAGTTGGCGAACATGATGATTTTTAAATTGGAGGAGTCGGTCACGCTTACCATCGAGATGGGTAATCAAAAGGTCCTAACTCTTACGGGGAAAATTGACCGTGTCGATTTGGATGAACATGGCTTCGTTATTTATGACTATAAGTCTAGTGATAAGGAATTGGATTTTGAAAATAAAGTACCAGAGGGCTTATTATTACAAATTCCGTTATATATGATGGCACTTGAACATGAGTTCAAACACGGAAAATATCAAGAATATATGAACAGAGAGACAATTGGCGGCGGGTACATCTCCATTAAGACCCCTCACCATCGAAAGACCAATATGGTTTGGAAAAATGAAGAACACAAGGAACGATTTGCAAACGAAAAGGTCAAAACAAATATTATGACACTCGACAGTGAATCACTAAAGCAGCAATTCAATATCCCAGAATTAATTGAACGGCTTTGGCAAGGAACCTTCACCGATTTCTCAGTCAGACCTTATTCCGCTGAATCGTGTACGTATTGCAGCTTTAAATCGATATGCCGAGTAACTAAGGAACAACAAGATTTCTAAAAGGGGGGAAGGATATGAATTTCAATACCGAACAAGGAAAGGCCATTTTTGGGGAAGAACCTTTAATCGTGGTGTCTGCTGGGGCAGGTTCCGGCAAAACCAGAGTATTAACCGAACGCTATGTCCGTTTATGCGAAGGGAAGTTCCAAAGCGAAATGGGACTAGACGTGAATAAAGAGATAGGCGCAGAAGTAAGTGAAATCGTAACACTTACTTTTACGGAAGATGCAGCACTTGAAATGAAGAGTCGGATTCGAAAAAGGTTATTAGAAAAGCTGCAAAAGGCAGAGACGGAATATCCCGAACATCCGGAAGCCGCTCGTTCCTACTGGAAAAAGCAAATTGAAAGCTTAGATACAGCGATTATTTCCACCTTTCACAGTTTTTGTCAGCGAATCGTTCAGGAAAATTCACTAGAGGCAGACATTTACCCAAATGTTCAGGTGCTAGATGATGTTCAAAGTAAGCTGTTGAAAACGGAAATTTATTCAGATTTGCTTGAAGAAGCAGAGCAATATCAGAAGTGGCAGGCATTGTTTAAGGCTACTAACAGATGGTCTCTTGAGGAAAGTCTTTTTTCCGTATACGGGAAGATAAGAGAATATGAAATGAACGGGTCGCTAAGGGATAGTTTACATGTAGAAGGTTTGATTTACTCTTGGCGCACAAGTTTGGATGCATTTGAACAAGACTTTTATCAATTTTTCGAATCCAATCCTGATCCTTCTAAGTACACAAAGGCCATCACTACCCTATTTAACACTCTAAAGGCCATTTACCAAGAGGGACTGTGTGGTGAACTTTTATTTAACAGCCTTAAAATGGCATTGGAATCTTCAGTAAAGAATAAGGTTCCAGTAAAAATAGCTGAACAAAATCGACAGTTTTATGATTTATTACAAAATTGGCTGCAGGTTCGTGAATTATGGTCCTATTATGAACTTCAGCATAATGATGTGGTGGAACCTGTACTTTTGGATTTCCAAGATTTCTTGGTTACTTTTGATGAAGTGTATGAGCAGAAAAAACGCGAATCGGCTTTTCTGGATTTCTCTGATCTACAGCAAAAGGCGATCAAGCTGATGAGCAACCCAAACATTCAAAACTACTACTCTTCCTTCTATAAGCACTTCCTAGTTGATGAAATGCAGGATACGAATCAGCTGCAGCTACGGATGATTGAAAAAATAAACCCTAGTTATCGCTTTATTGTTGGGGATGGGAAGCAATCCATTTACCGCTTTCGCGGAGCGGATGTTCAAATTTTTAACAGGTTAATACATGAAGCAAAAGAAGACAGCAGCTTTTCCTTTATTGATATGAATATCAATTACCGTACCTGTGATTCGATTATTCGCTTTGTCAATTTATTATTTGAGCAAAAAAACCTAATGGGAGTTGTGGCAGGCGAAGTGATCCCATCCTTCAAAACGGAATATTCTCCGATGACCGCATTTCGCCAGACCGAACCTGAGAGGGAGAACCGGGTTGAATATATAAAGGTAAGCGAGGACCAGGATCAGACCCAGCACCAGAATCAATACGTGATGATGGCTAGAAGAATGGTGCAGCTAATAAAAGAAAAAAAGGAAATCTTCGATAAGGACCAAGAGGTATGGCGGCCTGTCGAGTGGCGGGATATGGCTGTACTCATGGCTTCTCGTACCAACCTGACATCACTTGAACTAGCCTTAAAGAATTATGATATCCCTTATAACGTTTATGGTGGTTTAGGCTTTTATGAGCGGCAAGAAGTAGTGGACTTCCTAAGCCTTCTTCAGTGGGTAAATAAGCCATATGAACCGCTTTACATGATGGCCGTGTTAAGAGGCCCGCTCTTTGGTGTGACCATGGAGGAATTCCTAGAGATTCGACATGAACAAGGCGACCAGTGGAATTTCGCTTCCTTTATCTATGAAAAGCATTTTCATAACCTTGATAGCCCTGCACTTCAAACGAAGCTGGAGAAATTCTGCAAACTATATGAGACATGGACTCCGTTCTACTGGACCGTGAACAATCGTTCGCAGCTGTTTCATCTATATGAAAACAGCGGGTTAAAAAAGGTCCTGCTTTTGCAAAAGAACAATCTCATGAGATTGAAGAACGTCGAAAAACTTATTGAGAATATCAATAATATAAAGGCCGTATCAATGGATGACATGCTTTCGAAAATCTCCATTTTAGCAGACCTTTCGAAAAAGGAAGGGGATGCCGAGGTAGAGCTAACGGGAGGTAACTTCGTTCATGTCATGACCGTGCATGGTTCGAAGGGTCTTGAGTTTCCGGTTGTCTTTGTTCCCAACCTGTCTAAAGGAATGCAGTATGAAAAGTTGCCGTTTCGGTATGATGTGGAGGAAGGACTAGCTGTAAAAATCAAGGTGGAGGACGAAACCGACCTTCTGGCCGATCCAAATGAGTTCTCCTCGCCCAATTTTAAACTGATTCAAGGACTTTCAGGCGACCAAGCAGTGGAAGAATCGAAGCGGTTATATTATGTGGCTTTGACGCGTGCACGGGATTTATTAATTTTAACTTCTACGGATAAAGGGAATAAGAATACATGGTACGGCTTGTTAGAGGAAGCCTTAAAAAATAGCGCCCAGTTAGCGGATTATGTTCAAATAAAAGAAGGAATCGAAGATCAAAAGGTACTTCAAGAATTCAAGGAAATCTATGATGGTCCAAAAGTGAAGGTAGATAGAACCATCCCCGTCAGTTTCTCCGTTTCTGAAGTCATGAGCTATTTGGCCGATCCAGAAGGCTTTCTGGAGAAGCATTTGTTAAAGCTGGATGAGATGTGGCTGAAGGATTCTGATGAATTCACGATTGATGAAAAGTTAGAAGAGGCTGATGTACAAAATCACGTGGATCCTCGGACATTAGGAACTCTAGTCCATCGAATCTGCGAGCTCCTTGATAAAGGCTATACTGAAAAAGATGCCTATCAGGAGGCTTTTACTGAGATCGTTGATAAAGTAACCTATCTAAACAAGGTAAAATCTTTGATCCAGTCTTACCAAAACAAAGATTTTGGGCAGCCACTTGAGAATGAATGGGAATTTGTGCTGGATATCAATGGGATCCATATTATTGGAGAAATTGACAAGGTCGTGCGTAAGGATGGTCAATTGGAAGTACTGGACCTTAAAACCAACCGAATCAAAGACAATGTGGAAGAGTTGATGACCTATTATAGGCCACAGCTTTATTTATACAAAATGGCTTATGAAAAACAAAATCAGGTCCAAATAGACAAAATGTCCTTGGTCTTCTTACGTGATGAAGGACAAGGAGTATACGAAGTCGACTATGATTTTAATTATGAACAACAGCTGCTCTCGGCCATTTATGAAATGGCTAGTTTAAAAAAGGGGGTAACGTTGATTGGCTGAGGTATCGAATACAACCAAGATTCTTGCCCTTAAAAAAATTTTCTTTGAAGAAACAGACGAAGAACATAAATTAGCGGTGACAGAGTTAATTGAAAAACTGCAGCTTTCCTTAGCTACAGATGAACCTATCGATAAAAAGAGAATTAAACGGTATATTGATTCTTTAAATGAAAGCGGGTTTGAACTCATCCCTGAACAAGAAAAGTACGGCAAAATCGTCTACAGTCATCAATCCAGGTTATTTGAAACGTATGAGCTGCGAATGCTAGTGGATGCGATTCTTTCAGCACGATTTGTGACGGAGGAACAGGCCAAAAATATTATCAAGAAGCTAAATCAGCTTACTAGTAATCATATAGCCAAAACCTTGCCGAGTCCCATTAAGTACAACAAATCAATGAATCATATCTACCATTTAACAAAGGTGTATATTGATCAATTACACCGCGCTATTGAAGAGAAAAAAGTCATTACATTCACATATGGAAAGTATACTATCGATCTTACCTTTGAGTTAAACCGGAACGGTCAAGAATATGTTTACCACCCATATGGCCTCATTTGGGATCAAGGCTTTTATTACTTAATTGGCCAAAAAGAGAATAAGGAAGGCCTAAGTAATTATCGAGTTGATAAAATGAGAGATGTTAAGGTATTAGAACAGCGCTACAGAAGCAAGGATTATAATATCGACGAATATTTGCATATTAATTTTCACATGTTTTCTGGTAAAGGGGAATGGGTGGAGATTGAGTTTAGAGATAAAGGTCTAATCAATCCAATTATAGATAAATTCGGGTTGGACGCTGATATCGAAAAGGTGGACGAAAATACCTTTATTCTAAAAACAAAAGTGATTGTTGGCGAAGGCTTTTACAATTGGCTCCGAGGGTGGGGAAGCAAAGCGAAAATCGTATCCCCGCCTTCCTTGGTTCAGCAAATGAAAGAAGAAGTGCAGAAAATGAATCATTTATATTCCTAGAAGGTGTGCTATTTTTGGCACACCCTTTTTAGTATACTTCAGTTTGTAAGGCAAATTCAGTATACAAATAGGGGGAGTTACTGTGAAAAAGTATGTAAAGATAGCAGGAATGATTATAGGTGCGTTCGTCTTACTATTTATTGGAACAGGAATAGGATCAAGTGGCGCTGAGGCAACAGTTCATGATAAAAAAATGGATGTAGCAGAGCTAGATAAAGAGATTGGAAAATTGAAGAAAGAACTATCATCAATGAAAAATTATAGGGATGAATCAGAAGCAATCATCAGTAAAAAGGATTCAGCAGTAAAAGAACTAGCAGCTACTGAGGCAAAGTTAAAAGATATCAAAGGTACACTCGATCAAGAACTTGCAGAAGGTCGTAAAGATATCGATGCTAAGCTGGCTGAAGCCAAGAAAGGTCTATCGGATGTTCAAGCACAGTTAAAAGATACTCAAGCTAAGTTAGCATCCGCAACAGGGCAGCTACAAAAAGCGGAAGGAGCACCAAAGAAATTAGGTTCAGGACAATATGTGGTAGGCAAGGATATCCCTGCGGGTAGATATATTGCTCACGCATTAGGACGTGGATCAAACTTCTTCGTCTATGATGCAGGCAATGGAACTGCAAAGGTAAATACAATCCTTGGAAATGCAGGAGGAATTGGTGCTGGTGACTATACATTTTTCTGCGATGACGGTGACATCATTGAAACACACGAATCAGTGGAATTAACTCCGGTTAAATAAAAATTTTTGAGAAGTTAGTAGTTATCTAGTGGACCACAGGAGCAGTTCTTGTGGTTTCACTAGCATTAAAACATACCAAAAAGGGAAGGATTTAAATGCCTAGATACAGTTGCGGGAATAGTAAATCCATCACTAGATCTGGTTCATAACATACTTGACGCTGGGGATTACAAAAATTATGGTGAAATCTATTCACGTAATAAACTCTCTACTCTTGATGCAATCAGCTATTTGTATAAAAACTATATTCAAGGACCACTTCCATTCGATGAGAATAGCTTCACCTATCTTCAAGATATAGCAAAAATTCATTTGGAATTTGAATTAGGAAATAACATCAAATCATTGGAAAATATGCTAAGGAATGTTGAAACATTTTTACTTGTGGATTCATCTACATTTGAGTACTTTGATGACGAAACTATCTATAATGAATTAATAGAAGAAATAGAGGCCTACTTAAATAAGGAATTTAGTAAGAGAGAATCGATGAATGTTAAAGAGCTATATGAAGAGTTTGAAGAATCTCTTAAGCATCTAAATATCAATAACAAAATCCACCTTTATTCCATAGTGAAGCATTTTCTTAGCAACAAGTTTACGGTTGGTAAAGGAAATACCTTTAACATTTATAAAAAAGAGATGACAAAAGAGATTTCTAAAAAGATAGTAGGTCCTAATTCTGAAAACGTTATAAAGACCATAACCACGAAGTTTCCAAAACAAGTAAACAAACACGAAATTCATCAGTTTGCAAAAAATTATGGCTACAAGGAATGGCATTCAGCTTCTCTTATTAATGGCCTTATTTCGGAAGGATTATTTATTGAGATTGATATAGACAAGCTCTATAACGCTAAAAACTTTTCATTTCATAATTCAACACTCGTAAAATTAAAAGAACTTGCAGCTGAAAAAATGGGTAAGGAACCCTATTTATCCATTAGTCATCTAAAGGGGTATGAGCATATTCTTCCACCAGTTGTTTTTTTCTGGAACTCCGTCTTGCTAAAGAGTTTATTAGAGCGATGTGGATATCGTCAAATAAAAAAGTTCAGACATGATAATCGGTATGAAAAAGTGGTTGTTGTAAAGGAAGATAGTCCAATTAATTCATTTGAAAACTTGGTGGCCCATATTATTGTAAAGCAATTCAACGGACAGGGACTTGAAAGTGAAATTTATGCTTTTCTTGTAAGAAAAGGGATTATGCGCGAACAGGCATATCCGAATCTCATGGTTTTGCCGCAAGAAATACAAACAAGTAAAAGATTTATCTTTGATACAAAGGGACGAGTAGCAGTAAAAAATAGATAGGAAAGAAATGTAGAAAGCCTCATTCTATTGAAAGGAATGAGGCTTATTTATATTTTATAGAAGAGTAGACTTTGATTCATTTTTCGAAGTTTTACTCCGCATATTTAAATTTCTTTTATTAAGAAGGAATACCCATTTTATTACATATATTCTGTATAATAGAGTTGTCGAAATCTAGTATAAAAATAATTATTAAGTAATTTATGGAGCGATAAACACAGAATCGTCCAATTATCCAACATGAGGAGTGTTATTAAGTGTTGTCAGAAAATGCAATAATGCTATTAAAATATTTAGTTGAACGTTTACCAAGTATAAATACTGGAGACTCATATACCTATCTTTCGTATAAAAAAGTACATAACGAACTTGGTCTTCAGTTAAATGGACAAACTTTTGGTCAAACCCTCAGGGTTCAAGGGTTAGGAGAACTAGCAGATTGGTTGTATAAAAATCAACTACCTGCAATTACTGGTATTATTATTAGCTCAGAAAACTTTATGCCTGGTAAAGGATACTATGAGGCATTAACAGAAAGAATGATGACTTTGTATGGTGGAGAAAACAAATAGAAGAATCTAAGAATATAGACTGGTATAGCAAAATTAAGTTTTCATCGAAAACTAGCAAGCATAAAAATATTTGGATTTTCCAGGGGAATCCTGATGATTTTAAAGTGGATCAGTATATAAGCGAAAACAATGAAATTTGGTGGTCACTGAATCAACAACATTTTCTTGATGTCATTTCAGAAGGGGACATTGTTTATATTTGGCGTTCGGATGGCAAGCAAAGAGGTACAGGTGGAATTATTGCGAAAGGGACTGTTAAGAGAGAGCCAAATTTAAATATTTCTCCAAGTAATTAAAATCGAAAACCATCTAGTAAATGGTAATTACATACGAAGAACGGAACTAAAAGAACATCACCAACTCAATGACTTATTAATACTTCGTATGGCTAACAAAACAAATTACATTATTAAAGATGAACACGCCAAACTACTACATAAACTTTGGGATAAATATACGAGACAACATACCAAACAATTGAGAAGAAACAATTTAAAAGATACCGTACTAAATGATTTTAGAAGCAGATAAAGCTCAATTTGACTCCTATTATAAAGATGGTGAAGTGAAAAGTTATTATGGAAATCGTTATGAAAGGAAAGCAAAGAACCGATTAAGAGCAATAGAGATTCACGGAACAACATGTGCAGTTTGCAAATTTAATTTTGAAGACGTGTATGGTGAACTTGGCAATGACTTTATTGAAATCCATCATAAGCATCCATTAAGTACTCTTGATGTAGCAACTGAAATTGATCCAAGAACGGACTTAGTACCGGTTTGTTCTAATTGTCATAGGATGTTACATCGGGACAGGGATCATGTGTTAAGTGTGGAGGTTCTTAAGGATATGATAAAGGGTAGGTAATTATCTAAGTTAATATGAGGGATGTTTATTTCTAAAGTGAAGGTAGGAATGGTGAGACTGGTTTAACCCATCTGAACGTTCAGGTGTATTTAAGAATTTTGCTTTAGTTTTTTAACTAAATGTGAATATTTATCAATCGGCGGAGGGTCTATGTAAAATTACCAAGTAAACAAAACAAGCGTAAACGCATAAATAAGTTGGATAAGTCAAGGGTATTGTAGCCATTCCTTGAACAAGGTAAATAAGTGCGTGGATGATGGGGTATGAGTGATTGGAGTGGAAACAGTCAGAAACAAAAAACAGTCGGCACTTAAAGGCAAATTGATTACTACCACTGATTACCGTTTATTAAGAGAAAACTATGAAAACCGATTAAAAGGTCCATTGAGATAATTGAAAGGTTGCTAGTGGGCTGTAATTGATATTACGACAATTAATATGTAAGCATTAAACAAACAAGGAAAGTCATGGGGAATTTTCTGAAAAAAAGTGACCAGTGAAATGCACTGGTCGCAAGCTTGTTATAACCCAAATAATTTTGAGCTTACCAATTTAATCTCTATTGTTTCCTTAATTTAGTTATAGATAATTCTTTTTTGTTTCTTATCTGTTTGATATAATTATTAAAGGACTTTGCTAGTTTCCTTCTGAAATCTTCCACTCTGTATTGATTCGACTCCTTTACAGTTGAGGAAATAGGACAACTGGCAAGTCTTTTTCTATTATGGTAAGTAATCTTTGAGCAATTGTAACTTTTAATAATTCATTTAAGATATTTAATACCTGCTCTTGACATGTTCATATATTGTTCAATAATTTTTGGAAACCTATAACCATCCTGCTATTTTTCGATTAAGTGCTTTGTTTAAGTTATTAATAAAGTTTCATTAAATAACCAATTCATTTGATTCCTTGTAATAACACAATCTACACTTAGAATACATCTCTAAATCAAGTCATTATACAATTAAGAAACTCCGTGTTAATACTCCAATCAATAAAAATCACAAAACGCAAGTGGATTTGAACAAAGGGATTCTTATGTTCATTGTTAAACTTCCGCAAGGTAGCAGCAATGAAAAGGGGAACTCCTTTTTCATTCATTCAGTTTTTAAACATTAGTTCTATCACAAAGATCACGTCTTAAATTGTTTGTCCATAATAGTAGGAGCTTAGGGTTATCAATAATGGACAGAAAAAAACACATTTTAAGAGCTCAGATCAATCATAAGTTTCCCTATGTTTTGTTATTTGTTATAGTAGTATTATTAAAAACTTGCACACAAACGAACAATTTAGGAACATGTGTTCTTTTTTTGTGGCGTAAAATAAAAAAATGCGATAATATAGATATATACATTTAATAGATGCACGATCTAATTGGGGTAAAATAATTCTATTTATCATAAATGATTGAGAAAACATGAACTTTCGTATTGAATGCCTTAATAAATTATATAAGCAATCATCTAAATCCCTTAATGAGATTATTATTAATATGAAAAAATTTATATGAATAACAACTTTTTAAATAGATATTATTGCATGGAAAGAAAGAGGGAAAAAAATGAGATACTTAGGAAACAAAACTAAATTACTCAATTTTATTGATAGTATAATGGGGAAACACAATATTAAGGGAGAAATATTGGCGGATTTGTTCGCTGGAACCGGATCAGTAGGGGACTTTTTCAAAGGAAAATATCGGATCATTTCAAATGATTATATGTACTTTTCAAAAATATTGAATAAAGCTAAACTCTTAAACAATACTTCCCCTGTTTTTGAGAGTTTTATAGAAAAATTTGAGGTTTCACCGTTTGAATGGTTGAATTCAAAGTGTTATGAACCTCAGGATAATTACTTTATTTATCAAAACTATACTCCAGTTGGTGGAAGAATGTATCTGACCGAAGCTAATGCCATAAAGATAGATGGGATGCGATTAGATATTGAAGAGTTTTATAAAATGGGAATTATTAATGAAAAGGAATATGCGTTTCTATTAGCTTCTTTAATTGAGAGTGTTCCGAAGGTCTCGAATACATCTGGAACTTATCAGGCTTTTTTCAAATTCTGGGAGTCTAGAGCATTAAAAAAATTTGTTTTAGAACCCTTGGAAATGAATGAGTCACTAAGTGTGGATAAAAATAACATGGCTTACAATGAAAATACTAATAAACTAGTAAGAGAAATTTCTGGGGATATTGCTTATATTGATCCACCATACACGACTACCCAATATACAAATTCATATCATTTATTAGAAACTGTTGCAAGATATGATTATCCTGAAATTTTTGGGAAGACAGGAAGACGTGTAAAAAGAGAGTTCTCGGGTTATTCGAATAAGCAAAAGGCATTATATGAATTTGAAGATTTATTTCGACAAATTAATTTTGATCATATATTAGTGAGTTATAGTAATCAATCTATTGTCCCGTTAGAAGAATTGATAGGTTTAGCTAAGTTATTTGCGGTAAACAATGAAGTGTTTGTGGAAACAAATGAATACCGTGAATATTCAACTAATAATTCTAGTTACAAAGGCAACGGTGAAAAACTAAAAGAAGTTATTATATATTTTAAAAAGAATCATGCAATTAAAAAATCACCACTTAATTATTCTGGAAGTAAAGATGTCTTACTTCCGATCATATTTAAGCAACTTCCAAAGCATGTTGGAACTTTCGTTGATGCGATGGGTGGTGCTTTTAATGTTGGGGCAAATGTTTTTGCTACAAATAAAGTAGTCTATAATGAATATAATCCTTATGTATATGGAATAGTAGAAATGCTCGTTACCAAGGACAATAATGAGTTAATAAGAGAGGTTTCCGAAGTAGTAAATAGGTTTGGTATGAAAAAGAAGGCAAAAGATGCATACAATGCTTTAAGAAATCATTATAATAATGAAGACAATTCCCCTTTAAATCTATTTACAATACAAATATATGCATTTCAAAATATGATTCGATTCAATAGTTCCCAAAAAATGAATACACCAGTTGGGAACAATGAGTTTAATGATGGAACTAAAGAACGTATTGAGAAGTTCAAAATTAATTCCCCTAAGTTTGAATTACTACATGGAAAATATGAAGAACTGGTAATAGAAGAATTCCCAAAGGATACAGTATTTTATTTTGATCCCCCTTATTTTATTACAAATGCCGAATATAATGATGGTAAACGAGGACTTGATGGATGGGATGCTGACAAGGAATCTGCATTACTAAATTTTTTATCATCTATAGATCAGAAGGGTTACAAGTTTATGCTCTCTAACGTAATAGAACATAGGGAAAAAAAGCATCACTTATTAATTGAATGGACTCAGACACATGAATTTAATGTGGTTGAAATCGGTAAAACAGGAATAAAGTATCCTCGAACAGAAGTATTAATTACAAATTATAATATTTTTGAAAAATATTAGGCCACCTTGAGTGGTCTTTTTTTATGGCAATTTATGTTAGATTCGTGATAGATTATAATATGTAATGTATGGAGGTGAAATTGAAATGGGGCGTATATTGTTATTGGAGAGAACTGGTTTTCCAGAAAAGTTCCGAAAGGTAGAAGTACAACCACCAGGTAGTCTGACGAAGCAAGACTATCTTGAGCAACAAGTTCTTGAATCGATTAATACCTATAATCCTAAGTTAAACCTAACGAAAGTAGAGTACGCAAATTTAAATACTCAGTTTCCGCAAGTGCAAGTTAGTAAGTTTACAGGACTTATTGTTGAAGATATAGAAATTCAAGATACTGAACGAGGGCGGTTTTCCCAGTTAGGTTATTTTATATGGAATAAAAGTAATCAATGGTTTGCACGGAAAATTGTAATGTATGTCTTTTTAACAAATCCTAAAGAAGAGAGTAGAAACATTTTAGTTGCACAATCAATTTTTCCAGCATTGATCGACTACATGAGCCAATTTATTGCTTCACCAAGTTACACAATTGCAAATCATCCAATTTATTTTATTAATATTATTAATAAAAGGATTACGGCAGCAAGTGTCTTAAAACCATTGGCTGGAATTATTGCAGCAGGAGTAAATTATATTGAGGTATTTCCACCAACGATTGATGTAAAAACTGTACCAACTAGTGTAGAAAGCTTTGTAAGAAAATATGAATCAAACTGTAATGGATATAGTTCTACGTTTGTGTCTAATTATTATGAGGTAGATTTTGCTTCAAAAAAATTGAAGTTAAAAACGACTAACTTGGTAACCGGTGATTATTTAGAAAGAAGTGGCCCTAATTTGCAATTCAAGGGAAGTTCTGAAAAGTTTTATTGGATGGGAGTTTTACCCATTTTCTTAATATCATGTCAGGATGGTTACGATATTGATTATTCAGAAATAGAGAATTTTTATAATTCAAACATAGGTAATTTCTCTGCCAGTAATGAAAAGTTTCAACGTTTTTCAGTGCTTTTAAAATTTATGAAAAAATTAACTTTTAGTTGAGGTGATAAATATGTATGAACAAATTATTTACTTTGGTGCACCTGGTACAGGAAAAAGTCACCTTGTAAAAGAAAAGCTGCAAGGCGTAAATAAGGATAAAGTTTTTCGAGTGACTATTCATCCAGAGTTTACATATTCTGATTTTGTTGGACAATTATTGCCTGAAGAAAATCCAAAGACGAAATCAGTGGAGTTCCCATTTAAAGAAGGCCCTTTTACTAGGGCTCTAGTTGAAGCCTTCAGTGATAATAGTCAGGAAGTATATTTAATATTAGAGGAATTGTCTCGTGGGAATGTTGCTGCTATTTTTGGTGATATTTTTCAACTTTTAGATAGAAATGATAAATTTGAAAGTAAATATCCAATCCGTAATAAAAATATTGCTGATAAAATCGTACACTTACTTACTGATGAGGTTTATCTTCCGTCGAATTTTAATATCATTGGTACAGTTAATGTAAATGATCAAAATGTTTTCCCAATGGATACAGCATTCAAAAGACGTTTTAATTGGGAATATGTATCAAGTCGTCCTGCTGTAGATGTTCATGGGAATACTCTAAAAAAATTAAATAACCCTAAAATATCAGTGGCCATTGATACAAATCACTCCAATAATCTCACTACTACTTGGCAATCATTTTATTCAGCATTAAATATTTTTATTACTGATAAAGAAAAGGGGTTAGGGAAGAGTGAGGATAAGCAACTTGGACAATTTTTTGTTAATTTTGATGATACACTAACAGCTAATTCTCATTCGGGAGTTTCTGCGACAGCACAGGATGCGGAAAGTAAAATTAACAATCTAATAAAAAACAAGTTGCTGCTTTATTTATGGCAAGACGTTCAGGGGAGTTCTTCATTTAATACGTCTATAAAACTTTTCTCAAAAGAAATAAGAAGTTTTGATGACTTATATTCAAAATATGGAAAAGATAAAGTGTTTAGTGATAATTTCATTGAAGCCTTCTTGAAGCCAAATCTTAGTAAATATCCCTACTAATTGAAAGTGGTGGTTATATGATAATTGACTATGCTAAAGATGGCCAAGAATTTGATAAAGAAAAGCTAATTAGGGAAGGTTTTAATCTTAATGAGGAGAGAGACCTTCGAAGAAAATATGCGGGAGAAAAAACAGATGAATACATCTATGTTCTAGATTTTGTAGGTTTTCTTATAAACCGTAATAATGATGTGTTTTCAGTATTCCCTAAAAATTATCGGGTAGAGAATCTAAACTTAGATTCTGTGCAGTTATTTAAACTAATTGCAAGACACAGTCAAAAAAGACCAGATCTTTATTTTGGAAATGAATATGGTAAAAATTTAAAGACAAACTATCCATTCGCTGCTTTTTTTGGCATTTACGACTATTTTGCTAAATATGGATTGTATATTGAAGATAAAATATACATAAAGCCTAATATTGGTGGGAAAGTCAATTGGAAGGAAACAGTCCGTCTTTCAAATAAGTTTATTTCAAATGGAAAACTGAGCTTCAATCCCATTTACAATGAAAAAAAGTATTATTTTTCAGCGTTCTTAACGGAATGTATGATTTTTGCCATTGATTATACTATAGATAAATTTAGATTATTTATCGATTTAGAGAAAACTGGCAGGGCATTACCTAATTTTAATTTTCTAAGTGAAAAGGAACTAGTTTTGGAAAAACTTTTTTCGTTTCGCCAACAGACCTTCAATGATAGTCTGATTGAATTGATTGATCATCTTATCAATTTCTTTAAGGAGTTGAATGAAGGTGGTTATTATTATTTTAAACATTATTCATTTTCTTCAATTTGGGAAGACATGGTAATGAGTTATTTGAAGGCAAATTATAAAGAAATTAAGGATAACAATATTGTTTTTGATGAAAATAATCCCAAACACATTGAATTTACTAAAGTTTCATTTCGCCCAAATCTAGCTAATAAAGACCACTATGTTACGCCAGATTACTATTATGGTGAAGGAGATACTCAATTAATATTTGATGCAAAGTATTATACGAGTGTTAAAGGAATGGACTACAAACAAATAGCATACTACATATTTTTATATGAGTATCGTGAAATTGAAAATGAAGGAACTGGAAATGAAAAAATAACTGATAAACCTAAGTTTTCAAAAACGTTTTCTGCATTGCTTCTTCCATCGGAAAGTAGAAGTAGTAAAATTCATTTTCAAATGGACCCAAGATTCAATAAGTCTAATCAAGGTTTAGTGATTTCCGAAGAATACTTAGATATTCGAGAGGTCATAAATTTTTATTTGTAAGTGTCAAATAGCGCCCAGTTATCAAGGGGCGCTATTCATATGTTTTTTGTGACTAATTTATTTCAGAAATGGGCACCTGATCGGGAGTCCTTATGCCCTAGGATTAACGCATGTACCGATTTATCGTCCTTAATGTCATTAAGCTGTAGTTGATTTAGTACATAAGTAAGAAACTGAAATGAATCTATAAAGCGATAGTAGTCGGGTGAAGAGAAGATAGATCATCTTATGACTATGCTGAAAAAATATGACACCACTTTACTATCTATTAAACTGTATACCACATCTAACTCAAAACGGTGAATGAGGTTAAAATTTTATTATTTTAATCAATTCATTAGGTATAATATTATTATATTTATTTTCAAAGGGGTAGAGTAGAATGCCTTTATATAACAAACTAGTTAGAGACCGCATACCAGAAGTCATTGAAAACACAGGAAAACAGTTTTCCACAAGAATATTAAATAGTGAAGAATACATAAAAGAACTAAAAAACAAGAGCTTTGAAGAACTTGAAGAGTATGTAAATGCTGAAAATGATCAAGATGCTATTGAAGAATTAGCTGATCTATTAGAAATTATCCATGCACTGGCTGAATGCCATGGAGCATCAATTGAAAAGGTTGAAGAAGTGCGACAAAAGAAAGCTGAGAAGCGTGGTGGCTTTAAGGAAAAAATCTTTTTAATTGAGGTTGAAGATGAGTAAGGTTCAGCTAATAACAAGTAATCTAGGTAGCCAACTAATTGAGAAGCTTGAATGTGTTGACACTGTTTGTGTTTTATCTTCCTTTGTTATGAAGTCAGGTGTGAGCTATTTAAAGGATGCTTTAAAGAGGTCTGCACAAAGTGGTGCAGATATTAAGATATGTACGGGGGATTATCTCTATATAACACAACCAGAGGCTTTGGAAGAGTTGCTAGCGATTGATGAGAGGATATGTGTTCGTATATGGAAAAGTAACGGTGTATCCTTTCATCCAAAGGCCTACCTTTTTCAATCAAACGAACATGATACTCTGTTTATTGGATCATCTAATCTTTCACGATCCGCATTGAATCATGGTGTGGAGTGGAACCTTTCAGTTCGTGATGAGAAAGATGTCTTTGATGAAGCACTAACAGAGTTTTTAAATGTTTTTTATTCTGATCGTACAGTCCCATTAAATAAGGAAACTCTAGCAGAATATAGAACTGCTTATGATGAATACCATCGTAAATATCCCAATCTATCTGGAAAGTGGTCAGAGCTTGAGGAATTAGATTTAATGCTACCTTCAAAAGAGGAAAAGAAGCCCCAGGTTGTCTTAGAAGATCCAGTTGTATATGAAAGTGCAATTCAGCCTAGATTTGCTCAGATTGAAGCACTTGAGGAATTAAATAGAACACTGGAAGAAGAGTACAATAAAGCGCTGGTGGTCATGGCAACTGGACTGGGAAAAACATATTTAGCAGGATTCTTTGCGCAAAACTTTAAGAAAATTCTTTTTGTGGCCCATCGTGAAGAGATCCTTTATCAAGCTAGAGATTCCTTTAAAAGGATTATGCCGGAAAAACAATATGGCATTTACAATGGGAAAATCAAAGAGAGTCAAGCTGATGCAGTATTTGCATCCATATATACCTTAAGTATAAAAAAACATCTTGAGCAATTTCAACGGGATGAATTTGATCTGATCATCGTTGATGAATTCCATCATGCAGCTGCCGATTCCTATAAGCGTGCCCTTGAATATTTCCAACCACGATTTTTGTTAGGAATAACTGCTACACCTGATAGAAATGACAATAGAGATGTTTACGCCATTTGCGATGGAAACGTGGCCTTCCGATTAGATTTTTTAGAAGCGATTAACCGGAGATGGTTAGCACCTTTTAAGTATTTGGGAGTATATGATGATACAGATTATAGTCAAATTACCTGGCTGGGAAATCGATATGATGAAGAGGAGTTACTTCTAGCACAATTAAGAGAGGAATTGGCTTTTAAGGTACTCCGTGCCTGGGAAGAGAATAAGCAGACAAAAACCTTAGGCTTTTGTTCTTCCATTAGACAAGCAGACTTGTTATCAAATTTTTTCAATAAACAGGGGTACAACACTGTAAGTCTCCATTCACAACAAACGGGATTAATCAGGGAAAATGCAATTTCTCAACTTTCAAAAGGAGAAATTGATATTATCTTTACAGTCGATCTCTTTAATGAGGGTGTAGATATTCCATCAGTAGATACGCTCTTATTCGTTAGACCGACGGAATCATTGACCGTTTTTACACAACAAATTGGTCGTGGCCTTCGATTACATCCTGGCAAGGAAGCATGTGTAATCATAGATTTAATCGGAAACTATCGAAATGCCGATATTAAACTAAGTTTATTCGACACCCAACCAGGTGAAGGGAAAACTAGGAACATCCAACCTACTTTACCGGAATTCTGTGAGATCAAATTAGATGTAAATGTTATTGATCTCCTACAAGAAATGTCCAGAAAGAGGCAGCCAAGAAGAGAAAAGCTGTTGAATGACTACTTAGAATTAAAAAAGGAGTTAGGAAAAAGGCCAACTTATTTGGAATTACATTTACAAGGTCGATCTGATTCTCCTCAATATCGGCAAGAGTTTCAGTCATATTTTGGTTTTTTAAAATGGGCAGAAGAGCTAACCGCTCGTGAAATCGAAGTATTTGACCGTTACGAAAATTGGTTTATCGAAGTGGAAAGAACGGGAATGGCGAAAAGCTATAAAATGGTGGTCTTACTAGCGATGCTGGCCCGTGGACAATCGGGTTGGTACAATACTATAACATCAAAACAAGCTGCACCTTTCTTCCATCAATACCTTATGGAAAAAGAACACCGGAAAAGAATTGACTTCTCGGATAAAGGCGCCCAAAAATTATGGATCTATGATGAAAAAGGTGTCAGCAAATTAATCGCAACCATGCCAATGACAAAATGGAGCGGTAGTTCAAAAGGATTAATATCTTATGAAAATGATATCTTTACACTGAACTTTGTTGTGGCTAAGGAAGATGAAGAAATCCTTTTCAATTGGACCAAAGAAATTTGTGAGTACCGGTTGCATTATCATTTTGAGAGGAAAGCGAAAAATCCCCAGATGCATTAATATCTGGGGTATATTTTATGCTCCTAAATGACAATTGAAGAGTAAAACTTCTCTTTTATAGGGATTACTTATAGCTCATAATTTTTTGCAAATTCCTTAAAAGAAATTCTTTGCCTGTATCATTAAACACTACTTGTTCATATTGTCTGTCATTATAGTATCTAACAGCAGTGACAATACCGTATCCTTCAGATTTGTCATTTGTAACTGTTCTAGTTTTTCCTTCTTCAGTTTTCCCCTCACTTAATATCCCTAATTTTTTTAGTTGCTTATTTATCATCGCTCAATTAATTCTAGAAAAAATAAAGATCTAATTATTCTCGGGTCATTAAGAAAATCCTCAGCTTTAATTGGCATACTATCCACAGGATTCATCCCATTAGCCATTTTATGTAATAGATTTCTTGATTCAACCAATTTTTCATAATCTTTTGTCATAAAATTAGATGCCTCCACTAATATTAAAATAAATAATTTAACCAATTATATTATTTTTTCTTTAGAACACCTTTTTTGACCAAATTAACTAATATCCCTTTATTTTTAAACCTATTGTAAGCTATTAATTTATTTAAATCCTTTACTGTTAAAGTTACAGGATCCACATCAAGTTGAAATTCCCTCGTTTTTTCAATTAATGCTAGCGCGAAATCAATTTGCTTATGAGATAGTGAATAGTCTTCTTGATCCTTGGTTTGGACTGCTGAGTTTACCTTTTTTTCAACTGCTTGTTCAATGGTTGCAGCATGCTCGCGTAATCTTGCTTCTACTAATGCTTCGACTTCCTCTTGACTGATCGACTTAGCCTCAGACTCAGAAAGCTTTTGATTGTTATTGAATAATTTATCAAGGATTCCTTTTAACAATTTATGACACTTCACTTTCATCACATTTTCAATCTTTACCTATGTATGAAAAGATTTCCTTTTATTCTATTATTCAAACAAATACATAAAAAGACAATATTTTTGGTAGAATTTGTTGAATAATTGCCTAATTATTGTAATTTTTTAGGTTCATGTTCCTATTTGTAGTATAATGGAGAAAAATGCAAATTTTGGAGCGGTTGTTATGGCGGTTACGATTCCAGAGACGATTCGTTCATCGGCTACAGCTGGAGAACGGTTATTTTTTCGGACATTGAAAAACTTTTTACCCGATGATTATATCGTCTACTACGAACCTGAGATTCAAGGGAGGCGACCTGATTTTGTCATTCTTGGTCCAGACCTTGGTATGGTCGTTTTAGAGGTTAAGGATTATACGAAAAATACACTTTTTCAAGTAAACCATGATGAGTGGCATATTGTGAATACCGCGGGTGAACAAACGGTGGTAAAGAGCCCGATGAAACAAGCGAGAGACTACATGTTTCATGTGGTAGATGTGTTGAAAAAGGATAAAAGTCTTGTTCAATTAGAGGGGAAATACAAGTTTCAATTAAAGTTCCCTTATGGACACGGTGTGGTGTTTACGAGGATGACTTCGCAGGACTTTGTTAAAAATGATCTTTACACCGTAATCGAACCTCATCTTTGTTTAACCAGGGATGAAATGGATCCAGAAAAGGATGGCTTTTCCGAAGAAGTATTAATGGAAAAGATTTCAAATATGTTCGTGGTTCCCTTTCGTTTAAGAGAGCCGCTTACCATGGATGATATAAACGCCATTCGGTATCATTTATTCCCTGAGGTTCGGATCAGTGCTGAGTACAAAGCACCAGTCCCATACCAGGACCAGCTGTTGTTATCACTCCATGATATTAAAACGATGGATCTTCATCAGGAGAACCTGGCCAAACAGATAGGGGATAAAAACCGGTTGATTCGAGGAGTGGCTGGAAGCGGAAAGACGATTATTTTAGCAAGCAGGGCGAAAATGTTGCTGAAACAAAACCCTAATTGGAAGATTCTCATCCTTTGTTATAATATTTCACTTGCCAATGCGATCCAGCAAATGATCTTTCATATGTTAAATGAACCTGAGGATTTATTTGATTATGACCCAGAGACCAAAGTGGTACAGAATCAAAATATTATTGTACGGAATTTTCATTCTTGGTTGAAGAATGATTTAAAAATAAAAGAGCAGCAGCTTCCAGAAATAATGGAGAAAATTGAAAAGGGTGAAACGATTCTTCCAACTTATGATGCAGTAATGATCGACGAGGGGCAGGATTTCGAAGGGGATTGGCTGAAGCTGGTTAGTTTGCTGATTAATGTGGATACCCAATCGCTTTTACTTGTGGAGGACCGGGCTCAGACGATTTATAGGCGGAAGAGATCTTATCTACAAGACACAGGTTTGAGCTTTCAAGGTAGGTCCAAGGTGTTATCGATTAACTAACGGAACACGCAACAAATCGTAAAGTTTGCTTGGGATTTTTACCGAAAACACTCGGTGTTTAAGAATAAGGTTGCAAGCAGGGAGCTAGACGGGGAAATTATTGCCCCCCAAAGCACGAAAAGAAAAGGACCTGAACCAGGTATTATTAAAGCGGCGAGTTTATTTGATGAAATAAGATTAGTGGCCAGACAAATGAAGAAGCTGCACGAAGAGAGAAAAGTGCCTTTTGATGAAATGTTAATTCTTTATCGTGTGAAGCGAACTCACAAATATCCAGTTGTCGATTTAATTAAACGTTCGTTAAATGACTCAGGAATTCCGTTTTACTGGATCACAGAAAATGATGTTTCGAAGCGTTCTTTCAAGAAAGAAGACGGGAAGGTCAAAATCAGCACGATTGATAGCAGCAAAGGTCTGGATTTCCAAGCAGTGTTTATCGTCAATGTGGATTCCATGCCGTTTCCATTAGAGGAGGATAAAGAGAGGGAAGTTTCCTTGCTTTACATAGGTATGACGAGGGCAAAACAGTATCTTTGTTTGTCTTATTCAGGGGAATCGGAGTTTACCAACTATTTGGATTCGAAATTACTGGAGCGGAAACAAATTAAAAATGATATAGAAAGAGTCAATTAAGAAAAAAGAGGCGGGAGGACGTCTCTTTTTTTGAATAGGAGGAGAGAAAGACAAGTGGATTTACTTAGTACCATCTGAGCCTTCAATTGCTAAGAATATTATCAAAGGATCAACGTTTGGATTTTTCTTCTACTTTTGTTTATGTTAAAAAAATGCCGGTGATTTTGTTATGCAGTAAGTTGTGTCAGGCCCTTTATGAAGGTGCCTGGCATTTTTTATTCCACTCTATCTTGTTAACTACACTATTATCTGCGGTTAATTAAACTCATATTTAATTAATAGCTTACATTTAGAAATTTTAGAAAATTTTGATTTTGTAAACTGTTTTACATTCAATTGGGTGGATAAACCTTATAATGAGTTAAAAGTTGGATAGTAAAAAGGTGATAAATTTGAATTTGATTAAGAACTGGTTGGATGTGAAAAGTGAAGCGGCTGAGTATCTTCGTCAGATTATTCGAATCAATACTAGTAATCCCCTTAAAAATGAAATGGACGCAATTCAGTATCTTGTTGAAGTGGCTGAACAGAATGGATTGTATACATACGTCCATAAAACAGATGAAAATCGGGGAAATATAGTCATTTCATTAAACCCGGATTATAGTAATCCGATTGTTTTATTGTCCCATTTAGATGTTGTACCAGCAAATGAGGAAGATTGGGAGGTGCCTCCATTTAGTGGGGAAATTATCAATGACGTTTTATGGGGAAGGGGAACCATTGATACAAAACAATTAACCATCACTCATCTAATGGTATTGATATTATTGAAACGTAACAACGTCCCACTTAACAGGGATATTATTATGATTGCGACCTCAGATGAGGAAAACGGGAGTCAGTTTGGGTTGCTTCCTTTTTTAGAAAAACACCCTACTTTGTTTAATAATAGCATCGTATTTAACGAAGGCGGAGGGTTCCCGTTATTGATTGAGAATCAAGTTTATTATTTATGTGAACTTGGGCAAAAGGGATTGGCCAAAGTCAGAATAACAGCAAAGAACGATTCCTCATCAAATCCATATCTTCCTAACAATAATGGAATGCAGGTAATCCTTGACGTGATCAATGCTTTCCAAGAACCAAATATCTACGAAAAGATTCCTCCAGCTACCTTAGCCTTATTTACTACAATTGCATCATCTCAGGATTGGCATTTTTCTGAACATGAATTGGAGCTGTTTTTAAATAAAATACCACCTAACCACCTTTCTTTATTTAAAGCCATGTCAAAAACCACTTTTTCCATTACAAAATGGAATGGCGGAAAGAAGCATCCGGAATTAGTGAACCAATATGAAATTTATTTGGATAGCAGACCAGTTCCGGCTGTCAATAAAGAAGAATATGAGAAAGTGCTTGAGGCCATTCTAGGTGATTTACCCGTACAGTATGAGATTTTATCCTTTTCACAAGGCTATGAGTCCGAGATTAATCATGATCATCTGGCGCTCTTTGAGCAGGAGCTTCAAACGGAGGTTCCTAATGCCAAGGTGGTTCCATTTTTATCGATTGGCGGAAGTGATTCAAGGCACTTAACGGGATATAATTCTCAAATTTATGGTTATTGCCCAATGCTGCCCGATATGAGCTTTGATAGAGTCATTAAAATGGTGCATGGGGTAAACGAAAGAATACCGTTGGAGTCATTGAGATTCGGAATTCAAAATATGTATAACATCCTTGTACAAATGGAAGGAGTGTAAAGAGAATGATATCTGCTGCGAATTCAATCACATCTGAAAAATTGGAACAGGCCACAAGACTGCTAAACGAAAAGGGATTGGATACATGGCTCATCTTAACGAGGGAAGGCACGGATCCCGCCCTGCCCTTAATAGTAGGAATTCGATCTGTCCATAAAGCAGCCATTTTCATTCGAAGTAATGGGGAGCATATTGCCCTTACCTCTGTTAGTGATAAAGGAAGTTATGAATCCACAAACCTATTTACAAAAGTGCTTGTCTATGAAGCTGGTATGGAGGAGGCATTCCTTACACTCTTTGAGGAAGTCCAGCCGCAAAAGCTTGCCTTAAACATTTCAGAGAGTGACCATCTTTGCGATGGGTTAACACAAGGATTATATGTATGGCTAGAAAATGTAATTGGAAAAGAGCGTCTTGCTGGGTTGGAGGTTTCAAGTGAGTCGGTTTTGAAGAAGCTACGCAGTGTGAAAACAGCAGGAGAGCTTCAAAATATTAAGAAGGCCATTGCGTACACAACAGATATTTTTGATGAAGTATTTAAGAATATTACATGCGGAATGACAGAATTGGAAATCGGCCAATTATTTGTTGATGAGATGGGGAAAAGAGGAGTGACAAACGGTTTAGGTCATCCTAACGATCCCCCTCTTGTATGCATTGTTAGAAAAGGGCTGGCACATCGGAAACCTGCGGACCATCAGACTGAGCCTGGCGATATTGTCATAATCGACTTCAGCCTAAAGTATAGCCACTATGTATCAGACATTGCCCGTACCTGCTATTTTTTAAAACCGAGTGAAAAGGAAGCCCCTGTGGAAATCCAGCATGCTTTCGATACCGCGATTGATGCGATTACGGCTTCAATAGAGGCTTTAGTTCCTGGAAAGGGTGGATTTGAGGTGGATGCCGTTGGAAGACAGGTAATTGAAGATGGCGGTTATCCAACCATTCGCCATTCAGTCGGTCACCAGATTGGCCGTGCCACACATGATGGAGGAACCATATTAGGACCCAAACGTGTACCGCCAAGACCCGAAGTTGAAGGGATTATTGAAGTTGGGGAAATCTATGCTATTGAACCAACTGTCATCCAAGATAACGGTCTTCCATGTATCTTAGTGGAAGAAAATGTTCTTGTCACTGAAAATGGACCAGCTGTTTTGAGCAAAAGACAAACTGAACTTGTACTGATTTCTGCGGAAGGTAAATAAAGATGAGTTTGAAAAATGATGCACTGTATTATTTTAAGAACATGCTCAAAATCAATACAACAAATGAGCTTGCTACCGAATATTTACTAGCCAATCATCTAAAAGAAATCCTAGACAACAATAATATCGACTCCCAAATAGTTTACAGTAACAAAGGCAGGACATCTATTATTTCTAAATTAGCCGGAGAGAATAAACAATTTCAACCTGTTATTCTTCTTTCACATTTAGATGTTGTGGCGGCGAAGGAAGAAGAGTGGACGTTTCCCCCTTTTTCAGGAGACATCTATGAAAATAAAATTTGGGGGCGGGGAACGCTTGATACAAAACAACTTACTGCGATGCATCTAATGGCTTTCCTGCATCTAAAAAGATTGAATCTACCATTGAAGCGAGATGTCTATTTTATAGCTACTGCGGATGAGGAAAATGGAAGCCAGGAAGGAATGGAGTTCATTTCCAGACAGTTTCCAGCCATTTTTAGAAACAGTATTGTTTTAAGTGAAGGCGGGGGATTTACGGTCAAAAGTGAAAACGGAGAAACCCTTATGTTATTTGCCTCCGGTGAAAAGGGGACAGCAAGGGTATCCATCACAGCGGCAGGGGACGGGGGGCATGCTGGCTGTCCGCCAGAAAACCAAGCCATAGGAAAGCTTGCCAAGAAACTTGACTCCCTAATGAAAATTAGTTTTCCTGCAGGAGATTACCCGGTTCTTCAAAGGTTTCGTGATGAAATGGAAGAGATGATGTATCAAGAAAATGAACAGGGACAATTGGTGAAAAGACTCTATGAATATATGAAGGAAACAACCGTTACGCCTGAACTCATTCGTATTGGTGATCAGTTAAATGTGATTCCTTATAAGGCTGAAGTCATTCTTGAGTTCAGAACACTGCCTAATCAAACAAGAGAACAGTTTGAATTATTTATGAAAGGATGGACTGCGCCACCTAATGTACATTACCAATTATTGTCCTTTCAGCAGGGATATGAAAGCGAACCTGATGGTGAGATTATTTCTTGGTTTAAGACTCTATCAGAACGATTGGGTTTCAACATGAGATGGGTACCTTTTACAGCCTTAGGTAAAACGGACGGAAGATTTCTAGGGGAAATGGCCAGCGAAATATACGGGCTTTCACCTACCCTGACATTATTTACAGAGGTGCTCAATAGGGTGCATAACAAGGATGAACATATCGAACTGGAATCCTTTGAATATGGTGTACAACTGATGAAGGATGTTTTAGAGGAATTTTGCATAAGCAAGGGAGGCGGAGAGAATGTATCAGATACAAAAGGAAAAGTTGAATCAGACTATTGATAGCTTAAGAGAATTAGAGATTGATATGTGGCTCATTCTTACATCAGAGGGCAGTGATCCTTGTATCCCCCTTATTACAGGGGTAGGAACAGTTGGGCCCGGTGTGTTCATATTTACAAAAGAAGGAAGAAAACTGGCATTATGCAGTAGTATCGATGCTCAAGATTTAGAGGAGTCGGAGCTTTTTGATGAAGTATGTAAGCATACTGGAAGTCTTGAAACTCTATTAGTTGAAACAGTAAGAAAGTTAAACCCAAGGAATATTGCTTTAAATATTTCGGTTGAGGAGCATTTGGCTGATGGTTTAACCGCAGGCCGTTACCGTTGGTTAAAAAATACTCTTAAAGGGGTATTTAATGGGGAATTTGTATCTTCAGAACCATTTCTAACCCTAATTAGAAGTATTAAATCTAAAACTGAGATTGAAAGAATTGAAAAAGCAGTGAAGGTAACTGAAAGAATCTATAAGAGAGTATTTACAAAAATGAAGGCAGGAATGACAGAACGCGAATTGGGAACTTTATTCATTGCAGAAATGGAGAGGGAAAATGTTGTGAATGGGGTGGATCGTTCTCTTTCCTTGCCTATCGTTTTAAAGGAAAATATCGCCCATAGAGGGCCGGGCGAGGCTGTCATTCATGAAGGCGATCTTGTTATCTTCGACTTTAGTGTTGAGGTGGATGGATATGTTTCGGATATTGCCAGAACTGTTTACTTTTTAAAAGAAAGTGAAATCGAAGCCCCTGAACCTATCAAGGCTGCCTTTTCAGCTGTTCATGAAGCCATAACAAGGGCTGCTCTTATGATGAAACCTGGTGTAAAGGGGTACGAAGTAGACGGGGCAGCTCGAAATTACTATGTGTCTCTAGGCTACCCGGAAATTACTCATGCAACAGGCCACCAAATTGGGAGAGATGTACATGATGGGGGAATCCTTTTAGGCCCTAGATGGAAACGATATGGAAACGCGCCGTATGGGGAATTAAAAGAAGGTATGGTTTTCACCATTGAACCTACACTTTTTTTGGAGAATGGTATTCATTTTATTGTAGAGGAAAATGTTGTTGTTACTTCTAATGGAATTAGGTATTTATCCGAGCGCCAAGATGAATTGATTCTTATTTCCAATAACAAGAAAGTGGGGGAGGAGATTCTTGAAAAAATACCTGATTAAAAGATTACTTCAATCGATACCCATTCTAATTGGAATTTCTATCATGACTTTTGCCATTATGCAGCTAGCACCGGGAAATCCAATGCAAACCATGATTGATCCGAAAATATCGGCAGAGGAAATAGAAAGAGCTCAGGAAAACCTTGGGTTAAATGATTCGCTTCCAGTTCAGTATTTCAACTGGATTACGCAAATTTTACAAGGAAATCTTGGATATACGATTAAGACTGGTCAGCCAGTTGGTCAGTTAATACTGGAACGCCTCCCAGCTACATTGTTGTTGACAGGAACTGCATTTATTATTGCGTTTGTTTTTGGGGTTCCTTTAGGGGTATACTCCGCAACTAAGCGGAATAAATTGCCTGATTATGTACTGACTGTTATGTCTTTTATAGGTATCTCTATTCCATCATTCTTTTTTGGTTTAGGCATGATTTTTATCTTTGCCTTAAAGCTAGGATGGTTGCCAACTTCTGGGATGGTTACGATAGGGGCAGATTATACTGGGTTTGCCCTCTTTATGGATTATTTTAATCACGTTATTATGCCAGCTCTTGTCTTGGCATTACCGACAGTGGCAGTTGTTATGCGTTTTACACGTTCCAGTATGTTGGAAGTTCTGAATCAGGAATTTATCCGAACAGCAGACTCCAAAGGGTTAAGCAAATCAAAAGTATATCTCAAGCATGCATTAAGAAACGCTTTAATTCCAGTGATCACCATATTTGGACTATCCATTCCCTTTTTGTTTGGAGGGGCATATATCACAGAACACATTTTTAACTGGCCAGGAATGGGTAGCTTAGGAATTCAATCTATTGTTGCAAGGGAATACCCCGTTATTATGGCCCTCAATCTGTTTACATCCATTTTAGTTATGGCCGGTAACTTACTGGCAGATGTCATGTATGCATGGGCAGATCCACGGATTAGGTATTAAAAAAGTGGGGAAAGGGGGAATTGTCCTTGAATAGCAGTATTGAGGTACAGCAAACAAACAAAGAGCTCGTCCAGCAATATAAAAAGAAAAGATGGCGGGACCATGCTGCTTGGAAACGATTTAAAAAGAATAAGCTTGCGGTCTTTGGTGCCATTATCCTTCTGATATTTCTCATTCTAGCAGTTTTGGCACCACTTATATCTCCTTACAGTCCCTATGAATCAACGAAAGGAGAACTTGGGGACATTAATGTCCTAGCACCGCCAGGCGATGGTCATCTACTAGGCACTGATAGTCTGGGAAGAGATATGCTATCGAGGATCATTTATGGAGGGAGGGTTTCCCTAAGTGTAGCATTTGTTGCGGTTATGATTGCGACAATAACAGGGGTATTTCTCGGACTTGTAGCTGGCTTTTATGGGAAATGGGTTGATACTGTAATTATGCGTATTACTGATGTCGTCATTTGTTTCCCGGTATTATTCTTAGCCATTACCGTAGCCACCATTTTAAAGCCCAGCCTTTTTAATGTAATGATTATCATTGGATTGGTTAGTTGGACAACGATGACAAGGCTTGTAAGGGGAGAGGTATTGCGTCTTCGGGAAATGGAATACATCGAAGCCACAAGGGCAATGGGCCAGAACGATGCGATTATCATTTTAAGGCATATCCTGCCCAATATTATGGCACCAATTGTAGTCCAGGGAACGTTACAAACTGCCGAGGCGATTTTAACTGAATCAGCATTAAGCTTTTTGGGAGTTGGCGTACAGCAGCCTGTTCCTAGTTGGGGCAATATGTTAAATGAAGCTACATCGATTATGGTTTTACAATTTAAACCTTGGGTATGGATGCCTGCTGGATTTGCTATTTTACTCACCATTCTTTGTATTAACTTTGTAGGGGATGGCTTACGGGATGCATTAGACCCAAAAGTAAAAAATTAAATAAAGGGGGAAATTGTAATGAAGAAAAAGAGAAGTTTAGTCGGTTTAATTTTCTTAATTTTCACACTACTATTATCAGCTTGTTCTTCTGAGAGTGCTTCCACCACAAAGAACCAAGAGAAAAGCAACGAGCCAGCAAAAGAAGTAAAGGAAAAAGTAGGGGGAACTGTTACCGTTGCCTTTAATAGTGAACCAGGTAATCTTAACCCTGTTATTTGGGCTACTACCTCAGATACGAATGTCACCCATATGATATTTGATTCGCTTGTTATACCCGATAAAGAATTAAAAATGGTTGGTAGTTTAGCAGAAAATTGGGATGTGTCAGAGGATGGAAAGTCTTATATCTTTCATCTTAAAAAGGGTGTGAAATGGCATGATGGGGAGCCATTCACGGCAAAGGATGTTGAATTTACTTTTACATCTTTGGCAGATGGTAAATATGACGCAGGGGCCTATTGGAGAGTTGATCCCATTGTAGGAGCTGCAGAATACAAAGCAGGTAAGGCCGATAAGATAACAGGCATTGAGGTCATTGATGACAATACCATTAAATTTACAACGAAAGAGCCATTTGCACCGTTTATTTCTGGATTATTTATAGGGATTGTTCCGGAACATATTCTAAAAGATGTATCACCTGGTGAATGGGAAAAACATCAGACCAATCGTGCTCCAATTGGAACGGGTCCTTTTAAGTTTGTTAAATGGGAAACTGGACAGTATATAGAATTAGAGGCAAACAAAGATTATTTTGGCGGGGCACCTAAGTTAGATAAGATCATTGTTCGTTTTGGGGATGCGAATACAATGTTAGCATCTGTATTGAGTAAGGATGTTGATATTACCCCAGTACCTGTTGCCGAAACTCCTTCTGTAAGTAGTCTCGACTATGCGGGATTAGTTACTCAAACATCTTTAAGTGTGTACTATGTAGGGTTCAATTCAAAAAATGCTCAGTTTAAGGATGTTAGAGTCCGTCAAGCATTAGCACATGCCATTGATAAGAAAGCAATCGTTTCTACTATTCTTGGTAAATATGGTCAAGTTGCGGATGATATTTTCCCATCTAAGCATTGGTCACATAATCCTGATCTACCAATCTATCAATATGATACAGCTAAGGCCGAGGCATTGCTGGAAGAAGCCGGTTATAAGAAAAATAGCAAGGGAATTTATGCAAAGGATGGGAAGGAACTTAGCTTTACGATGGAAGTTCCTACAGGTACAAAAGAAAGAGAAAAATCAGCTGTTCTCTTAAAAGAAATGTGGGAGAAAGTTGGCGTGAAAATGGAAATTAGATCGCTTGATTTTCCAACGCTGGTCACAAAACTTTTACCGAAAACAAAGGATGGAAAACAAAGAGCAGTAACAAAGGACGATTATGATGCCTATATCCTTGGTTTTGGTGTTGAAGCGGATCCAGATGAATACAGAAGCTATTTCGGAACTGCGTATATGCCGCCTAACGGATATAATTTCGTCAGCTATTCGGATCCAAAAGTAGACCAATTGTTAGAGGAGCAGACCAAGGAGATTGATTTAGAAAAACGCCAAAAATTAATTTGGGAAGTTGGTAAGAAACTTGCTGAAGACGAAATATGGATTCCATTATATGAGCAGGTTTCACCATTCGTAGTAAATAATAGAGTCTCCGGTTTCGACCCAGATTTTAGAGGTGCTACATTCAATGCTGAAGATTGGGCGATAAAGGAATAAAAAGGTTAGTGGAAAGGGTGATATCGCTCGGACACAAGAGGGAGGTATCACCCTGACTATATGAGGTACCTGTATGGAGGTGTAAGGATGAACAGAAGGATAAACAAGCTGCGTAATTTGATGCAGGAACAGGGGCTGGATGCCTTGTTTATCCAATCCTATGAAAATAGAAGATATTTTTCAGGTTTTTCTGGCAGCAACGGCTATTTGCTTATTACTTCTGGGTATTGCGGCTTGATTACTGATCAAAGATATACGGAACAGGCAAAGGAACAGGCTCCTGATTTTGATGTCATCACACATGGAATTGACCCATTTGTTACGATCCAATCTGTTTTTCAGGAAAAAGAGATTTCGACCATCGGTTTTGAGTCAGAATCACTTTCATTTCACCTATTTAATAAAATTAAGTACTTAATCCAGAAATGTGAATGGGTTCCCCTTACAACTGAACTCCTCAAAATAAGAAGGATCAAGGATGATGAGGAAATTAAAATAATCCGCCAGTCTATTACTATATCAGATCAAGCATTTAAAAATCTAATACCGTTAATAAAACCTGGAATGACTGAAAGGGAAGTCGCAGTAGAATTAGAATATTTGATGGGAAAACACGGGCATGATGGTCCTGCCTTTGGAACAATCGTTGCTGCCGACGAACGTGCCGCACTTCCACATGCAGTTCCTTCAAATAATCAAGTTAAGGAAAATCATTTTCTATTAATAGATTATGGAGTTAAATACCAAGGATATATGTCAGATATGACACGTACTCTCTGGATTGGTATGCCTAACGAGGAATTAAAAGGATATTATCACCTTGTTCATGAAGCTTTAGAACGGGCCGTTGAAGAAGTAAAGCCCGGAATGACCGGTCATGATTTAGATGCTGTTGCAAGGGAAGTATTTTTTAGAGAGGGACTGGAGGGTTACAGTTTAAGAGGTCTTGGACATGGTGTAGGACTACAAATTCATGAAAATCCAAGGATTGTCTTGCAATCTGAAGAGGTATTAGAACCGGGAATGGTGTTCACCATTGAACCAGGATTATATATACCTGGAAAAGCGGGTGTTCGGGTGGAGGATGTTGTCCTAGTTACGAACAACGGTTGTGAAGTTCTGACTAATACACCGAGACATATCCATATCTAAGTCAAAGGAGAATGGCTATGGAAAACTTATTGGAGGTCAGGAATTTAAAAACTTATTTTTATCATGATGGCAAGGAAACGGCTGCAGTTGATGGGGTCACTTTTGACTTAAAAAAAGGGGAAACTTTAGGAATAGTGGGGGAGTCGGGAAGTGGTAAGAGTGTTACCTCACTGTCCATTTTGCAGCTCATATCTAAGCCGCATGGAAAAATTATAGAGGGTGAAGTAGTTTTTAAAGGAAAAGATCTCGTGAAAATGGGAGAAAAAGAGATTAGAAAAATAAGAGGAAATGAAATCTCCATGATTTTCCAGGAACCAATGACATCGTTAAATCCAGTTTTTACGGTTGGTAATCAAATTATGGAGGTTCTTACACAGCACCAAGGACTTTCGTCTAAAGAAGCAAGAGCTAAGGCAATAGAGATGCTTAAATTAGTGCGAATCCCCTCTGCAGAAAAAAGGGCAGAGCAATATCCTCATCAGTTATCTGGCGGAATGAGACAAAGGGTAATGATTGCAATGGCTTTAGCATGTAACCCGGATTTGCTTATTGCGGATGAACCAACAACGGCACTTGATGTGACAACACAGGCGCAAATATTAGAACTTATGAATGATCTGAAGGATAGGTTGAATACGGCCATCCTTTTGATTACTCATGATCTTGGCGTAGTTGCGGAAACAGCCGATAAAGTTGCTGTAATGTACCTTGGCAGGATTGTGGAATATGCCGATGTCGAATCATTCTTCGAATCTCCCAAGCATCCTTATTCTATTGGACTACTCAAGTCAATTCCTAATATAGATGGCAGGGTGGAACGGCTGAATCCAATTACTGGGCAAGTTCCGCATCCTTCTGAAGTAACACAAGGCTGTCGTTTTGCAAACAGGTGTGAATATGCACAATCCATTTGCCAGCAGGAGGAACCACCGCTTAATGAATGTAAAGATCGTAAAATTAGGTGTTGGATCTATTCAAACCAATGGCCAGGTGGAAAGGGGGATTTAAATGGCAGAGAAATTGCTACAGGTGGAAAATCTTAAAAAGTGGTTTCCTGTCGAGGGAGATAAGTTATTTACCAAGACCACGAGCGTTGTTAAGGCAGTTGATGATATAAGCTTTTATATAGAAAAAGGTGAAACTCTGGGACTTGTTGGTGAGTCTGGGTGTGGAAAGTCAACTGCAGGTAGGGTTATTCTTCGATTAATCGAGGCAACCGAAGGTCGTATTCTCATCGAAAATGAGGACATTCGAGCACTCACATCCAAAAATTTAAAACAAAAAAGAAAGGATATGCAAATTGTATTTCAGGACCCTTATGCCTCACTAAATCCACGCTTAAAGGTAGAGCAAATTTTGGAAGAACCAATGTCTATCCATTTAGACATATCTAAAAAGGAACGAAAAGAAAGAGTCAAGCAAATTATGCAGGATGTTGGATTAAACCATGCCTATATCGACCGGTATCCGCATGAATTTTCTGGCGGCCAGAGGCAAAGAATCGGTATTGCCAGGGCATTGGCTGTGAATCCAAAACTAATTATCATGGATGAACCAGTGTCGGCACTCGATGTATCTGTACAAGCACAGGTATTAAATCTAATTCAGGACCTTCAAAAGAAATATGGTTTAACCTACTTGTTCATCACACATAATCTAGGTGTCGTTAAGCATATTTCAAACCGGATTGCTGTCATGTACCTAGGGAAAATAGTAGAGATCGCGGATCGTGATGAATTTTTCGACAATGCTAAACACCCGTATTCTCAAGCGTTATTGTCTGCCATCCCAAGACCAGATCCCAAATTAAAAAGGAAACGGATTATCTTAAATGGGGATATCCCGAGTCCGGTGAATCCACCTGAAGGTTGCCGGTTCCACACTCGTTGTCCATACGTGATGGAGGAATGCAAGTCGATATCTCCAGAATTAAAGGATACAGGAAATGGCCACTGGGTTGCTTGTCACCTTCGTTAAAGACTAGAAAGGGAGAGTAATATGAAAAATTACGATGTCATTATTGTTGGAGCTGGAATAATTGGCTGTTCCATTGCTTATTTTCTCACCGAAAAAGGTTATTCAAATGTATTAGTTATTGATAAAGGTGGAATCGCATCGGATATTACCGGGATTTGCCCAGGTGGTGTCAGGCAACAGTGGGGTACAGAAATTAACTGTATCATGTCTAAAGCATCAACAGAGTTTTTTAAAAATATTAATGCATATCTTGAGCCTGAACATGAAATAAAATTTAGAGAAGTTGGATACCTTTATACCTTCCATTCCGAAGAAGCAAAAAGGAAATATGCTCAGAGTGTGACATTACAAAACTCACTTGGAATTCCTACTAAGTTTTTATCCCCTTTAGAGGCAAAAGAAATTGTACCAGGTATTAACGAATCAAGTTTCATTGCAGCTTCCTTTTGTGAAACCGATGGGTTCGCAGATGATGCTTATCATGTTACGCATAGCTTTGCGACAGCTGCCAAGCGGAAAGGTGTTCAATTCATAAATGATGATGTGGAGCGAATCATTGTAGAGAATGGCGTGGTTAAGGGAGTTTATTGTAAAAATCGTGGGAGCATTACTTGTGATAAAGTCGTGAATGCGGCTGGATTGGGTTCTAAAGGATTAGCAAAAACTGCTGACATTGATTTGCCTATTAATTTTGAAGTAAGACGAATTTTATATACCAATCGGGTTACAGAACGAATTCTTGAGCCCCTGCTTATTTCATTTGAAATGGGGTTTGCTGCCAAACAATTAACCGATGGGACTATATATTTAAGTTATCTTGGAAAAGACTTGCAGCCACCGTTTAATATGTTTGATTTTCAGTTAAGGGCTGCAGAAGTCGGAACAGAAATTTTTCCGCCTCTTACGGATCTTGTCATCCATTCACATGTTGATGGTACATACGACAGTACTCCGGACCATCAGGCTATTCTAGGTTGTGTAGATGGTTTACCAGGTTATTATCAGGCGGTGGGGATGAGCGGTCATGGGTTTATGATGTCACCTGCGGTTGGGGAAGCTGTAGCCACAATCGTAGCTGAACAAACACCAAAGATTGATGTTTCAAGTTTAAATTATCGGCGATTTAAAAATAACCAGCTGATTTTTGAACCAAGTGTGGTATAGGAGGGAAAGATAATCTTGAATACATTTACGATTACCTTTTTAGATTCAGATGTTTCACTCAAGGCAAGATTATTAAATGAGAAGGCCCCTTCAACAAGTGCCGCTTTCATGAGATTGCTTGGGAACCCTATTTATACTACCGGAAGGCATGCAATGTATACAGGGAAGGAAATTTCTATCCAATTGCCAGTAGATGTTTGTAAAGATACATCTCTTCATGATCCAGCAAAAGAAAATCTAACGTGTTTCCCTCAGCCAGGAGATATTCTTTTTACCTTTATGCCTGAGTACGCATGGGGGGGAATTCCAACTCCAATCTATGATTTTGGGCTTTTTTATGGAAAAGATGCACGCACCTTTTTTCCAGCTGGTTGGATTCCGGGTAATCTTTTTGCAAGAGTGGTAGAAGAAGATTTGGTGGAACTTGAGGAAATTGGCAAAGTCATTCATATGAAGGGACAGCAAAAAATAATGATAAGCCAGAATCTTAAATAATCCAAAATTATTAAATTGAGCGCGCCTGTTTTAATAGGTGCGTTTTTAATTTCAAAAAAATTGCTAGCCTAATATTAGGCTAGACTCAATAAGTATAATAGGGGGAATCACAAAGTTAAACGGCTTAACTGAGCTAAACTTTCATAAATGTCTTCTTTGGTATTATAAATATGTGGTGCGACACGGATGACATCTTTTCGAGCCGATACAATGATGCCTTGCTCTTTCAATAAATATTCAATCTTATTAGCATCCTTAACATAAATTGCTGTGCTGGCACCTTTCGTTTGTAAATCTAATGGACTAGCAATCTGAAATCCCATTTGAGTAGCCGTTTCTAAAGTATAAGATGATAAATTGTACAAATGTTGCTCTATTGCCTTTATCCCAATCCCATTTATGAAAGATAGAGCTGCATCAGCGATATAAGCATTAACTACTGGAGGGGTCCCAGTATTAAATCGCTGCGTAGACTCAGCTAATTCCAATGATTTTAAATTAAAGTCAAATGGGTTTTTCTGCCCAAACCAACCAATGGTCGAGGGTGATAATTGCTCTGAAATCTCTTTTTTTATATAAAGGAACGAGATGCCAGGTACACCTAGAAGATACTTCTGCATTCCCGTTACCAATATATCAATATCCATATCCTTAACGTCTATTTCTAAACTGCCTGCAGACTGATAGGCATCTACTAAAAGAAGGGATCCCTTTTTATGGGCAATTTTTGCGATTTCTTTAATATCTTGTTTGAATCCATTGTAATAGGAAACATGTGGAATACAGGTAAGTGCTGTTTTCTCAGAAATAAATGAATCATAGTATTCTAGTGGTATAACATTATTAGCCGATGGTATAAATGTAACTTTAAAATTTTGAATTCTTTTTTGTGCCAAGACTGCGTGGCCAATACAAGGAAAATCCATTTCTGTTACACAAACCTCTTGCATATTTAAATCTAATGAGTGTAATATGGATGAAATAGAATCAGAAACTGAAGATAAAATGGCTACTTCATCAGGTCTACAGTTAATAAGTTGAGAGAATTTCACCTTCGCGCTATTCACCTTTTCCATCCAAACATCCCAAGACATGCCTTCTTCTATTAAGCTATTCTTATATGCATCCATGGCTTCAATTACCTTACGTGATATTGCACTTTGTGAACAACTTGAAAGTATGATTTTCTTTTCTAAGATGGGAAATTCCGATCTAATTCCTACTAAATTTTCCATAAACAAAGTCCTTTCATATCAAAATGAGGTGAAGAAAATGAATGATATTGTTAATGAGTTCAATTTGCTAAATCCTTGGCTGGACTATCTTCCTTTCACGTGGCAGGAATTAAAGCCAAAATCCGAACAAATTAGATTTGAAAAGCACGAAACTATTTTCCATCAAAACGAAGTTGGCCATTATATATATTTAATTGAATCTGGACGCGTTCGGTTGTTCTTGATTTCACCAAACGGAGAAGAAAAGGCGCTCGCAATTATCGGGAAAAATGGGCTACTAGGTGAGTGTTCTTTGAATGGTGACTCCCGTTATGCTACTAATGCAATAACCGCATCTGAAGTAATACTACATAGAATTTCAATCCCAACCTTTTTTGATTTTCTTTCGAATAACCCACAATACATTCATCAAACTCTTGACCTTATTACAAAAAAATATCGGCTGTTGTGTTCGCAATCTTTACAATTAAGCTATATGAAAGCCCTGCCGAGGGTTTGTGCAGCTTTCATTCAGCTATCTTTACAATATGGTGTAAAGATAGGTGAAAATCAGGTTCAAGTAACCATTAGTTTTACTCATCAGGAAATGGCAAACTTATTAGGTACTACAAGGGTAACCATTGCAAAGAATATTAAATGGCTTGAAGATCATTCATATATTGTGAAAAAAGGAAAGTTATATATGATTAACAATATTGAGGAACTTGCTGAATTGGCAAATGAAAAAATGCTATTTCCTTAGGTTTATTATATTTTGAAAGTTCAAAAAATAATGTAAAATAGTTAACAATGTCATTATTTTTTTGCTTTTGATCTTTTTATGGTGTCAGGTACCAATAAAACAAATCTATCTAAGTAGAAACGTCTTCTTTTTTATTGTTTACTTGAAAGATTTACGTGCAAGAGGCTGAAGTGGCGCCTCTTTTTTTTTCTGAAAATTAAAAGTTTATGTCATTTGATGTCTGAGTTATAATGTGAAGTATGTTGCAAAATCTATTGTCTAATCAGCTAATAAGAACTTAGTTAAGTAAGATGGTCTTAACCTGAGACCGATTCACAAATACGAAATTAATTAGAGGAGACGATAACATTGTCATTAGAATTATTATCAAAAAACACAGCAGAAGTCATTCATGCTTTTATTAGTCAGCCTCATTGGGATAAAGTTGAGCGGGAAGAAGGGGTTAAAAAGGTTTTAATAAAAATAAGAGAAGGTGTAGGTTCGCACGAAGAGTATTTAGAGGAACTCTTAGAAATTGTAACCTTTCAATACGCAAATACAAATACGGCCATCTCATTTTTAGCACAGTGTATTGAAGAAGAACAGTTTTTCCCACTAGAAATTTTCCATTCTCTCATGGCGGATGTTCCTAAACAAGTACAAGAAACTAATTTCCTTGCAGAAAATATGCCTCGGTTTCAACAGTTAGTTTACCAAGGCTCGGACATTAAAGAGCAAGTAATCCATGCTGAAGGTGTTTTTTTCCATACCAAGCTAGTAAATGATTTGTTGGTTGAATTTATAGGGACATTCTTGCAACCGGATAATAGGGACTTCATGGTGAACTTCATGGAATATTCAACAAAAGTAGTCATTGATACGGTTATGAATTTATGCCAAACGTATGCTAATCATATTATAGAAGAGCTGAATGCCATTCATTCAGCTAGATAGGACAGCTCTTTTTGCGAGTAAAGCTGTCGTTTTAAAAAAATAATCCCCCTTGATTTTTTCGAGGTTCGGGTGGATTATCACACCACAATAGCTGCCCTTTTGAGGGGACCATCTATTGATTGACCAGACATGTTACAGAATGTCTGGTCTTTTTTCTTATGGTAGTTTTTTCTGCTATATCATCTGCCAATGTTGAGGTTGTGAAGTTGATCGAGAAGCAAAATATGATTCGGAAAAAGTACTACTTGAGTTCACCAATGAATCATATTCTGTGTAAAAAATCATGGTTTCCCTTATACTATACAAGAAAAACAAACGGGAGGGACAAACATGCATATTGAAATGTGGACTGATTTTGCTTGACCATTTTGCTATATTGGCAAAAGGCATCTGGAGGATGCCATTAAACAGATTGACCATCCGATTGAAGTAACGTATCGTTGCTACGAATTGGATCCGACAGTGGGTCGGGACATTAAAGAAAACATTTATGAAGCGTTAGCAAAAAAATATGGGATGAGTATCGAGCAAGCTAAAGCCAATACTGAACGAATGGTTCAAATGGCGAAGGCAGCTGGGTTGGATTACCATATGGATACGCTCATTTTAACAAACACCTTCGATGCACACCGTGTGACAATGTTTGCTAAAAAGCATGGTTTAATGAAAGAGATGACAGAGCGCATTTTACATGCTTATTTTACGGAATCCAAGCATATTGGCGATCATAAAACATTAACAGATTTGGCGGTAGAGGTAGGGTTAGACCGGGTAGCTGTTGAAAACATGCTTGCTAGTGACGAAATGGCTAATGACGTACGTGCGGATGAGCAAACCGCACAGCAGTACCGGATTACAGGTGTCCCATTCTTCCTAATTAATAAAAAGTATGCCCTATCTGGTGCACAACCAACTGATGCATTTGTTCAAGCATTGAGAAAAGTCATTCAAGAGGATGAAATCGTTGTGTTAAACAACGATGATGGAATCGTCTGCGATGAAAATGGTTGTGAAATACCTAAAAAGTAGGATGCTGCCATACAAAAAACAACCTGATTCAATTTCAGGTTGTTTTTTACTAATCAGTAAATAATAATAACAAAATGATGAGGAGGTATATCTGGTAGCATGTTTGCGACAATGCTCCAGGTAAATAGTTTTGAATTATCAAACGTATGATCAATGGAATGACGAGATTTGGGCCGATGCAGGCTTCATCTATAAACAGGCTTTTAAAGAGAAGGGAGCAAAACCAGAGGACATCATTCGAAACATGTTTCAAAAAGGGATTTGCTATTTACATGTGGGATATTTGGATGGCCAAATCGTAGCGATGGCCCTTACCGGTAAATTGAATGAAATGGATGCCTTATTAATTGATTATTTGGCTGTTCACCCAGATTATCAAAACCAGGGGTTAGGCAAGAAAATGGTGAACTATATTCATGAATGGTCTCTGGGTAAAGATCACTTTGATGCATTAATCATTGAGGTTGAAGCAGAAAAAACACCGGTAAACATTAAAAGAATCCATTTTTGGCAGAAGTGTGGTTTTACTTTGACTGATTATATTCATCATTATATATGGGTGCCGGAACCTTATCAGGCAATGTATGTTCAAACCAAGTCTAAGCATAAGGACTTTACTGGTGAGGATTTGTTTAAGCATATTGGAAAGTTCCATAAAGCATCGTTTCAGAAAAAGAGATAGAAACCTTAGGACTTTTGACTACCAAAATTTACAGCTATCTTCCAATCTGTATAGATGATATATTTGTCTTGTAAGTTCTTAACCGAACTTTATTGAAGTAGTTCTTCATACAGAGAAGTACTCAAGAGGCTGAAGAGGCGCCCCTGCTAAGGGTGTAGGTCGGGTAACCGGCGCGAGGGTTCAAATCCCTTCTTCTCTGCCATAATTTTAAAATGCGGGTGTGGCGGAATTGGCAGACGCACCAGACTTAGGATCTGGCGCCTTCGGGCGTGGGGGTTCGACTCCCTTCACCCGCATCATAGTCCAACAACGACACTAGGAAACTGGTCAGGGCAGGAATGCAGCAGCCATAACTAGTGAAATTGTGTGGGCTATTACATAGTGCGAAAACGAAAACGCTAATCTCTTTTTGAGGTTAGCGTTTTTTCTTTACGGTTTTGGACTCGAAAAGTTGTGGTATACATGGAAAAAGGATAGGAGATGATCTTATGGATGAAAAACACAGCTATTTTATTAATATACAATCTCACGAGATTTTTACTGAACCTAATGGAGCGGAATGGGATTTTAGGATTTACGCAACGGAAAGTCAAGCTGCTGTCCTTGAACGGCTATTTGATAAAACCGATGAAACCGATTGGGAAAGTTATATCCGGGCACATATTCCATTTCTTGAATATCATCATCAGCCCGAAAATAAAGAATATGACATACGAATGATGGTGATTTATTCTTTACTCTATTATTTGGGAGATGAAAAAACTCGAGCACACATTCGCGAAATGGGGATCTTGAATAGTGAATTAGAAAACGAACAGGACCTACTAGGGTACCGGGAGTTTTAATGCATTTTAGCACTCAATTTTTGAGTGCTTTTTATTATGATCTAAAAGGAATAAATCACCATTGTTTACGATTGAGGAAGAATGGGTTATAATGAAAATTATTTTTATTTAGCATATCGAAATAAATTGAAATAAGTGAATAACCAAATATTTTTTTAGAAAGGCGATGAACATTGAATAAACCGAGTGGAAAGAAACGAATACAGCTGGCTTTACTTCTAGGATCACTTGGACTATTAGGACCTTTTACAATTGATACGTATTTGCCGTCTTTTCCAACGATTGTAAAAGATTATCACACCACAGCTTCATTGGTTCAAATTAGTTTAACTTCCTGTTTATTAGGTCTGGGTTTGGGGCAATTGATCATTGGTCCAATGAGTGATGTGAAAGGCCGTCGAAAACCTTTGATCTTCTTTATCATCTTGTATCTACTTGCATCGCTGACATGTGCGATTGCACCAAATATCTATTTCCTTATAGTATCCCGTCTAGTCCAGGGCTTTGCTGCAGCAGGTGGACTTGTGATCTCAAGAGCGATTGTCAGGGATCTTTTTAGTGGAAGGGAACTGACCAAGTTTTTTACGATGATGGTGTTAGTGGGGAACCTAGGGCCAATCGTTGCACCGATTGCTGGAGGGGGGATTCTTGCTTTTACCAATTGGCATGGGGTTTTTGTTGCTTTGGCTTGTTTAGGTGCGGTGTTGCTTTTCACTGTTTCATTAAAATTAGAAGAAACTCTGCCAGTAGAAAATCGTGTTCCTAGCAATTTACCACAAATTCTGAAGAACTTTGGTTCATTATTCAGAGATCGAACATTCTTAGGATACGCATTAACACAAGGTTTTACGACTGCCGGGATCTTTGCCTATGTATCTGGGATTCCGTTTGTCTATCAGAATATATATGAAGTCACACCCCAACAATTTAGTTTTTTATTTGGAGTAAATGGAATTGCTTTAATTATTGGAAGTCAGTTGGTTGGCCGTTTGGCAGACATCATTCCGGAGCGGACTTTCTTAAAAATAGGGTTAGCGATTTCTACCTTTGCGGGTGCTTCATTATTAATCGCTTTGTTTTTAAATGCACCGCTTCTCGCCGTAGCCATTCCGATCTTCTTTTTTGTAGGATCTATCAGTATTATTGGAACTACGTGTTTTGCTTTGGCGATTGAAACGCAAGGACATATTGCGGGTAGTGCCTCTGCCTTATTAGGGGTATTGCCTTTTGTCCTCGGCTCCATATCAGCTCCGCTTGTGGGTATAGCAGGGCCGAATACAGGCATTCCAATGGGTGTCATCATCTTCTGCGCTAGTTTTCTGGCATTCCTATCCTATTTTGGGTTAGTACGAAAAGGTGCGATACAGGTGGTAAAACCCACTAAAACATCTATTAAGTTATCTAAACAAAAATAATAATAAATCAAAAAACGCTAAACTCATTTTTATTTGAGTTTAGCGTTTTTTTGTATCAAGTTACTTATTGTTGTTTACCTAAAGCCAATTTTAATCCAAATCCAATTAAGATAACTCCTGTTGTCTTATCCATAATCCTTTGCACTTTCGGAGATATAAGCCATTCGCGCAAATAGTTAATGAAAAAGACATATACAAAGAACCAAGTGATGGATAGGAATGTGTATATAACACCCATAATAATCAGTTGTTTTGTAACTGCAGCTCCCGGTTGAACAAATTGGGGTAAAAAGGTTAAGAAGAACATGGCCACCTTAGGATTGAGTACATTTGAAAAGAGACCTTGTTTAAAAGCGGATTTTTTCAAGTCAGAATGATTTTGCATTTCAATATTAGCAACTTTCTTCTTTTTCCTAGAGATGAAAGAAGATAATCCGAGGTAAATCAAGTAAATGGCACCCGCATATTTAACAATTTCAAAAGCAAGGGCAGACTGCATTAATATAGCGGAAAGGCCAAAGGCAGCAGCGAAGGTATGCACCAATGAGCCCGCTGTAATACCTAAAGCCATTTTATAGCCATCTGTTCTTCCATCTGAAATCGTCCTCTTTGTAATAAGTGCTGTATCGATTCCTGGACTCATGACAACGAATAATGAAAGGATTAAAAACGTAAAGAAGTCATTCATTCTCTCCACTCCTTCCTGACTTGTAAAATACAAGTGGGTAAAATATAATTTTATAAAGTTAAATATAATTTAACGCATTTACAAATAGTTGTTAATTTTTATTTAATAAAATTTAATGATATTTAACAAGAGGAGTACAATGGAAAATATAGATATTGGTAAAAAAGTGGAGAAATTCAGAAAAGCAAGAGGTTTAAGTAATAGAGAATTAGCGGAAATAGCTGAAATCACACCGTCCATGTTAAGTCAAATTGAACGAGGGTTAGCCAATCCTTCCATTCAAACTCTAAAGGTATTAGCTAAGGCGCTTGATGTTCCTACTTTTAGTTTTTTACTAGAAGAGGCAAATACAGCTGATTTAGTTGTAAGGTCAAATGAGCGAAAAAAAATGATTGTTGATGGTCTTTCATATGAATTATTATCACCTGATTTTTCAGGATCGCTGGCAACTGCGATTATGAATCTTCCTCCGCATTCAGTTTCATCTGAGAAACTTTTGGCACATAAAGGAGAAGAGGTTGCTTTTGTACTGGAAGGAAAAATAAAGGTGTATTTAGAGGATGAACAATACATATTAGAGCCTGGGGATAGTGTAAAGATACCCGCACATATGAAACATAAATGGGAAAATCATTTTAATGAAAAAGCATCAATCCTTTTTTCGGTCACTCCACCGGCTTTTTAAAATCCTGGTTGAACGTACAACAGGGGAAATTTACTAAAAAAACTGCTTAAATCAAACAAAAATGACCAGCTAATTTGTTGGTCATTTTTTATTTTACTGTTTATTATGTTTTCGAAAGGTAACGGACCTGTTAAATCAATCCGCTTCTCTTATCAAAATTACAAACCTTTTGCTGAATCACGAACTGGTGCTTGCAAGGGAACAGCAGGTGCTGTGGGTGCTGTAACTTGCACTAGGCTCTCTCCAATGGTAGTATAACCGGCTGAAGGACCTCGTTTTTTTCTACCAGACCCCACACCAATTTGTAAAGCTCCAGTATTGGTCATTGTGCCGATTTTCAGAAAATTGATTTTAAATGCTTGTTCTACTTTATTCTCCATATCAATCACCCACCCATCATGATTATATGCTAAGAATGAAACTTACGTTACCTTTCTTAGATACGAATTAAATTCGTGCCATTTTTTTCTATTGGTGAATACACTTAAAATAACAGCATTTCACTGAACAGCGAGAGGTGGTGACAACATCATGTTTTCTGTGACAGGAATGCAGGGATTTGAGTTATTTTCTTCTGTTCATATCTGGACATTAGTGGCATTCTTTGTAGCCTGTGGTGTTTTAGTGTATTTTAGAAACAAACGTAAGATGTATCAGCAGATTATTAAATGGACACTGTTTCTTCTTTTAGCAGCCTGTGAGATTTCCTCGCATCTATGGCTAATTTTAACCGATCAATGGGATGTGAGTGATCTTCCCTTACAGCTGTGTTCACTTAGTACCTTTTTAGCAATGTATTTATTTTTGAAAAAGAATCATAAAATGTTTTATTTGTTATATTTTTTCGGTACACTTCCTCCATTTTTAGCAATGGTTACACCAGAAATGGTCTACACATTCCCACACTTTCACTATATTGAGTATTTCCTTCATCATTCAGTCCTTCCGTTAGCCGCATTGTATTTTATCCTATATGAAGGTTACAGAGTTCCAAGAAAAGCTATCTTGTTTAGTTATGTAACCGCTAATATTATTGCCGTTCCCATATTTATCTTGAATAAGCTGATTGACACGAACTTTTTCTACCTGGCAGCTCCAACAAAATCAGAAACCATTCTCACATTCTTTGGAACTGGGATTATGTATTATATCAATCTAGAGATTGCTGCACTGATTGTATTTGGTATTACCTATATTCCAATGGGAATTTTACAAATGATAGAAGAAAAACAAAAAGGTGAAGGAAGCGGGTTAAGTTGACACATTCAATAAAAGTGCAGTAAAAGGATGGAGACTAAAAAACCCGAAATGAAAGGCTCAGTTCACTATACTGAGCCTTTTCCTATATTTTGTTTTCAATTTCCTTTTTACAATATTTCGATAAACCCTTCTGTCCCATGTACGCGAATTCGTTGGCCATCTTTTATTAGTTTGGTAGCATTTTCTACACCAACAACTGCCGGTAAGCCATATTCACGTGCGATAACTGCTCCATGGGTCATCAGGCCCCCAACTTCGGTGACTAAGCCTTTTATGGATACAAACAATGGTGTCCAGCTAGGGTCAGTAAAGGGGGTGACTAATATATCTCCATTTTCTAAAGCAGCATCTTCCATGTTTAAGATGACACGCGCGCGTCCCTCTATCACTCCAGAAGAAACAGGTAGACCTACAATCGCTTCGGCTGGGAGATTTTCTCGTTTGTATTCACCTGCAATGATTTCACCATCGGAGGTAATCACACGTGGGGGAGTTAGTTTTTCGTATAATTTATACTCGTCTTTTCGTTTGCTGATAATCTGGTAATCCAGTTTATTTGTGCGTACGACTTCGCCAAGTTCTTCAAAAGTAAGATAATATATATCTTCTTTTTCATGAATAACGACATCTTGTACGAGTTTTTCGGCTTCTTTCAGTAATGCCTGTTTGTAAACAAAGTAGCGATTGATCATGCCGTATTTTGGATATTCCCTAAACCCGCTGAAATTCCGAATGATGCTAATCATTCGTTGTGTCTCTTTGGCTTTTTGTTTACCATCCGGCAATTGCTTCAATCGATTTAATAACTCTTGTTCTTTTTTCAAGGCTTCCTGCAGGCCTTCTTCAAATTTCCGGCGGCTGGCATTCGGCTCAAAGTTTTTGATATTACCAAGAATCACGGGGATTAGTGTAATTGGTTTCTCGCACCAACGGGTTCTCGTAATATCAATTTCTCCGGCACATCTCATTCCATATTTATCGAGAAAAGTGATTAGTGCATCTCGCACTTTTTCTCCACCTTCAAACTTCACGATTTTCTCCAAAAAGTTATCATCTTTTACATGTTGTAAATAATCAATGACTTCTGGATAAGGACGAATCACATCTGCAACATCCATTAACGCTAGACCCATTTCTGAAGTAATATTGTTTGGTACAGATTGAGAAAGTGTGTCTGCTGCGTTTTTTTCACCTAACCACTCGTTCATTTTTTCATTGATCCATAATAAAGCATTCATCGCTACCCTAATGATAGCCGAACTTTGTTGGTTAAATAAAATCTTCTTTAATTCCTTAAGATCTTCTAAAATAAATTCAAAAACTTGTGAACCTGATTTCGTTTGAATGTTTTGTTTTAACTCTTCTACGGATGTTTGACTAGTCTTGATTAAATTCGTTACTATGGACGGATCATTATCGAATTGTGCCATCATATCTGGATTGTTTCTATTAGGACTTGGTGCTTGTTTATCGTCTGGCAACGTTTTTATAAAATCTCCTCGCTCGACTACAGTCATAAGGGCGTCTTTAATGAGCGGTTCGTGTTGCCCCATAACGGTTAATAGATTGTTTCGACTGACAGTTGAAGCGAGTTGTCCTGTGACATCAACAAACAACCTTCCACCAGCTTTACGCATTGGTGCAGGAGTTGTTAACAAGAAAAATGACAATCCCAATGGTTTCATGGGGTCTGTCATCATTTGTTGATGACCGACAGATACATAGACATGGTTTTCTTGATCATTCGCTTCAGGGATAGGGAAAAGAGTCGTGATAGGACGACTCTGGACAATATAAAATGTCTCGTCAACCAAACACCATTCGATATCTTGAGGGCAACCAAAATAGGCTTCAATCTGTCTTCCGATGCGTGCCAGTTGTAAAATTTGTTCATCAGTAAGTGTTTGGGACTTTTGCTGATCAGGCTCGATCAACACGGTCGCTGTTCCGCCTTCTTTTCGTGCATAGATAGCCAATTTTTTTGTGGCTATCATCTTATCGACGATTTTCTGTTCCTGTACTTTGTAACAATCGGCAGATACCAAGCCAGAGACCAGTGCTTCTCCAAGCCCAAAACTGGCATCGATTGATAGCAACTTTCGGTTAGAGGTAATCGGATCAGCGGTAAATAAAATCCCTGATGCTTGTGGAAAAACCATCCTTTGAACGATAACGGATATATAAACCTTGCGATGATCAAATCCGTTTTGCATGCGATAAATCACAGCACGATCCGTATATAGAGAAGCCCAACATTTTCGGATATGCTGCAAGATGGCTTCTTTTCCGATGATATTTAAATAGGTGTCTTGTTGACCAGCAAAAGAGGCATATGGTAAATCTTCTGCAGTCGCACTAGAACGCACGGCATAAGCATTTTCATCGCCATACTTGGAGAGATAGTCGGCAACTGATTTCACCACATCATACGGAATTTCAGCTTCCATAATCATTTGCCGAATCTTCCTGCTGATTTCACCAATTTGATCACGATCCTCTACTTTTAACATGGTTAGTTGATTCAACAATGCTTGAAACGTTTCGTTGTGTTCGATGGCTTTTTGATATCCCACAGTTGTAACGCAAAATCCTTCTGGTACGTGTATTCCTTGAATTTTTGATAATTTCCCTAAATTTAACCCTTTTCCGCCAACAAGCAAAAGCTGTGTTTTTTCTATTTCCTGAAAGCCGAGAGCCAATGAACCCATCCATATCCCTCCAACAAATCACATTAAAGTTCTATTGCATTTTAGCAGTAGTAAATGGGAATAAATAGTCTATTTTGACTGTTTTTTATATGTTATAATTAATATAGGAAGAGTACAAAAATCACCATACAGTAAGTGATGTCCCGGGCCCGAAAATCAATCATTGAAATTTTCAAAACCATTAATGAAAATACCAGCTAAATAATGTAATAAACAGTGGGGAGCATTCGTTCCCCACTGTTTTGTATTTTGGTGAGTTTTTAGAAGCGTCATATATTTTCTATGTTAAAAAATGTCTCAGTCTTCATCCTTCTATTAGATTATTCATGGTACATAAATTTCAAGCAAATAAGTGGAAATAATAAATAGATATCTCCAAAATAGAAGTGTTTTTAGAAATATAGAGAGGAACTTTAGATGAATACAACATTAGAAATGCTGATCCATTTATTTGAACGGGCTGCCTTGCTTTTGATTTGCCTGTTCTTTATGATACGAATCCCGAGGTTTAAGGAATCGCTTCAAAAAGACCGCCATTCACTTACAGAGCGCGTTGTCATTACACTTGTGTTTTGTTTATTTGCCATATTTGGTACCTATTCAGGAATTAATGTGGAAGGGTCACTTGTGAATGTTAGGATTATCGCAGTTGTTTCGGGTGGGATCTTGTTTGGACCTTGGGTAGGAATCATTACCGGGATTGTTTCAGGAGTACATCGATATTTAATTGATATTGGTGGACCCACTTCAATCCCATGTCTCATTACGAGTATTTTAGCGGGGATTGTTTCAGGTTATATTAACCGAAGAGTGAAGAGGTCATTGCGCTGGATTTATGGTATAGCAGCCGGAATGTTATCTGAAATGTTGACTATGGTGCTGATTCTTGTGATGGCGAATCCATTTGAATTAGGTTTAGACATCGTCTCAAAAATCGCCTTCCCTATGATTGCAGGAGAGGTTAACATTGGGCTTATTGTTATGCTAGTGATGAGCGTTGAAGGTGAAAAGGAAATGATTGCTGCGAGACAGGCAAAGTTAGCCCTGGATATTGCCAATAAGACACTGCCTTACTTTCGGTCTATTAACGCGGATTCCCTTAAGAAGATTTGCCGTATTATAAAAAATGATATAAAAGCTGACGCAGTTGCTATTACAGATACCCATAATGTGCTCGCTTATGTGGGCTTTGGAGAAGAACGATATGCAATCGGCCAGGAAATCATAAGTGATTTGACTAAAGAGGCGATTCACAGTGGGAAATTCATTATTCGCAATCAAGTCGCGGATCACCATACTCCCCAAATTCACTCCCTTTTAATTGTTCCTTTTGAGGAACATGGAGAGGTGACAGGAACTCTTAAAATTTATTATCGAAAAGCCTATAAAATGACCCATTCGCTGCAAACTATGGCCATCGGACTTTCACAAATCATCTCCACACTTATGGAGGTATCACGCATTGAGCAGATCAAGGAAGCTGCCAACAAGGCTGAACTGAAGGCACTCCAAACGAAGATTAATCCGCACTTTTTATTTAATGCACTCAATGCGATTGCTTCCACCACACGCAAAAATCCAGAAAAGGCGCGTGAATTGATTATCAATCTTTCTGGCTATATGCGTTACAATTTAGAAGTTAGTGATGAATTGATTGATATTCATAAAGAATTAGAGCAAGTTCGTGATTATGTGCAGATAGAGAAGGCGCGTTTCGGTAGCAGATTAACGGTGGAATACGATATTGACGATGTGAATGTCAACATACCTAGCCTGCTCATCCAGCCTTTAGTTGAAAATGCTATTATCCATGGAATCTTAACGATAAAAGGCCCAGGAGTGGTAACCATTTCAGTTAAGGATTTGGGAAATAAAATAAGAATTAGTGTGAAGGATACGGGAGCTGGAATTAGTGAAGATGTCATTCAACAGTTGCTGCATGATGATGTACCAGCCAACAAAATCGGCTTGTATAATGTTCACCAGCGAGTGAAACTCATCTATGGCCATGGACTGGTCATTCATCGGTTATCACCTGGAACAGAAGTTTTTTTTGATATGGTAAAGGAGAACCTATGAGAGCGATTATTGTGGAAGATGAAATACCAGCTCGTGAAGAACTGGAGTATTTAGTTGAATCCTATAGCGAAATTAAAGTGACCCATTTCTTTGATGATGGTTTAGATGTTTTAAAATTTTTGCAGGAACATGAAACAGATGTAATTTTTTTGGATATTAATATTCCGTCTCTAAATGGCATGTTGTTAGCGAGTACGATAAGTAAATTTACAAAAAGGCCTTATATTGTCTTTACTACTGCCTACAAAGAGCATGCAGCACAAGCTTTTGAACTTGAAGCCTTTGATTATATTTTAAAGCCCTATGACGAGAAGAGGATTGCCGCGATGTTAAATCGGCTCGAATCTGCGTTTAAACGAGATCACGCCGAAACACCTCTCCTAAACAGAAAAATCGAATCGCAGCCGAAATCTCAAGGACAACAAAGAGAAATCTCATCGAAGACGACTAGTCGAATCAATTTGAAAAAGAACGATAAAATTATCGTCACAGATGTGAATGATATTTATTACGCTATAGCTAGTGAAAAAGTTACATTGGTGTATACCCAACAGGAAGAGTACACCATGCCGATGAGCATAACGGAATTTGATTCCCTTTTACCAGAGGATCTTTTCTTTCGCTGTCACCGTTCATATACGGTTAATTTGACCAAAATCCGAGAAATTGTACCATGGTTTAATCAAACTTACATGCTGCGTCTGAAGGGACAATCAGAGGAAATTCCGGTAAGCAGAAGTAAAATGAAAGCGTTTCGACAAATTATGCATCTTTAACAGCCATTCATTCCGAATAATAGGCATCTCATTCTGAAAACGGTTTCTTCTTTTTCTTCGGTGCTATGATGATGATGTAAACAAAATCAAATAAAGATTCTGATGTGAAACATTATCATTTTTTATATGGAAGAAAAGAGGAGATCGCTATGAAATCAACTACAGATCGTCGATGGCTAATTGTGTTAGGAACTATAATTGTACAGATGGGATTAGGTACCATCTATACTTGGAGTCTTTTTAACCAGCCGTTAGTCGAACTCTTTCATTGGAAGTTAAATTCTGTTGCTATTATTTTTTCAATCACCAGCTTCGCCTTGGCATTCTCTACATTGTTTGCCGGGAAGCTACAGGATAAATGGGGGCTTCGACGCTTAATTGGTTGTGCAGGTCTTGTGATGGGAGCTGGATTAATCCTTAGTTCTCAGGTCTCGTCATTGTGGATGCTTTATATTTTAGTTGGTATGGTAGTTGGAGCAGCAGACGGTACTGCTTATATCTCCTCCTTATCAAACTTAATTAAGTGGTTTCCTGAGAGAAAAGGACTTATTTCTGGAATTTCTGTTGGTGCGTACGGTACGGGAAGTTTGTTATTCAAATTCATTAACGGTTCACTTATCCAATCAGTTGGTGTGTCCCATGCCTTCTTTTACTGGGGATTAATCGTCATGATTATGGTTGTCGGTGGTTCATTCCTTGTAAGGGAAGCAAAAATGAGTCATGAGCCGAAAACCCTTGATGGTAGCATCCAAAAAGATTTCACAGTTAAAGAAATGCTAAAAACAAAGCAAGCTTATCTATTATTTGTCATATTTTTCACAGCGTGCATGAGTGGTTTATTCTTGATAGGGATTGTTAAGGATATTGGTGTTAGATTGGTAGGACTTGATATTGAAACAGCAAGTAATGCTGTGGCATTAGTTGCCATCTTTAATACAAGCGGACGCATCATTCTCGGGGCATTATCAGATAAAGTGGGCCGCTTAAGGGTGGTATCAGGTGCACTTCTTTTAACTGCGGCAGCCGTTACAGTTTTAAGCTTTGTCCAACTTAATTATGTCTTGTTCTTTACCTGTGTAGCCGGGATTGCTTTCTGTTTTGGCGGAAATATTACTATCTTCCCAGCTATTGTAGCCGATTTCTTTGGCTTGAAAAATCAGAGCAAAAACTACGGAATCATTTATCAGGGCTTCGGAATTGGAGCCATTTCTGGATCATTTATTGCCTCTGCCTTAGGTGGTTTCATACCTACCTTTAAGCTTATTGCCGTATTGAGCATTGTCTCATTACTCATCGCCATGACGATCAAAGCACCGGACTTTGGTAATAAGAAACCGAAGGAAAAAAGGAATCATGGCAAGGTACGTAGCCTTTCACCTGAGACACGGGCAAGTTAATCGTGTGCTATTAAAAGGATGCCGGCATGTTTTATCGGTTTCCAATACGTGGTGCAAAAAAGTAAATCACAATAAGTTTGAGGCGTGAATTCGTATAAGAATTCACGCCTTTATTTTTTGTTGTAATATCAAGGATTTTCCTAAGATTTTTCTAGCAAATTAAAATAGAAATTCTTTAAAGTAACAATACTTTTTGTTCATTGTAAATGCAATTGTGAGTTAGTTTGCCAAAACCATGATTAGCTAACAAAATTGATTTTTCCGGAGGGGCTAGGTCTTTGAAGGGTGAATAATTTGATGAACGGTAACTAGTCGGAGGGGCTAGTGCCTGTGGAGAGTGAAAAATCCGTTGAATGGTAACTAGTCGGAGGGATTAGTGCCCGTGCACGTAAAAAATCAGTTAGTTCTGGTAGTCTATTCCCTATTAGTAATTTGATATAATAGACATAAGAATTAAACGATAAACTTGGGGAAGGGAAAAATTATGCCATTAGAAATTGTTCGTAACGATATTACGAAGATGAAGGTAGATGCGATTGTGAATGCTGCGAATACATCGCTTCAAAAGGGTGGCGGTGTATGTGGGGCTATTTTTCGTGCGGCAGGTTCCAGTGAGCTACAGGAAGCATGCAATCAAATCGGTAGCTGCAAGGTGGGAGAGGCCGTTATTACTGATGGGTTTAAGCTGGATGCAAAATACATCATTCACACTCCAGGACCGACTTGGAAAGATGGTACGAATCAGGAAGCAGCCTTGTTAAAGGAATCCTACTCTAACTCTTTGGAACTAGCAAAGAACTATCGATGTGAATCCATTGCCTTTCCGTTGATTTCAACTGGCATTTATGGCTATCCCAAGGAGGAAGCCTTACAAATTGCTATTTCCACCATTAGTTCCTTCTTATTACAACAAGATATGTATGTTTACCTAGTTGTTTTTGACAAAAGTTCGTTTGGTATTAGCAAGAAATTATTTCAATCGATTGATGAATATATCGATGAGAATTATGTTGATGAAGCCGTTATCACTTTTAATCGAAATAGACAAGAACCATATGTGTTAGAAGATTTGTTTGAGGATGAACCCACTCAACACGAGATATTTAAGGAAGCAGAGTATTCCTTAGTAAATATGTTGGATCAACTCGATGAGTCTTTTTCTGAAAGATTGTTACGATTTATAGATGAAAAAGGTATGACGGATGTGGAAACGTATAAACGGGCCAATATTGACCGGAGATTATTTTCTAAAATCCGGAATGGCGTTGATTATACTCCAAAAAAGAAAACGGCCGTTGCGTTAGCCATTGCACTTGGATTGTGTTTTGAGGAAACGTTGGAACTGCTGTCTGCAGCGGGGTTTACATTGTCACGAAGCAGTAAATTCGATGTCATCATTGAGTACTTTATCCAGCAGGCTAACTACAATATCTATGAAATCAATGAAGCGTTATTCGCTTTTGATCAACCGTTACTCGGTGCCTGAAATGTCGCTTTCGGAGCGACCTTTTCTTTTTGAAAAATTGTTATCCTTTGTTTATCAACTAACGGAGGATGATAATTTATGAAAAAGAATGTAACTGAATTAGTGTTTATTTTAGATAGAAGTGGATCAATGGCAGGACTCGAGGCGGATACGATTGGCGGTTTTAATGCAATGCTTGCGAAGCAGCAGAAAGCAGAAGGAGAAGCCATTGTTACTACCGTATTATTCGACCATCAATACGAATTATTACACGATCGAATCAATGTAAAAGGCATTTCTCCTATGACCGATGAGGATTATGAAGTTAGGGGCACGACTGCTTTATTAGATGCCATTGGCTTTACGATTCAAAAAATCGTGAATGTCCAAAAGAAAACGAGTGAAGAGGAACGAGCAGAAACGGTTCTATTCGTGATTACAACGGATGGAATGGAGAATGCCAGCCATGAATTTACAGCTGATAAAATTAAAAAAATGGTTCAACATCAAAAGGAGAAGTATGGGTGGGAGTTCCTGTTCCTAGGAGCTAATATTGATGCGGTGACAACGGCCGCCAAATTTGGAATTGAAGAGGACTTCGCCGTGGATTACCATTCGGACGAGGTTGGAACGCAATTAAATTACGAAGCGGTAAATGAAGCAGTAAGCAATCTTCGCAGCGGGAAAAAGATTGAACGGAACTGGAAAGAAGGCATTGAGAGGGATTATAATCGCCGTATGAGGAAAGAATAGTTTTAGATTTTAAGGAAGCATGAAGAGTGCTTCCTTATTTGCGTTTTTTAAAGCTCATTTCGTTAAAAGTTATTGCACTCTTTACTTAATTTTTTAATATAAATAGAACTTTTGACAAGGTTAATGAATTTAAGTTCAACTCGGTCTGGACCTGAGGCAACTTTTGACAAGTTCTATGATTTAGGGGTGGATGAAGGACAAAAAGAGATAGATTCAGATGAAAAATGTCTTTCATCGGGTGGATGAAGGACAAAAAGGGATAGATTGAGATGAAAAATGTCTTTCATCGGTTGGATGAAGGACAAAAAGAGATAGATTGAGATGAAAAATGTCTTTCATCGGGTGGATGAAGGACAAAAAGGGATAGATTGAGATGAAAAATGTCTTTCATCGGGAGAATGAAGGACAAAAAGAGATAGATTGAGATGAAAAATGTCTTTCAATCAGGGGCAACTCTGTGCAAACCTGGATCAACATCTGATAGGTTGGTTAATTCAAACGAAACTAGTCTGAGATTTGAGAAAAACACCCTCCAAAAAAAGAAAAGAAGGTGATTACACCTTCAAAATAGTTTTAGTCAGTATGTTTTAAGTCCTCTGAATCGTAGTGGTTGAGAAGTTTTTAACCATTTTTTGCAGATTTTTATGACCTTCTCTTAATCTTATTGTTTCTTCAATAATTTTTTGGAATCCTTCCAAATCCCTATCAGTTGCATATAACAATGACTTCGGTAGACCTTCGACGATTTGTTGCAGGGATAAATCCGTTGCCAAGGATCATGACCACCTTTCAACTTATTCGTTAGACGTCTGTTCCGCCTGCTTTACTATTTTTATAACGAGTATGTTTTTTCCTGCAATCAAGTTATAAAACTTATCTACAGGAATCTGCAAATTTTATTAGGAAAAGTAAATTTATTTCTTTTTCGGACAAAATAAGACGGTAAATCAAAAGCTGTTCTTACGATTTGTAGAAAATTATTTCTATTATAACCTGTCTCATTTTCTATTATTCTCAAATATAAAAGGTGAAAGGTTGATTTTTTTCCCAACAATGAAAGGAGTGGTTTAATAGAAAAATATGCCAAAAGAATCAATATTAATAGATTCTGAATTGTTAAACTATTAATAACATCATGGGTTGGCTTCAATAAATCTGTCAGGAGGGAAAATAATGGAGCGACACGTACGCTTGATTCCGTACCAAGTGATTGCAGAGGTTGAAGAAGTAACCGAGGTGCCAAAAGGGGTAGATATGATACAGGCCCCGAAAGTGTGGGAGAAGACAAAGGGTAAGGGAGTCATAATTGCTATACTTGATACCGGCTGTGATATGACTCATCCCGACTTGAAGGACCGAGTTATTGGCGGAAGAAATTTCACGAGGGATGACAAAGGCATTAAAGAGGTGTATCGGGATTACAATGGTCATGGCACCCATGTGGCTGGTACGATGGCAGCGACGATCAATCAAAAAGGGGTTGTTGGTGTAGCTCCTGAGGCCAATCTATTAATTGTCAAAGTCCTTGATAGAAACGGATCTGGCCAATATGAATGGATCATAAATGGGATCTATTATGCCATAGAACAAAAGGTTGATATTATTTCCATGAGCCTTGGCGGTCCCGAAGATGTTCCTGAATTGCATGAAGCAATTCAAAAGGCAGTAGAAAATAATATCCTTGTTGTATGTGCGGCAGGCAATGAAGGCGATGGGCAGGATTCAACCGATGAATTTGGGTATCCTGGATCATATAATGAAGTCATTAGTGTAGGGGCTATTAATTTAGAGAGACAAATTTCTGATTTTACTAATTCGAATAATGAAGTGGATCTCGTGGCTCCTGGTGAAAATATTCTTTCTACTTATTTAAAAGGAAAATACGCAAAGCTCAGTGGAACGTCGATGGCCACACCACATGTATCTGGTGCTTTAGCCCTCTTAAAGGCACTTACGTTCGAATCGTTTGAGAGAGAGTTAACAGAGACTGAACTATACGCGCAATTAATTAAGAGAACGGTTCCACTAGGTAATTCTCCAAAGATAGAGGGGAATGGAATGGTGTATCTAACGACCGCGGATTATTTAGCGGGTGTTTTCGATAGAAAGCAAGTAATTGAAGTGATGAAGGTTTAATAATAATATTAAATAAAACAGTGCCGAGGGTTTTCTTTGGCACTGTTTTTTGTATAATTATTACACTTTTGTGAAATCTAGTTTTGCTATCAGCATTCAAATTACATTAATGATATAATAGGTTTGTTATTTATCATTAAAATTTTCCTTGCAACACTAACGCAAATACCCACGTTTCTTTTACCATATTAAATTGAATTTACCCGTTTATTTCCTGTCTAGTAAATCATAACTTACCCTTCATTAATTATTGTTTTCCTTCATGGTTAGATACAATGTAAATATAGAAAGGGCATTTTGTCATTATCTTTATACGGAGTATACTGTCAAATAAGAGAGGTAAGACAGTTTATTTAGTTTATTTTAAATTAATATTGGAGGTTTTGGTTATGGAAGAAAAATTAGATAAAATTCTTTCAGAGTTGGAAAACAATAGTAGTTCTATTCAAAATCTGGAGAAGAACCAAATGGATGTTCTTTATCGAATCGTTCATCTTAAAACAGGACAAGAAGAATTAAAAAAAGGTCAAAATGTATTAATAAAGAATTACGCAGAATTAAGCGCTGACCAAAAGATACTAACAAGGAATTATGAGGAATTAAAGGTTGACCAAAAGGAATTGAGAAAGGATAACCAAGAATTAAAAAATGGTCAAATGGAATTAACAAGGAGGCAAGCTGAGTTTACAATTGTGCAAAATGACTTAAAAAGTGGACAAAAAGAATAATCTAATCAGGTTGGGAAATTGGAGTCAGGTCAAGGAGAAATGAGAAATGACATAAAAGAATTAAGAGCAGGTCAATCTGAAATTATAAATATTATTAAGCATTCTACTACAATACTAACAGAAAATTTAACTCATTTCCGTAAAGATATGAGGCATTTAAATCAGATGTGAATGCTGATATTGAATTGCTTTTCAATGAGGTTGCGAGCGTAAAGAGAAAGGTGAGTAAACTAGAGCAATCTAAAAATAAATAATTACAAAAACACATATGAAAGGAATAATGAAGAAAATGAAACTAAAAGAAAACGTTAAAAATGTGCTTGAACTTGTCCAATCAGATTTGAAGGCAAAAACATTTCGATCAGATTATCCTGTTTCGGAAGATTTAAGGGAGGTAATGGTAAATGAATATATTCGAGACTTTATGATTTATGCGATTGATGAGTATTACCATGATGAGAATATTTCACTTCTGAAGGAATTGGTAGATGACCTTCAACCTAGTAAAGAAAAACACAAAGGATTACTGGACAATCTCTTTTGGTGGGACTTATTATATCAATCGACGCGTAAGCCTAAGTTGAGATGTATGGATGATTATATAGCACAAAAGAACCATATGCTGAGAAACAAGCCCTTCATTACTTCTTGGTTAAAAGAATGCAATCGTGCAGCTCCTAAGTTCTATTATGTCGGCCATACATATAATGATCATGCATTTGTTGCGATTGACGTTTTGGCGGAAGAAACAATGGATGTTGTCATATATGATCCGACCGCATGCCCTGTTAAAAAGGGAGAATTCATCGCAGGGACCCTACTTCCATTAGGTGGCGGATTATTTTTCCCAATCGTTGACTTTTACCATTTTGACTACCAAGCAAGAGAAGCAATGGCCAGCTGCATCCATCATCATTATGAAAAATATTTAGAAACATCTACCTTACATGAGGCGTTTATTCATGTCCTTTCAGTCATGTTGCAAATAGAAAAGATCATCTCTAAAGAGCAAGCCAATGCATCCTCGGTAATCTAGTCACTCTGAATAAACCCCCTATTTATTTCTCAAATAATTATTTCACTTCAGATATTGCAGTAATTAAGTAGAATTCAATTAAAAATACCCTTATAATAAAAAAATGGATGGTGAGCGGAATGGAAAAACAGATTCTAGAAATCTTAAAAGAACTACAATCCGGAATTAAAGAATTACAAACAGATATGAAAGTCGTACAAACAGATATGAAAGTCGTACAAACAGATATGAAAGAATTACAAACAGATATGAAAGAATTACAAACAGATATGAAAGAAGTAAAAACTGATTTGGTAGAAGTAAAAACTGATTTGGTAGAAGTAAAAACTGATTTGGTGGGAGTAAAAACTGATTTGGTAGAAGTAAAAACTGATATGGTAGAAGTGAAATCTGATATCCGGGAGATTAAAGGAACTGTTAATAGAATTGAAACTTCCCAAGCTGAGGACGTAGTAGGAATATTGAAGACGACTAAAAAGAAAACAGATTTCGAAGTGGATTATATAAATAACAGGTTAACAGAAATGGACAAGCGATTGTTTAATGTTGAAAAGCGAATCGAGAATTAAACCGTAAAAGCTCTGGTGGTTACTAGGGCTTTATTTTTTTGTAAGAATTCTTTTGTTTACTATAGCAATAATGCTATTGTAATATATCTAAATATTCTATATAATACTATTTATTATTTAATGGTTAAGAATTTGAGGTGAAAGAAGTTATTCATTTACTAGTTTGCTAGGAATGGAGACTCTTGCCAGCACTTCTAAATTAACCAGAATTGTTGAAATTATCTTATACTACTAGGGGGGACTATCTTTGAAAAGTTTATGGAGAAAATGGAATCAGCTTAGTCTAGTCAAACAAATTATTGTTGGTTTGATTATTGGGATCATCCTAGCCGTATCTATTCCAGATGTAGCAAAACCAGTGGTCATTTTTGGCTCATTATTTGTTGGTGCTTTGAAAGCAATAGCGCCTGTATTGGTTCTTTTCTTGGTTATGTCTGCCATCGCTCAGCATAAGAGTGGTCACAAAACCAATATGAAATCTATCATCGTTCTTTATCTTTTAGGCACCTTTTTAGCTGGTTTCATTGCGGTTGTGGTTAGCTTTATGTTCCCAGTAAGTTTAACTCTCGGAAAGGGTGCGGAGGATGTTACGGCTCCTGGCGGTGTTGTCGAAGTCCTTAAAACTTTACTTCTAAACGTAGTAGATAACCCAGTAAAAGCAATTTTTAACGCAAACTATATCGGCATTTTAGCATGGGCGGTACTTCTTGGATTGGCTTTGAAGAATGCAGCTGATACGACCAAAACGATGATTGCTAATTTTTCAGATGCTGTTTCGAAATTGGTTACATGGGTAATCCGATTCGCTCCATTAGGCATTATGGGTCTAGTATTTGACTCAATTACTACAAATGGAATCGAGTCTTTACTTAGTTATGGGAAATTGCTAGCTGTATTGATTGGCTGTATGCTCCTAGTTGCTCTAGTGGTGAATCCAATTATCGTGTTTGTAAATATCAGACAAAACCCATATCCACTTGTGTTTAAGTGTTTAAAGGAAAGTGGGATTACAGCATTTTTTACACGAAGCTCAGCTTCTAATATTCCTGTGAATATGAAATTATGTGAAGATTTAAATCTAGATAAGGATACATATTCTGTTTCGATTCCGCTAGGTGCAACGATCAATATGGCTGGTGCAGCTGTTACCATTTCTGTTTTAACTCTTGCAGCGGTTCATACACTTGGTATTCATGTGGACATTCCTACAGCGATCATCCTAAGTGTTCTGTCTGCTGTATGTGCTTGTGGGGCTTCAGGTGTTGCTGGTGGTTCCTTATTGTTGATCCCACTTGCATGTAGCTTATTCGGAATTCCCGGGGATGTTGCCATGCAGGTCGTTGGTGTAGGATTTATTATTGGAGTTTTACAGGATTCGTTTGAAACGGCCCTTAACTCTTCAACAGACGTACTTTTTACAGCAGCAGCTGAATTCAAGAAGCAGCGTAAAGAAGGAAAGAACATTCGTATTCAAAAAGCTTCATAATGAAGGACGAGAAATGACGTGTGAATTGGCACACGTCATTTTTTTATTGCGTTCAAGAAGAGAATAGGATATTTATGGTAAAATGAGGAAAAGGGGGAGGGAAATTTGAGAATTAAAAGACTTGCAATTGGTAGTGCGATCATAGTATTAGCAATAATCTCAACTAAATATTACTTTAATGAGAATTATGTGAAAAAAGTTCCTTTATATAAACAGACTGACTTTCATACAGTAAATAGTAAAGAAAGTTGGGGATTATTTAGAAAAGAATTGAAGGTTTCAAAGGAAAACGCAAAAATTGAGGATTTCCAATTAATCCTTGATAAGAATAACCGTATCTACTCAGTTAGGTTTGATTTAGTTGACAAAGTAGAAGATAAATATAAAGTTTATCACTATAGCAATTGTTTTTCTTGTGAAATAAAAGAAGAAAATCAAGTCCACATTAGCAAAAATACGGTAAGCGAATGGATACAATATGATAAAATGGTGGATGCCATTCGATTTTTTGCAGCACTCGATATGTTAAATCAAAAAGATTTCTTTAAAAATAGTAATTTTGAATATAAATTAATCGTCTCATCTGGTTGGACTGAAGAAAGATTAGTGAAAGGAGATTATTACCTTCTCAAGAATAAGAAACTTCAAAAAGTAGATAATACAGTACCTCAAACAGTATCTTCAGGCTTTAACTTGCAAGTAATAGGTAGTGAACGTGCTGAGAATTTTAGTACAGACATAGATACAACTAAATTTGTGTTCATTGATAGCTACATAGAGTAGTAAAGCTGGAGAAGGACTTAGAATTTTATCAAAGTTATTAAAAGGACGTGATTCAATTCCACGTCCTTTTACAAAAAAGGAATAAAATTACTTAATCATTTGCTAGAGTAACATCTTTCCTTGGTTCCGATTCAGTTGATGAATTTGATTATTTTATGTTTTCGTAGTGCTCATTGAACACTTTAAAAAGCCTTTCATCCCCGCCTCGGTCAGGATGGAGGGCTTTCAGCAGTTTCTTAAATTCTTTTTTAAGTGTCTGGCTGTTCGAGTCTTGTTTCTTCAATCCTAACAATTCATCATAGGGAAAAGTACTTGGTTTGTTGACTTCAATCTGTTCGTTAAGCAATTTTTTTAAGGTGCGTACCTTTGATTGTTCAATATGTATTCGGGTTTTTAAATAGTCTAATTGCTCGGTAAGGTTGCGGTTTTCACGATGTGACTGTTCTACTTGGGTAGTAAGCTGAGCGGCATGCTTATGAATAATAAATTCAGTAAGATCTTTAACGTTAATTTTGAAGGTATTCTTTCTTCTGTGGGCTATTTCGGCCTTAATTTTTCCTTCCTCAATCCACTTCATTACTTCATCGTCACTTGCGGCTATGCCAGCCGAGGTTAAATGTTCAGCAGCTTCTTTTACGTTTAACATAGTTTCCACTCTCTTTTTTTAATTCTTTAGGAGCATTCTCAAAATATCATATCATTAATTTTTTTCAGAAAAAGAACAGGAGTGTGACATTAAGTTAAAGTCTGTTTACAGGTGAGTGACCTAATTTTTTAAAAAAATGCACACTTTTTAATATTCATCATATAGTAACTTCTGTGTGAGATTGTTAGAAGGGAAGAAAGAAAAATGGATCGTAATCAATTAATAGTTTCAACTAAAAGCGAGTACAAAGAAGGGGATAATGGATACAAGATCATTGAATGTAATGTATCCGATCCAACTGAAAGTTTATTTTCTGTGGTCACTCCTATTAAAAAGCAATAATATGAGAGAGAAAGTAAAGGATGGAAGGAAGCTCGCTATTTGAAGATAGTGGGCTTTTCCTTTCTGTTATTTTATTTTTTATGTTAGCGGATTGCGGACAAGATACTAAGGATATCACTGTAAAGGAAGTATAATGAAAGTAGATATTAAGAAAGAGTGGGATATTGATGAGTATTAAAGAAGATGTAATTAGAATAATTAAAGGTTTACCTGAAAATGTATCGTTAGAGGATATTTTGGAAGAACTTCAGGTTATAGCAAAACTTGAAAAGGGACTTCAAGATCTTAATAATGGAAAAGCTGTTTCACATAATGAGGTCAAGGAGAAAATATCAAAATGGTTGATTTGAGATGGTCTAAGTCAAGGAATCAAGGCGTCGGTCACGTAGGAGCCGTCTACGTTCCCAAAACAAGGAGGAAACAAGGCCGTCGGTCACATAGAAGCTCCCTACGTTTCTAAAACAGGTTGGAAACAAGGTCGCCGGTCACATAGAATCCCTCTATGTTCCTAAAACAGGCAGGATGTAGGGCCACCTGTCACAAGAGAGTGTTTTTATGCATATAAATATTACTTAGGTTTGGCGTGAACGTTCAACCTCCTTATCCAGAAATAACAAAAACTTCTGATGTGCTTTAGGGTTGGTAATGATTTTTTTTACACGAATCGTACTTTGCAAATACTTTCTCACACGTCGATTGACGAAAAATAATCGATGATATCGCTCATCCTCGTATAGTTGTTTAAACCACGCTTGCCCCTTTAATAGCTCAATATTCTTATCGATTTTTTGAGTATTTAATACGATGCCGCTTCCTGAACTAATGAATAAACCCTCAACAAGATGTAATAAAAAGTGTAGGAACATGGTTTTCCTCTTTCTTTTCCTAATTAGGATTTCCAAAGTATTTAGATCCTTTGTTACTATCATTTTACATGTTGGAAAAATTTAAACCATGTTTATATAAGTATAATTTTGTTAGTACCAAAGCAGTAATATGCTACGACCTTATTACAATTTTGTCCATTAAAGGTTCAAAATGTCATTCTTAACCATTATGATAGATAAAAATGTTTCGAATGACGAAAGGACGAGCCAATGGAAGAACTGATTAATTTAACTAGAAAATTAGCAGAAAAGAGAAATGAGTATTGGTTACATGATGTGGTTTTCACATACCAGTGGTGGTTATTACTTGGTCTTTCCATTTTGCCGTGGATCCTATGGTGGAAGCTCGCGGACAAAAAAAGAATCATTGAAATTCTGCTATATGGCACCGTCATCTCTCTTTATTCCATTTTATTCGATGATATTGGATCCCATTTTACGTTATGGATTTATCAATATCAATTGATTCCGATCAGTGCACGATTAAATCCGATTGATTTAACCGTGATGCCTATTACATATATGATTGTTTATCAGTATTTTAAAAAGTGGAAGTCTTTTTTTATTGCCCAGACCATTTTGGCAGCGGGTGCGACTTTTGTAGCGGAACCAATTTTTACATGGATGGAAATCTACAAACCATTAAATTGGGAATATTTCTATTCGTTTCTCATCTATATCCTCTTAGGGGTAGTGAACAAATGGTTTGTTGAAAGGTTGCTCTTTGTGGGGGACAGTCCCCCAGAGCGTTAATGCGTTACTGCGCCGGGGGACTGTCCCCAATATTTTCCCCAATAAAGGTTTGCATGTCATTTGATAGGGTTGCTGGTTCGGATGGGTACCAGTAGTAGGTTTTGCCGTCATACATTAGGTCAAACATGTAAGCTATTGGTTCTCCTGTGTAGAAGACCATTTTATAGTAAGTAGGATCTCCATTTTCTGTGTTTGGCTCGAAGTTGGGGGAGTATTGACTATTTCTTAGTATTTCTAAGAAGCGGGAAACCTGATCAGGATTGTTTATGTCCATTATTCGTCTGTTATCATCTATGGTAGCGGCTTGATAGATTTCGATTTTATTTACTTTTTCAAGCGGCAGATCTTTATAGTTCCATTTGTTTTTTGTGTGTTCTCTTGAGTAATATAGTTGGTATTCATGGATGGCACGTGTTGATTTCACAGCTATTACATGTGGATACCCTTTAACTTTAAAAATGTCTGTTCCTTTTTCATGGAAGGCAGCATCTCCGTCTTTCACTTTATATTCCGGGTCTGAAACATTGTCTGCGACTCTGAATTTCACCTCTCCGACTCTTTCACCAATGTACTTTTCATCTGATAAGACCCCTGAATAAATCCCATCGTACATGGTTCCATCCCACTTCACAAAATCTACCCAATCAATAACGGTATGTTGGTTCGTTCCGCAGCCTACTAAGAAAATAATAACAAAAAGAAAGAGACTTATTAATTTCCGCAAATTACCACCTCCACATTAATAGACGTTTCAATGAAGCATTTGTTTCAATCTAAACTTACAATAGCCTAAGAAAGAAGGAAAAAGGTTTTTTGATGTCGTAGTATAAGAGTGAGGAGCAATCCCTATAATGCTACCAACGAAAAGGGGTTTTTTGAGATGTATGAACTTAAAACAAAAGAAACCGACAACAATGTCATTGAGTTTATCGAACAAGTCGATCATCCTAAGAAACGTGAGGATGCTTATCAATTATTAGATATATTTACAGAAACTACGGGCTATCAAGCAAAAATGTGGGGACCGAGTATTATTGGATTTGGTTCGTACCATTATAAATATGCATCTGGTCATGAAGGAGATGCTCCACTAGTAGGTTTTTCTCCTCGTAAGGCAAAAATCAGTTTGTATTTCGCCCCTTGTATAAATAAGCGAGAACAATTACTTAAAGAATTCGGAAAACATACAACAGGTAAAGCGTGTGTGTACATTAACAAAGTGGCGGATATTGATGTTGAAGTGTTAAAGGAATTAATAAAGGAATCTGTTGCATTTTTGCAAGAAATGTATCCGGGAGAATAACTTTGTACAGTAACAATTTTTTAATACTACGGAGAACTAGATGAAGAAGATGTTTTGTGCCTCTCACTTTTCTTATAGTTAAAGAAGCAGTTCTTTCAATGATTGTTATTGTGAAATGGTCCATTGTGCGAAAACTAAATTTGGAGCATAGCCTAATCGAAAGTAAGCAAACTAAAACCGTGGGTGCAAAACCAAAAAAGTTGGCACACTTATTTGGAAATAACTTAGGGTGGTGAAAAAATGGCAAAAAATAAGAATAGCAGGAATAAGGCTCTACCAAAAGCGGACGTAGAATTTGCTAAAGAAAATGCAAATGGCCTTGAAAAGAAAGCATTAAAAGCGCAAAGAGATGTAAATAAGTAAAAATATAAAGGGACAGATAACTGTCCCTTTTATTTATTCATTTTTTCTTTACAGTTTAACTATTTTTCATAATGATGGTTTCAAACATGTTTGCTACTGCCTGGCAGGAGTCCGCAATTTCTTCAAGTCCTTCATAGATTTCTTTGTATTGAATAATGCGGATAGGGTTCGATTCAGAGGCAAACAGCTGTTTTATTGAGCTGCGCAGGATGTGATCACAGGATGATTCCAAGTCTTTAATTTCAAGTATGTGTTCTCTGATGCTAAATAATTTCTTTGTAGATAACATTTCAATCGCACGATCAATTTCGTAGACAGAGTTTCTTATTGCATCAACAAATTGATGCATGAACTCGTCGGTCTCAATCACAGAATACATTTCAAAAAGGGCAGCGGTATGGTGTAAACCGTCGAGAATATCATCCAAGCTAAGAGAGAGAGAGAGGATATCCTCACGTTCTATAGGAGTAATGAACACCAGATTTAAATCAATGATAAGGTCATGAACCAAAACATCACCTTTAGATTCATATTCTTTCATTTTTTCGGAAAAGATCTTGAGATCACTTATATTTTTTATTTTGTAGTCAGCAAAGTAGTTCACACTTTCCTTTAAATTTAAAGAAATGTCCATTAAATGGGTAAAGAACTTGTCTTTCTTTTTGGATGCCAATATAACTCCCCCACATTGTCAAATTCGTCCGTCTTCCAATGAATTTATTTACGCAATTACTATAATAAATGCAGACATTGGACAAACAGTAACGGCGAACGTCCCATGTAAGTTTGTAATAATGTGGGTGTGAGTGTATGGATTTTTAGTATAAAAAAAAGAATCAGTTTTTTTAACTGGTTCCGTTTCCTGTCACTAACATATAAAATCTCTTCGAATATAAAGAAGTAAAAATAACTTAACGTGAAATCGCTCTTTTAAAAAGTTCCCTGAATTTCTCCCTATCTTCTGATGTAAATGGTTTTGGCCCTTTTGTACGCTTTCCGCTTTTTCGAGCCATTGCACTAAAATAACGTGTTTGTAATAATTGGTCAATGTTTTCATTTGTATAGGTAAACCCTTTATGATGAAGAACCGTACATCCTTTGGCTAAACCGAGCGAGGCAAGTCCATAATCTTGCGTAACAATGATATCTCCTATTTCTACTAACTTCATGATCCGATAATCCGCTGCATCTGCTCCCGAATCAACATAAATGGTTTCCACTCCTGAAGGTTGTTCTGCATTTGAAAAATGAGAAAAGCTAGTTACAAGGACAACAGGAATTTCCGCTTTCCTACTTTCAGAGATAATAATATCTTTTACCGGACATGCATCTGCATCAACATAAATTTTCATCTTTACCTCTCCCATAAAAAAGTTCGAATTGATAGTGATAATAATGGCAGAATCGGATTTTGTCAAACGTTGAAGATGCTTTTGCTAAAAAATTCATTAACAATTTTGTGGAAGACTAGTTGTTATTACCGTTATAGTTTTGATATAGTTTCACACATACATATGAATTTTTTAGTTATATAGATTATGGGAGTAGCTAGGTAAAATAATGAAGAGATATAAGCTAAAGAAAAATTTTAAAGGGTTAAAAAAGGGAACACAATTCTATTTGATTGCAGAATCTGAATTTATAGGTGTAAAAGATTTTGTTTTACGAACAGAAGACTTAGCCATCAGGATATCAATTAATGAAAGGGAGCTACATAACCATTTTATTTTATTAAAATATGAATGAATGGTTTAACTAGTAAAATTGAGAGGGGTGTTCATTGATGACCAATAGTAAAACGAATCCTAAGGTGGATGAATTTTTAAGTAAAGCTAAAAAGTGGAAGGAAGAATATGAGAAGTTAAGAGACATCGTTCTTGACTGTGAGTTGACCGAAGAGTTTAAGTGGATGCATCCTTGTTACACGTTAGAGAAAAAAAACATCGTTTTAATACATGGATTTAAAGAATATTGTGCGCTTCTGTTTCACAAGGGTGCATTATTAAAGGATGCTCATGGGATTCTAATCCAACAAACGGAGAATGTGCAGGCGGCCCGCCAGATTCGGTTCACCAATTTGCAAGAAATAGTTAATATGGAGAGCATCCTGAAAGACTATATTTATGAAGCCATTGATGTTGAAAAATCCGGTTTAGAAGTCAATTTTAAAAAGACTACAGAATACATTATTCCTGAAGAACTTCAAAATAAATTCGATGAAACTCCTGCTTTGAAAACTGCTTTTGAAGAATTGACGCCTGGACGACAAAGAGCATACCTTCTTTATTTTTCTCAACCAAAACAATCCAAAACCCGGGAGTCAAGGGTTGAAAAATATATGCAACAAATTCTCAACGGAAAGGGATTAAATGATTAGTATTTCCAGGAGAAAAAAGCCCAGTTCAATATGGACTGGGCTTTTTTCAATTTGTCTTTTTTGCCTGTTGATTTAACATAACCATGATAGTTGAAGCTGTAATAATTCCTGTAATGAGACATTTGTAGAGATCATTATAAATTAGTCCCAACACCAACCCCATGACTACACCTACACCTAGGATGGATACTCGTTGTCTTTTACTCATTATTTATTCCTCCATTTTTCTCAATAATACATTCACTTTGTGAAGTGCGAAGCTTAAGTCACGCTGCTCTTCTTCACTTAACTTTGTTACATTCATGCTTAGCTTTTGGTAAAGTTCTGCCCACTTTTTTTCTTCAATTTCCTTACCCGCGGGTGTCAGTGAAATCAATACTGCTCGTTTATCCTTGGTGTCAGGCACTTTATTCAAATAGCCTCCCGTTTCTAAATCACTAATGATATTCGTTAGTTGTTGCTTGGCGATCCCTAAACCAGCGCTGATTTCTTTCAGATTCAAAGGTCTTTGCTGCATAAAAATATACTCAATCACGTGGTTCTGCATATGTGATAAATGTACGGCACCCTTGTTTAATTCTTTAAAACTGCCAAAAAGATTTGGAATTAGAGCAATGTATTCTTTAGCAATTTCGTTAATCATACATACCCTCCTTTTATAGTAATTATTTTATTACTAAATTTAATTAATATCAATATTAAAATCATTCATTAGTAAAATTATATTTACTAAACTCTTCGATTTGAGTATTCTTTGTTGATAAATAGGCTCAATGGGACAAAAACCTATACATACAATACAGAAGCAAAGATTTATAGATGGAGGTGGAGAAGTGGATTTTAGAAGTCATGAGATAGGTTTGGGGGAATGTAAACTGCCAAACTGTGCACAAACAACTGATATGGCTCCATCATTTACGGCCGAGGCTTACGACAATATAGAAAAGAAAATGAAAGAGGTACGCTTGGAAAGCTATCGTGGTCAATGGCTGATATTATTTTTCTATGGCAGTGATTTTACATTCGTTTGACCGACAGAAGTGGCAGCGGTCGCTGCTATCCATGATCAATTAAAATTACTGAACACAGAAGTACTCGCTATCAGTACAGACAGCGTGTATGCCCATAAAGTGTTTACTGAAGTGTCTCCTTCGGCCTCAAAGGTGAATTTCCCGCTTGTGAGTGATCGAACGCATGAAATCAGTAAAGCATACAGAGTCCTGAATGAACACACAGGAGCAACATTCAGAGCAACCGTCATTATCGATCCAGAAGGGACGATTGTTACTAAAATGGTCTATCCTTTAGAGGTAGGAAGAAATGTGTATGAAATTTTACGTATCATACAGGGAGTTCAATATGCTAGGAGGACTCAAGAAGGAGTTCCCGCCAATTGGGTGCCTGGTCAACCGGGAATCGTGAGGGATCCTAAATATATTGGGAGAATCTGAAGGGATTTTTTAGAACCAACAGCGTTTCTACTTTAGGTAGAGGCGTTTTTTTTGATGTAAGGCTAAAGTTATAGGAAAATTCAAACAAATCACTGATTTTATAAATTGTTTGAAAATGGTAATATCTAAGTAGATTAAATTGAGAAATTTATGAGGTGAAACATATGAGTAATGTTTGGTCAGACAAACTTCCAGTGGTTCAATTGAGAATTGCTAGACCTACAAACCAGTTACAAAAAGTGGTTGAATTTTATCGTGATGGCCTGGGTTTAAAGGTGGTTGGACATTTTGAAAATCATAATGGGTACGATGGAGTAATGTTAGGTCTACCGGATACCACTTATCATTTAGAGTTTACCCAGCATGTGGATGCGGTTCCATGTCCGCCTCCATCAGAGGATAATTTGCTTGTATTCTATATGCCAGAACTTGAGGCTAGAGACATAATGGTTAACCGGCTACATAGCATGGGATACGATGAAGTGGAACCTGAAAATCCCTATTGGAAAAATGCTGGGGTGACCATTGAGGATCCTGATGGCTGGAGAATAGTTTTACAGAATTCGTATTTTGGTAAAAAACAAGATTAGAAAGGGTATCCATAAAATTGGGGGACAGTCCCCCGGCGTGGTAACGCTTTAATGTAGCGGGGACTGTCCCCCAAAAAAGTTAACCCAAAAAAGTTAACCCAAAAAAGTATTGAAACAGTTTCTTGCCTGATGTATAATAAATCCAATTTAACCGTAATTAGGCAATGACGAGGAAAAGTAAAGTGATTCTATTTTTCACAGAGAGCTTCGGTAGCTGAGAAGAAGCAAAAATATTCATTTGAACAATGGCCTCTGAGCTTCGTATTGAACATAACTTTTTGTTACTAGTAGACTGCGACGAGTTTTGGGTACTCGTTATCAAAACCACAGTATAAGAGCATTTTGCTGCTCCGTACTTGTAAAGGCTAATTGTGTGAGCAATTGGTGAAATTAAGGTGGAACCACGAGAAGATCAACCTCGTCCTTATCTATTTATAGATAGGGGCGGGGTTTTTTTGTTTTAAAAAAAGGAGGAATCGTAGATGAATGTATTTATAGGAGGAGCTTGGCCCTACGCAAATGGGTCATTGCATTTAGGTCACATAGCAAGTTTACTGCCTGGTGATATTTTGGCACGCTATTATAGGCAAAAAGGTGATCAAGTTTTATATGTTTCCGGAAGCGATTGTAATGGAACACCCATCTCTATCCGAGCAAAGCAAGAGGGTGTTTCTGCAAAAGAAATAGCCGACCGTTACCATGAAGAATTTAATGATAGCTTTATAAAATTGGGATTTTCATATGATTGCTATACTCGAACTGATACCGAACATCACCATAAAACTGTACAACAGATTTTCTTAGATCTTTTGAATAATGGCTTTATTTATAAGAAGGATATCGAGCAAACCTTCTGTGAAACGTGCGACCAGTTTCTTCCCGATCGATATGTAGAGGGATTATGCCCTAATTGTGGGCAATCATCTCGGGGAGACCAATGTGACTACTGCTCTTCCATATTAGATCCGCTAGATTTATTAGAAAAAAAATGCAAGTTATGCGGAGATTCACCAACAGTAAAAAGAACAGAACACTTTTATTTTTCATTAAGTTCGTTTCAAGTGCAACTTCAGTCTTTGGTCAATCATGCAAAAACAAATGGAGCATGGCGTGAGAACGCTGTTCATTTAACGGAGAGGTATCTAAAGGAAGGATTAGTTGACCGAGCCGTTTCTCGGGATATTGAATTGGGAATTAGCGTGCCTGTCGAAGGATTTGAAGAGAAGAAGATTTATGTTTGGATTGAGGCATTATCCGGTTATTACACTGCAAGTAAAAAATGGGCCTTGGAGACAGGTAAGGATGAATCAATCTATTGGACTAAGGATGCCACCACTTACTACGTCCATGGGAAGGATAATATCCCTTTTCACAGTATTATTTGGCCGGCTATCCTTATGGGTATTAAAAATGAAGCACTACCGAATCATATTGTGTCCAACGAATATTTGACACTAGAGAAGAAAAAGATTTCAACCAGCCGCAACTGGGCTGTTTGGGTACCGGACCTTTTAGATCAATATCACCCTGACTCCATTCGTTATTTTTTAACGATCAATGCACCAGAGAATAGGGATACTGATTTTTCCTGGAGAGAATTTATTTATAGTCACAACTCGGAATTGCTGGGGGGATATGGGAATCTTGTAAATCGAACCCTGAAATTTATAACTAAGTACTATGATAGTCAAATTCCACAAGGTTCAGGTGACCCTAAAATAGAAGCTAAGATTAAGAATGTTTATTCGAGGGTAGGACACTTAATTGAACACAGTCATTTTAAACAGGCGTTGGAGGAGATATTCGAACTTGTTAGGTTCACGAATAAATATTTTGATGATCAGAAACCTTGGAAACAGGTGGAAGAAGATAAATTGGAGTGCGACCGTACGATATTTAATTGCAGCCTCGTCATTGCAAACTTGGCGAAGTTACTCTCCCCATTTTTACCTTTCTCGAGTAATGAATTAAAGAAGATAATAGGGCTCGGAGAAGTTACTTGGGCATTTATTGAAACGACTCCTCATTCGATTAAGAATGTGCAACCGTTATTTGAACGGATTGACATCAAAACCATTGAGGAAGAATTGGAGAGGTTAAAGGGTCAGGTGAAAAAAGGAGAAGCAGAAGCATAGAAATCATTAATGAATTTGTCTGATACAAGATAAACGAATTGTGAACGACTTCTGTTGATCGTCTTTTAGAGACAGAAGTTGTTCCATTAGATTAAGTCTATGCACACGCCCTTTAATCGTTTGCAAGCTGCCATTGGTATAATAATCAACTGTAATTTGTTTATTTTCCGTAAGTTTTTTCAAAAACATCTTGTTTGGATCTCCCTTCAATGTATGTTTTAACACATCCTAAGTATATCTACGTTTCTTTAAGGGAGAATGAATAAAATGTTAAAGATTTGTGAAGATAACAAAACCGGGGGACAGTCCCCCGGCGATTTAAAGCTTTACTCCACCGGGGGACTGTCCCCATATCCATATAATTTTAATTCTTCATTATCATTAGGAAGGGTAACGTATTCTTCGAAGGTCATTCCGATTTTTTCAAGTAGCGTAGAAGATGCTTCATTATCTTCTGACGTAATTGCGACAATACGTTTCAATCCTAGTTGTTCCGTTGCATATTTCATTGTCGCGTAGGCAGCTTCATAGGCATAGCCTTTTGATTGGTATCTTGATAAGAAAGCAAAACCAATATCAACGTCCTCTAAACCTTCTCTTTTTATCAATCCACAAATGCCAATAGGTTTGTGCCCATTCTTAAGTTCTGTTAAGAAAAGCCCAAAACCGAGTTTTGTGTACATCTCCATTGGCCCAGTTATGATATAGTTTCTTGCATCTTGGAGAGTTCTAATACCTCGATCGCCTATGAACCGGATCCATGTAGGATCATTCAAAAGCTCAAAAATAAACTCTGTATCTTCAAACGTTAGCCAACGAAGGATCAATCGTTCGGTTTCCATTACTTTCAATAAAAACACCCCATTCAATAATTTAAGACTTCTAGGTAATGTCATTTGCTATCTTATTTTATTTCATACTGTGTAATAAGACTAGTTTTACTTGGTGAGCATTTTTTACAGAATTAGAAAAAAATTTGTCCTAAGGTTACATTAGAATTCAAATTAGCTGTACCCAGAAGAAGATCAGAACTTTCTGGTCTTTTTTCTTTGAAGAAATAGCATTGGAAAACAGTTTGTAAATTATTTACATAATGGGATAATTTGGTATAATTTAGTTAAGTAAACTTAAGTGTTTAGTTTAAGTGAAATATTTAGTTTGTTTTATGATTAGGTAGAGCCTCTAAGGAGTGGATTATATGGAGATGTTGCAACTGTTAATGGAAGCGCAAAAGTATTCTGAAGAAATGAGTAAGGTTTTTTTAAGAGAGTTTCAAACAATCATTCAAGAATATGACCTATCATCTAAACAATCCCTAGTGCTAAATTACTTGAAAGAGGCTGGTAGATTTACCATGCACGAAGTTGCCCAAATAATTAATGCGACACCAAGTGCAGCAAGTCAATTCGTAAAGATTCTGGAAGAAAAAAAATATGTAAAAAGAGAAACCAATAAGGAAAACAGACGTGAGATTTTTGTTTTTTTGGATGAAAAAGGCATAGATTTTTTTAAGGAAATAGAGCTGGCTGAAAAGCGAGTGTTGGAAAAATACTTCATGAAACTTTCTTCGGAGGATATTGTGATTTATCATGACGTGTTGAAGAAACTGTCTGACATTGTAAGGAAAGAAGGGTAACGTTCATTCTAATTGGGGGGAGTTGTGGGATTTTATGAATGCCATTCCAATGGAATTCTGGTTAAGTCTTGAAGTGCTGGTGGTATGTTTTGGGATATGGAGAGTTAGCAGATTTGTTAAAGCATATAAAATGACGGATCGGGGACTTCCTATTGAAGATAGAATAGAAGAAATGGTTGTAAATCAAGTCGAAAATAAAGTGTTGTCAACGTTTGTTACAAGAGATTTATTAATGATTTATTATCTCTTCTCAAAATCGAAAAAAAGAAACGTAGAAAAGAAAGACGCCAATAGCCTGCATAAAAAAGTCGGTTATGGAGGGATGGTAGTCGCTTTTATCTTTGTTTTACTGTTAGAAGGGGTCGGCGTCTCGTATTTCCTTCATAGTTGGAGCAAAGTGGCGGCATGGATTCATTTGGTCCTCTCCATTTATATGATTGTCTTTCTCATTGGTGATTTCAAGGCGATTATCAGGAATCCAGTTTTTCTATCTCAGGAAACCATTCATTTTCGATTTGGTTTACGGATGAAAGTAGAGATTCCGCTAAGTAATATAGAAGGTATCCAAAGTGGAAAAATTAACTATGAAAATGATAAAAAAAGAAAAGATGTATGTGTTGCTACCTTATTAGAATTTGAAAGCCCTGATATTGAGATTGCATTCAAAGAGCCTATCATGATCACAGATGGAATCGGCAGGGAGCATGTAACAAGAAAAATGTACCTCTCCCTTGATGAGAAAGATGAATTTATGAGGAATGTCAGTACATTGGTTCGAATTAACGAGGTGGTTTAAATGGAAGTAGCATTTTGGTTAGTTATTCTCTTTACGTTAACCTATGAACCTATTTTTGGATATATTGATTTTCAAAAGTTTAAGAGAAAAGTAAAAACAGATGATAAAGAAAGAATTAGATTTTACAAAAATTCCATCATCAGCCTATGGGTTCCGACATTATTTATTTTAAGCTTGGTAGGAATTACTGATTTAACACTGGAACAAATCGGTCTTACATCCATTTCACTTAACACTGAAATTCTCGGAAAATGGGTTATTTATTCTGCTATAATAGTTGGAATTATTTTTGGTCTTGCAATCCTGATTTTTATTATCGGTTATAGATTCAACAGTAAAATAAAAAACTCGATGGATAAGATGAAAAAGGAAGAATCCGCAAAAAATCAGTTTGACGTAATGATGCCAGTAACGAAACAGGAAAAAAAACTTTGGACTTTAGTATCATTAACAGCAGGCATAACGGAAGAAATAATTTACAGAGGTTTAATGATATTTGCTCTTAGTTATTTGCTCCCAGGTTTATCAATATGGTTTATATTAATATTTTCTTCTATTCTGTTCGGGTTAGCCCATACTTATCAAGGTGTTAAGGGAGTGGTTCGAACCACTCTAATCGGGCTGTGGTTTTCTATCGTCTATATCGGGATTGGTTCTATCATTCCATTAATCTTATTTCACGCACTTGTAGATTTTTTGGGGGAAATTGGTGAAGAATAACGAGTTCTTATTCCTGGCAGTTAAGGGATAAGTCTGCTACTGGGGAATAGTCCCCGGTTCTATTGAGTTCTATTTTGTCATGGTGAAGGGAAATAAACCATCAATGGAGAATATTCCCATATGAATCTTAATAAAGGGGAAAATACAGTATGAAAAAGTTTTTTTCGAGGTATTCACACTGGGTAACACTCATTATTATTACTTTTAGTTTTTTTACCATGTTTTATGAGTTTCAGATGGATACTCAAGCTATTATCGCCGTAATAATGGGGGGAATCGGTCTTCTATCGATTGGGGCGCTTACTATCGTAATTGAAAGAAAGAAAAGAAATAAGGAAAATTAGTAAATCAATAATCAAAGTAAAGTGATTTTTTCCAGCATCGCAACCAATCCATTGTGTTGCTTTTTGAGTACCATATTCTTAAATTTGGGAGCGGGTCATATGAGCAAGGTGATTTTGAAGTTTTTTATAAGTATTTTAGTAGCTGGGATATTATTCTTTGCTGTTTATTTTTGGAACAAAAGTAGCAGAGAATTGACCTTTTTTATTTGGGGAGTTGTAGCCTTCATTTTAGGATATTACTTAATCTCCCCATTAATAATGGCTAATAAAAATATGATAAAATTCGAAGCGGAAGTAGATGCTGTTCTAAAAAGATTTAAAAAGTAATCATTTTGGGGACAGTCCCCCGGCGCTTTAATGCGTTACCATGACAGGGGACTGTCCCCATATTTTTTTTGAGAATTGAAACTATTCCCTTAGTTGAATCGACTAATTGGCAGATAAAGGGGGAAGGACGAATTGAGCGATCGAAATGAGATCATACAAGAGCTTTATGAACAGCATTTTGATGATGTCTATCATTATTTGTTATATTTTACGAACAGTAAGTCAGAGGCAGAGGACCTAACTCAGGAAACATTCATTAAAGTATTGAAAAGTTACGATAGTTTTCGCCAGCAATCATCTTTGAAAACGTGGATCTTGTCCATTGCAAGAAGAACAGCTATTGATCATTATCGTAAAAAGAAAATGATATCTATTTTACCTTCCATATTGACTGACATGAGGAAAAGTGAAGACTATATTCCGGAAGAAGAGATGGTTCATAATCACGATTGGGGTGTTCTGCAAAAGGCCCTTATCCAATTAAAGCCTGACTATCGGAACGTGATTATTCTTCGAGGTCTAAAGGAGTATTCGATCAAAGAAACGGCAGAAGTACTGGGCTGGAAGGAATCAAAAGTTAAGGTGGATTACCACCGAGCCATTAAACTCCTGAAAAAATATGTAAATAATTCTAACGAAGGGGAGGTGATTTTCAATGAACGAGAAAATGTACGATAATTTTTTACAGCCATTAAAGAACAGACCTGATATGCAGCCAAATCATGAGTTTAAAGAAAATCTTCACAAAAAATTGACTTCCATGGCCCAGGAACAGAAACGTACTAAAAGAGGAATCCGGAAGCATTTTTTACCCAATTTACTTACTGCAGCCTTATTATTAATTGGGATTGTTGCCGGTTACGAAGTTATTTTTACAGAAAAACATGAAATTGAATCTAAGCACAGCAATCATTCAGACATAAATGATGTTAAACAAGTGGAACTTACTGAACAAAAAGCCAAAGAAACGGTAGGGCTAGCCTTTGCCCATGCGTCTGTTATCTATAATGGCGGCGGACCAGAAATGGGCGAAGTATTTTCCTATAACGGCAAGAGCTACAGATATATGGGTGAAGATTTCATAACGAAGGAAAAGGTTCTTTCTTATTTAGAGGAAGTGTATACGAAAGAAGTGGCCAACCGAATTTATGGGGCGATGGATTTTATTGAGTATAACGGGAAACTAGCGCAACCTAATCGACAGATGAGTGGTAACTTATTATGGCAGGATGCCGAAATCGCAAGCCGGAAACAGCTTAATGACCTAACCTGGAGTTTTGAGATTAAGGTCCCTGTTGACCAAGGTGTTTCTGATCCGTTCCGAATATACCATATCAGTTTAAAGTACGAGGATGGGTGGAAAATTGACGGTTCGCTTCCATTTACTACAAAAAATAGCAAGGATATCGAAACAGGTCAAACCCAAACGTTTCAGTTAAACGATGAACAAATGATTGTCTATAAAGCATTTTCCAAGGATTTAAACGAAACTCATTTAAAAGGACTGGATCCAATAAGCATTGCTTTACTTTATGTTCAGGCGGAATGGGAAGGAAGATACGATATTGCCTATGCCCTTTATACTGACAGGGAAGGGTATGTGAACTGGACGAAGGAATATGATGAGAATATTCCTTCCTCTGACCGAATGTCAAGAAAGCAAATACCAATAGCATATGCAGGCTTAGCGGATGGAAAGTTTTTTCAAACCGGAGATTTTACAGGATATATTGAATTTACGAACTCTGGCAGCAAACACGGTTTCCAAATGATACAGGATGAAGATGGAATTTGGAATGTTGCCTTTATGCCACTGCAATAATTTTTCATGTTCCATCTGAACCCAAGCAAAAAGCATGGTATTTTGCATTAATTACAAAACATCCATGCTTTTCTTTATCCTATCAAATCAATTTACAATCATCAAAATAAGTCAATAAAAAACAATTATTTAATTTGTACAAAAACAAATAGGAAGGCGTCATACTGATCATTTTGCTTATCGATGTTCAGATTTTGCACGACAACCGTTATTTTGACAAGATCATTTTCCTTTGTAAAGGTTGCTTCATCTACAGAGATTTGCTCCTTCATTGCTTTATAGTTATAAAACTTATCATAGATTTCTTTTGTATTAAAGGTAAATAGATCGCTAGCATTTTCTCCCTTTAATTTAATATCTATCTGATTTTTATTAAAGTCTTTTAACAAGGTGTACGTTTTTCCGTTTTTTTCAATAACACAAATCTTTTGATTGTGCTGTTTATCGTACAAATTGATATCTGTTTGAATAAAAGTATCATAGCCAGTAATAGGTATTGGAGCAGATTGATCAAGATTTACGTATACAGGCTGCTTGAAATCAGTATCAACCGGGTCTTGATACTCTTTAAACCCAAAGGTCTCAGAAAAATCTTCATATACTTTAAAATCTTTTGGCAGCCAAGTTATTTTTTTGGTGTAACCCATATTGTCTAAATAATAAATTATAGTTGTAATTGTCTTTTTATCCTTATCAGAAATGGCTTCCTTTGGTTTGATTTTGTTATTTTCAAGCATATTATTTTTCTCTAGTACGTTTTCAAGTGTCTTAATCTGACTTGTTCGACTGATGGTAAACGCATCAACAGGAGGTACGATGGAAACGGCTGCAAAAACAATGACCATGGCTGCAACTATTCCATTTTTACGAACAGGCAATATACTAAATAAAATCCCTGCAACTGCAGCATATATACCAAACAGAATTACATAATAGCGAGTATGTGTGACACCCGTATCAGTTAGACTTAAAACTGATGAGGCAATCTGGAAAAGAACAATGGGTACAAGTACCTTAGGGAAAACCTTTCTGAAAAAGACTGTAAATTTATTCTCGATTTCACTCGCTAAAATATAAACTAAAATAACGGTAATCGCATAGGAAACGAGCAGTGGTTCCAGCAGGTTATCCGTCCAAAAGTCTCCGCCGATATTTTTGATAATATAAATCACGAGAATTAAGGTAAATACTGCAATCAAGGGTACGACAATATAGGAAATAAGAATTTGTAAAAACTTTGGACAATAGGCTGCGATGTTAATGACCTCTGTCTTTTGTTTCATATCATCTTGAGACCTATTTTTGTCTTCCGCTCCGGGATAGACTGGAATAAGCGATAGAAAATACATCGGTGCAAATAAGGTGAAAATAATGGTTGCAGTATAAGAATACACCTTATAATTGAGAGAAAAAATTAATAGGTCAGTCGCCCCCAAAATGATGCTTACGCCTGCCATAATAATTCCAGAGAAGAATAATGAGATAAAAAATGATTTAAATGCGATCATAAAGCTGGCATTAAAACTAATGCTACTTTTAATGACTGGCACCCAAATGAAGGCAATGAGCAGGGCAAAGAGAGCTACTCCTGTTCTAATTCCCATCTCCATGCTTAGTGAATCAGTTGGTTTGATAATCAGGTAGTATCCGGCTGTTAACAAAACCCCCACACCCATTAATACGAAACGAGTAGTAACATTAGAGTAAAACCTCTCATAAACAACCTGTAATACAGCACTAAGAAACGCTCCAACTACAAATGTTAGAATATATTGCGTTTGTTCCTTTTCTTCACTAATACTGTAAGCAATAAAAACGGCAGCTGCTAAAAGAAAAAGTGTCGTCAACGGGAAACGTGTAATTGCATCGATCAATCCTGTAAGTCTATCTTGCAGCTTTTTCATCCATTTCATTTTCTTCGAACCCCCTTTATTTTTCATATGTATTTCTCTTTAACGAAAGTCCATTTACAAAAAATAATTTCCATATCCTTCTTTTAATTATATCATATGGAACATTTGGTGTAAATTTACACTATATAAATAATACCAAAAAAGGTGCCTGTCCCCCAGTGCGTTACTGTAGTAACGCACTGGGGGACAGGCACCTTTTTTGTTGCTTTCATTTATTTTAAGAAAAAGAATGTTACAATTTGGATAGAGAATGTCTAAATGAGAATAGGGGTAAGGTATTGAATAATAACAATATAATTCTTCGCTATTTAGAGGCAAGTGATGCGGAAAGTCTTCTTCAATTAAGAAAAGAGAATCGCCAATTTTTCCAGGCGTTTGAACCTATAAGAACTGAATCTCACTTTACATATGAAGAACAATTGAAAGAAATACAAAAAGCAACTTTAGATATTGAAAAAGACTCTTCATATATATATGGTATTTTTCATCGTGAAACCCAACAGTTAGTTGGAAGAATTACCTTATCCGGTATCGTTCGAGGCCCTTTTCAAAATGCGAACCTAGGTTATTATTTAGACAAAAGATATAACGGAAAAGGGTATGCTACAGAAGCTGTTCGAATAATATTAGATCTTGCTTTTGATGAATTACAGCTGCACCGGGTACAAGCAGCCGTCATGCCTAGGAATATTGCGTCCAAACGTATTCTAGAAAAGACTGGTTTTAAAAAGGAAGGCTATTCGCCGAGATACTTAAAAATTAATGGAAGTTGGGAAGACCACGAGATTTATGCCATTACAAAGGAAGACATGGAATTAGTATTAAAATCTATTCAGATTAATTAACTGTTTCTCTCGAAAAAAACAAACACGTTTGTAATCCATTTAGCAGCGAAAGAGCCAAATAAATAAAATAAGAATAAATAAAAGTAATTGGATCCATTTTCTAATTGAAATAAGTGTAGATTTGCCAAAATCGGTTTTATTACCAAAGAGAACAAAGCACTTACTACAAATGCGTAGATGTAGTAATTTTTCTTTCGATTTAGTGTCCATTGATAGAGCAGCATGTACACAACAGGAATTAAGGAAGTATCTAGTGTAATACTAATTGGTAAAAAGGGAATAATTTTAAACGGGTATTCCCATAAACCATGTCTAGTAGCAAATCCGTCAATATATCCTGCCATCATATGAACAGAATAGCCAAAAAAACCAATGTGAAATGCGCGCTTACGATCGATAGCAAAAAATAAAAGGATGAGTGGGAGAATGAATAAGATTATATTTATCCAAAATTGCCATGTATCTATATTAGAATACTTAGACCAATAATCAATCCAACCATCAGAAAGTTCTTTTTGAATACGTCCCAGTCGTTCAAAACTTTTTACCTGACCTTCAGTCATAATAGATCCCTCATGTTCTAATAAAATTCCTATCATTAGTTTGTCATTAATTGTGAATATTACTCGAATTTCCCTTGAATTTGTCTTTAGATATAAGTGCCTGCATCTTTATATTAAGATGGAACTCTTTTTTTTTTGAAAAATAGACGTAATCTCCAAGTTTTAACATTGACTTAATAAACTGTATACATTAAAGTTACAGTAAGGTTTGGTTAGGAAGGATGAATGACGATGAATAGCGATTTTGTTATAGCACTACATAGTCTCGTTTTATTAGCTAACTTACCTAATCAAATGGCAAATAGTGAGGCCATCGCAGAAAATGTTTGCACCAATCCGACAAGAATTCGAAAAATCATGAGTATTTTACGAAAAAGCGGGTATGTAAAGACTAAAGAGGGCATAGGTGGCGGATATGTGCTAAGCTGTAACCCTGAAAAGACTACATTGTCTCAGATTTATCTGGCCATGGCAACTGGTTCTCTTAAACCTAGTTGGTGTACAGGTGATCCGGATCAAGCCTGTGTGATTTCTTCTAATACTCAGGTGGTGATGGACCAAATCTTCACTGAGGCAGAGATGCATCTTCAATCCTATTTAAATCAGATAACAATTAGCAGTGTTCTTGAAAGAATAAAGAGCTGTGAACTGAAGGAGTAAGGTTGTTTTTTTCTTTAGAACGTTTATCTCGAATTCGTAATAAATTATTTCAAAATACTTTATGTTTAAGGAGTGTGTTGGAAGATGGTAACATTATACTCTACACCAAGTTGTACATCCTGCCGTAAAGCAAAGGCTTGGCTTGAGGAATATCATATTGATTACACTGAAAGAAACATTTTGTCTCAACCTCTTACAAAAGATGAAATCAAGTATATCCTTCGTCTTACGGAAGATGGTACGGATGAGATCATTTCTACTAATTCAAAAACATTTAAAGAACTAGACATCAATATTGAGTCTTTACCATTACAAGATTTATATGAATTAATCATCAATAATCCGAAAATTTTACGACGCCCAATTATGGTGGACGATAAAAGGCTACAGGTAGGCTATAACGAGGAAGATATTCGTAGTTTCCTTCCACGCAAACTGCGTACTTTTTTAAGTATCGATACACCACAGGTGGTAAATTATTAATAGTCGGCTTGTGTTGGAGTGTATGCAGTTTGTAGGTTGCTGTCGAAAAGCTAAACTTTACTGTCGCTTGACTAGGATTTACTGTCGTATTACTAAGCTTTACTGTCATATACCCTTGAAAATTTGTCGCATAACCACCCTTTATGAAAACATCCAACCTGTTTGGATGTTTTTTTTATATTTTTAGAAAAATTAAAAAAAGAGTGGTCGACTCCAAAATATTGTTATATAATATGAGTTAAATAGTTTATCTGTTATATAACATTAAAAGGAGGGAATGCAATTGTTCAAAACAGATTCAATTGCAAGAAGAATACTTGGTTGGAAGTTAAATAGATGGGATCGTTGGTATGATTATGAAATGGGAACTTTCATTCATGAGTCTGACTTTCAGCCCGAGCACAACCTGGACCATGCGATGCTAATCGTTGAAAGATTAAAGAAATTCGGATTTAGTTTTTCCAGTGATGGAGTATCTGAGGCTTCCTTTAATGACATCAGAGGAACAGGTGATACATTATCAAAAGCCATTACCAATGCAGCGTACACCATTATTGAAAATAACTCTGTTGTAGAAAGCACTAGATTATGGAATCAGTTATGCTAAAACAAGAAAAAGTTGGTTACTTAAAATAGGTAACCAACTTTTTTATTTGGCTTAAAGTTTTTTCATTCTTGTGCCCAAATTACATCTAACTATTTCCGTATTCGAATATTTCGTAAGTGAAAATAATTTGTTGATATGGTATGATAATCCATAAAAAATGATCATTGGAAATGAAATGGTAGACAAACAACTTTGGTCAACTTTGGGAGATGGAACAGCGTGCAGAGTTGGAAACGTAATTTATGGGTGTTATGGATTGGGGTCTTTTTTACCGCGGCTAGTTTTTCCATGGTTATTCCCTTTTTGCCGATATTTCTTTTGCAAATTGGTGTTCATGAACATACGGAAATGTGGTCAGGATTGCTATTTAGTGCAGCTTTTTTTGCCGGTGCGGTCGCAGCGCCTTTTTGGGGAAGGGTAGCGGATCAATATGGCAGAAAACCTATGATTGTTCGGGCAGGAATTGTTCTCTTTTTTATCTATACTTTAATGGCCTTTGTTACGAATCCATATCAAATATTGGTGTTGAGAATTTTACAGGGATTGTTGAGCGGATTTATTCCAGGAGCCATAGCGTTAATTGGAACCAATACACCGAATGAAAAAGTTGGTTATGCACTTTCTTTGATTTCTTCAGCTTCTGCATCAGGAACGATTATTGGTCCATTGCTCGGTGGAGGAATTGCACATCTCGTGGGAAATCGCTGGGCATTTGCTAGTGCAGGCAGCATCGTTCTTTTTGCCACTTTGTTAATTATTTTTTGGGTAAAAGAAGAGAACTTCACACCAAGCAAGGAGCGGGGCTCTGTAAAAAAAGATCTAAAAATTGCATGGTCCAATCGTCCGTTTATGTTCGTCCTGCTGTTGTTGGTGGTCACGTCTTGCTCAGTGATGACAATTGAACCAGTTCTTCCATTATATATAGTTAAATTAGGTGGTTCGTCTGAAAATGCATCATTAATAGCAGGTATAGTATTCTCACTTCCTGGAATTGCCTCTGCCATCTTTGCACCATATTGGGGGAAATGGGCAGACAAGGTCGGCTTCCATCGAGTACTTTTTATCGGTTTATTAGGTGGCGGGATCGGGATGCTAGCTCATATCATATTCAGTCAAATATGGGGTTTTTCCATTATTCGTTTTGTTTTTGGCGTGTTTTTCTGCGCCGTGTACCCGGCTTTAAATGGTCTGGTTGTTACATCGACAGAAAGTGATTTCCGAGGAAGAGCGTTCGGGTTAAGTCAAACAGCTAACCAAATAGGTGGGATGGTGGGACCAATCCTTGGAGGATTCATCGGTGGAATATTTCCAGTCCAAATTGTTTTTATCGTGACAGGTGTTTTACTTCTAGCTGCATCAACAATGGCCTATTGGAACACCAATGTACAGAAGCGTATGTTAAAACGCAAGGCTGTTTCATAACTGCAGAATACAAGAAAGGGCCAACGATGGCCCTTTTTTAATTATTAAACCTTTTAGGAAGTAATATTGTCACAATAGTTCCTTCACCTTGTTGGGTATTGATGGAGATTGATCCATGGTGGTTTTCTATGATTCGCTTACATACCATTAATCCTAAGCCTGTCCCTTTTTCCTTAGTCGTATAGAAGGGTTCGAATAAGCGTTTCTGCCGCTCTTTTGAAATGCCGGAGCCATAATCTCTTATTTTTATAGAAAAATAATTCTCACTTTCATTTTTGAGTGATATTTCTAAATTTTTATTAGTAGATGTTGCTTCAACCGCATTTTGTAGGAGGTTGATTAGAACCTGTTTGATCTGATTTGGATCACAAAAAGCAGTTATGGAGGAATCAAAGTCCAGTGTAATATTAACGCTATTCAAGTTAAATTGTGGTTTCATGAAATAAAGTACACTTGAGATTAAGGTACCCATATTAATCTCTTTACAGATAAATCCTTCCGTTGGTTTGGCTATAAACATAAACTCACTAACAATATTATTAATTCGTTCTAATTCATCAAGCATGATTTCAAGGTACCCTTTTAAGGAAGGATCTTGAATACTTTCATTAATAATCTGGGTAAAACCTGTTATTGAGGTTAAGGGATTCCGGATTTCATGGGCAATTCCAGCTGCTAATTCGCCAACGAGCGATAGTTTCTCCATTTGCCTCAACTTGATTTCGTTTTCCTTTTCTGTTGTAATATCGATTGCTGTTCCGTTTACCTCAACTGTTCGACCATTAACGATCATCGGATTCAACGAAGCAATATAGTAGTAGCCATTCACATGACCTTCATAATTAACAGGAGTTCCATTCCATGCCTGTTCATAAAATTCATTTTTTTGTTTCGCAATCTCCAAGGGTAGAAAATCAAAGAGTGTTTTTCCGATAACCCAAGCAGAGTCAATTCCTAATGTCGTAAGAAAATCGCCCTCACTAAATGTATGTATAAAATGATCTTCTTTTTTTACAAATTTAAAGACAAACCCTTTTTGCCGTGGAATTAAGTCACGGTAATTAATGTGAGTATGAGTAGTTTCCATGAAAATACATCCTTTTAACAATCAATTATCAACTAAATAATAGTTCTTTTTCTTTAGTGAAAACTCCTTTCTTTTTATAAAATTTGTTTCTGTAAAATTGAGTTTTGGTTCATTTCTCTAGACCCCACACATACATTTATAGTGGAAGGCAAGAAGTGAAAGTAATGAGGACAAGCCTTCTTTCTTCTGCAATTTACTAAATTGAATGAAAGGGAGAAAAAATGGATTTCCTACTAGAACTGCTGCATAGCTACAGTACATTTTTTTCATTAGATGAATTACGAGAAGTTTTTTCAAATCCCGCTAGTTGGGGAGTAATTGGTTCTCTTGTTATTCTTGAAGGGTTATTATCCGCCGATAATGCGCTTGTTCTTGCTGTATTGGTGAAGCATTTGCCAAAAAAACAGCGTAAGAAGGCTCTTTTCTATGGGATTTTCGGTGCGTATCTGTTTAGAATCATAGCCATCGGTCTTGGAGTGACCTTAATTAATGTGGGATGGATCAAGATTGTAGGCGGTCATTATCTACTTTGGATTGTGTTTCAAAACTTTATGAAGAAGGATGAAGGGGAAGAAGAGGTTCAAAATAGGAAAATGAGCTTTTGGAAAACCGTGATCACTGTTGAGTTAATGGATATTGCGTTTAGTTTGGATAGTATTATTGCTGCATTCGGTGTATCCAATCAAGAATGGGTCTTATTTCTTGGGGGAGTATTAGGGATTCTATTAATGAGGGGAGTGGCCAATTTATTCCTCGCTTTGATTGAGAGAGTCCCTGAATTTGAGACCACTGCTTTTGTGTTAATTGCTATTATTGCCATAAAAATGATTACATCGGCATTTGGCTATCATTTAGATGAATTTGTTTTCTTTTCTATTTTAATTATTGTGTTTTTAGGCACATTTGTGGTTCATGCCATAAAGGGGAACTCCGGCAAGGAGAGAACGATGTAGGGGGAGCGAAGAGATTCGCTCCTTATTTAATTTTTTTATTACTAGCCTGCCGCTTCTACAAACAATGCATTTCCGCTTCCGCTTGATCCCAAGGTACAGAATAGCCTTGTCCCTTTGAACAAAAGATGGATGATGAAGAATATTCTGGATCTGCATCCTTGTTGTAGTTGATTCTCTCCATTACCTGGTTAGAATTGTGACAAGGATAATAACCGCCAAACACCAGGTTCAATGTGCCTTTTCCTTGTGTTATTGATGCAAATTCAGGGCCGTAGTTCATAAACGTGGCAACAGGTACTTTACCAGATAGAACAACTTTGTTCCATTCTGTAAGAGGAACATCAAAGGTACCATGTGCATTTTGGATATCAGTTAATATCTTACCCAAGTGGTCTAATTCTAGTTTCATTTTAAAAGCATAGAAAGGTTCCAACAGCACATTTGTAGCTTTTTCCAGACCTTGTCGTAAAGCGCGGTAGGAAGCCTCTCTAAAGTCACCACCTGAGGTATGTTTATTGTGGGCCCGCCCTGTTAAAAGAGTAATTTTTACATCCGTAAGAGGAGAACCTGTTAACAATCCATGGTGGTCCCTCTCAAACAAGTGATGCCGGATTAGATTTTGGGTTCCGACGGGTAGATTATCTGTATGGCATACGGTCTCAAAAGAATTACCGCTATTTCTAGCTGCCGGCTCTATTTTTAGATGAACTTCAGCATAATGGCCCAACGGTTCAAAATGTCCGTACCCACAAACTACCGTGTCAACCGTTTCTTTGTATAATATTTCGGGTTCCCCAAATTGCACATCCAAGTGAAACCGTTCCTTAACTATTTGCTTTAACACCTCAAGCTGAATCGTACCCATGACCCGAATGTGTATTTGCTGCGATCGTTCCTCCCATGTAACATTCAAGGAGGGGTCTTCTGCATCTAGGATGTTGAAGTACCGTAATACCTCTTTTACATGTATAGATGGGTCAAAGATGACCCTAGATTTTAGCGCAGAGCCCATTTCGTAAACGGCTTTTTCATGTAATGCCCCGAGTCCATCTCCAGCAGTAGCGGAGGAAAGTCCTGTCACGGCGAATATTTCACCAGCAGACACCTGATCGACAGAGATAAATTTATTTCCATTGTATATACGAATCTGAGTAATTTTTTCGCTTAGGACGCTGTCAGCATCAGCGTAGCTCACTTCTTCACGAACTTTAAGGGTACCGCTAAGAGCTTTAATAATCGTAAGCCTTGTCCCTTTGTCATCGTAGCGAATCTTATAGACTCTGCCTGCGAAAGGTAAACGGTCATCATAAATCGTCGAGGTTAATAGGTCCATTTTTCTAAGGAAGCTCTCCACACCGATATCTTGCAATGCAGAGCCATATGCACACGGAAAAATTACATTTCCGTTGATCAAGGTCTTCATTGTTTCCAGCCATGTATCTGGCTGATATCCGCTTTCCATATATTGACCCAAAAGAGTCTCGTCTCGTTCTGCCAAAAATTCAATTAATTCCTCGTTCATTTCATCTGCGTTTAGAGTCTCGGTTATATCACAAACATCTAGGGTTAGATTGTCTCTAATTTCAACCATGACCCTGAGCACATCCGCACCTACTCGGTCTGTTTTATTGATAAAGAAGAATGTTGGGACCTGATGTTTTTGTAGAAGTCTCCACACCGTCTCGGTATGACCCTCGATTCCCTCAACGGCACTAATAATGATTACTGCATAATCCATCACCTGAATGGCTCGTTCCATTTCAGGAGAAAAGTCCACATGGCCCGGAGTGTCTATCAGATAATAGTCTGATTGATTAAAAGTAAATCTGGCTTGGTCAGCAAATACGGTAATGCCTCTTTGTTTTTCTATCTCATGTGTATCGAGAAAGGTATCCTTATGGTCTACACGACCTCTTTGTCTAATCGCTTTCGTATGAAAAAGAAGCTGCTCTGCCAATGTGGTTTTTCCTGCATCCACATGTGCAAACATACCTATTGTTTTCTTCATGATGCACCTCTTTTTACGTTCATCTATGTAAAATATTATACCAAATTGAACGGTGGCCCTCCTAAAAAGTTGCCAACGTCTCGAATATATAGAAAAATAGACTTATAGCTAGTAGAAAGCTGAGGTGTTTGATCGTTGAAAAAACTCATCGTTCTGTTTCTAGGCGTATATGCTTTTTTTTATCTCGGACAAAAAGACCTTCTTCCTTCAATAGATCAAGTGAAAAATTTCTTAGACTACCTGGATTCTCCGTTGAAAGAGGAATCACAGCCGGAGAGTGCTCCGAGTTCACCGCAGGTAACAAATCAGGAAACTGTGGAGGAACAAGAGGTAACCTCGTCGGTTCCAACTACAGCTGCTGATGGAAAATATCAGGCTACTGAAATCCAAACATATTTAGTAACGGTAGAGAGTGCGAAATTGGTAGTTTCAGGAAAACCAACACCTTATGGAAAATACAATCAGGCAGATGGAGTCATTTTATATATTCAAGAACAGCGGGCAGATAAGAAAACAACGATAAAAGTTCCTTTTACAAAAGGTAAGATTCAGTATGAATATCCGCTTGCCTATCCAGTTGGGGATGTGATCATCAATTTGGATGAGTATTATAACGGCAAAGAAGATGACCCTGAACGGGTTCTTGGTTATGCTGAATATCATTTAACGGATGGGGATCCTTATTTATTGCCAAGCTTTATGGTACAGAGCACAGACCCTGGTCTAGTCGCGCTCGCACAAAACATTACCAATGGCAAAAAAACGGATGTGGAGAAATCTAGAGCGATTTTTTCCTGGGTAGCGAAAAATGTTGCTTATAATGCACCACTGGTTAATTCAACTAATCCACCCATGTATACTGCACTGCAAGCCTATCAATCTCGTAATGTTCTTTGTTCCGGATATGCGCATTTAAGTGCTGCTCTTCATCGGGCAGTAGGGATAAAAACCAAAGTCTCTTACGGTGAAAACCACGCTTGGAATGAGGTCCTGCTAAATGGTGTCTGGCAGGCAGAAGACCCAACCTATGGCTCAGGGTTTATTAACGCGAATACCCAAAAATTTGTTCCTCATTATCAACCAGCGTATTTTTCGAAAACGGATAAACAAAAGGAAGGCGAGTATCCGTGGTAATAGGATGCGTCAACAGCTTTAAGTGAGAGATACCTTATCTATAACTAACAATAGGAAAAAGCCAAATCCATATATATAAGGATTTGGCTTTTTACGTTCTTAAGGGTCCCTAAAGATTTATCACTTTTTGGACATGACTTTGTATTATCTACATAAAATGTACAAGTTGATATAACCGTGTAGTAGGGGTGGTTTTATTGAGTACTAGTATATTAATTAGCTATATTATCTTGGGATTTACCTTGGCAGCTCCCATTGGACCAGTGAATTCTGCTAGGTTGGATAAAGGGATAAAGAATGGTTTTTGGCATGCCTGGATTGTGGGGGCTGGATCAATGATTGCAGATGGAGTTTTTATGCTTTTGGTCTATTTAGGAATGGTTCAATTTTTAGGGATTCCTGTTGTTCAAATCTTTCTTTGGTTATTCGGAGGGTTTGTTTTAATTTATTCAGGGATTGAAAGTATTAAGAATGCAAATACCATAACTCTTTCGTATAGTAGACAGAAGGACTCATTAGTAAAGTGCTTTTTTACAGGATTTATTATGTCGATAACCAGCCCCTTATCCATTCTGTTTTGGTTAGGGATTTATGGATCGGTCTTGGCCAAAACAGCTCAAACAAACGGTACGGAGTCATTATTAATTTATAGTAGTATGATATTTCTTGGGCTCACTTTTTGGGACGTGTTTGTTGCAGCATTGACGACAGGATTCCGAAGATTATTAAATGTGAAAAGTCTAATTGCTATTTCTATTATATCCGGGGCATCGTTAATTGTATTTGGTTTATATTTTGGGTATCAGGGAATCGACGCACTTTTGCGCGATAGGTAAAGGTAGTTTTTCCTGATATATTTTATCTTAAGCATCTATGAGTGAATGTTTTTCTTTCCTATGGTATAACATGGATGGAAAAAGAGTCATTGAAAGGATTAAGGAGAAATGGATATCCTATTCTCATTTATACATACACTTCTAATTAGTCTTGTCGAGTTGCTTTATCTCTTCGGTGTCATCATGGCAGTGGGAGTGGTTTTAGGTGTTTTGGAAAGGTATTCAAATTCTTTTCTTGTAAGGTCATTTGGCCCAAAAGGCGTTATGTTCACCGCATGGATTGGAACTCCTATTCATGAAATAGGTCATCTAATTCAGTGTTTGATCTGGGGACATCGAATAACGAGGGTTAAATTACTTCAATTTAATAGTCCTACAGGTATCCTAGGTTATGTGGAGCATCAATATAACCGGAACAGCTGGTATCAACAGGCAGGCAATTTCTTTATTGGACTAGGACCTATTTTTAGTGGAATTGGTTCTTTAATTTTAAGTATGTACCTCTTAGTCCCGGAAACGTACAAAGCCTTTGTTAAGGAAATACAACTGCATGTTACGCTAGAAAAAATTGATTTTACTTTTATACGTATAATATCCGGAGCAATACTTGTAATAACTAAAAACCTCTTTACTCTTGAAAATCTAATCAATCCGCTATTCTGGATTTTTTTAATAGTGGGGATTAGTATTTCTTCACATATTGCACTAAGTAAAGCGGATATTGAAGGAGCTGCAAAGGGACTAATAACCATTTATTTCATTCTTCTATTGTTCAATGTTATAGCGGCTATATTCAAACTCAATAGCTACGGGATGATTGTGAAAATGGCAGAATTAAATGCATATGTTCTTGCTTTTTCAAGTATCGCTTTATTTTTCTCAAGTGTTGCGTTAGTGGTGAGCATCGTTCTCTTTCATATAAAAAGGCAAATACGCTAGTAATATTAAAGGTGTTTCAAAACTCATTAGAATGAGCACTAAATAAATACGGCAAACTATAGCGTGGTTGAACGAATGCATCATTGATACTAAACATAGCTGGAGGGACAATTATTCATGAATTCTCAGTATGCTGCATTATTTGAGTCGTTTACGTTTCGTAGTGGAGTCTCGTTAAAGAATCGGATTGTTATGGCTCCTATGACAAATTTTTCATCCAACCAAGATGGAACGGTTACAGATGCAGAGGTGAACTATTATGCTAGGCGGTCTGGCGGAGTAGGGATGGTCATTACAGCTTGTACCTATGTGACCGCCAATGGGAAAGGATTTCAGGGAGAATTTGGGGGCGACCGTGATGAATTAATTCCGAGCCTACGGCAGCTGGCTTCAGGGATTAAAGGTGAAGGCGCAAAAGCCATTCTGCAAATATTCCACGGTGGCCGCCAAGTACCACCTGAATTAGTTCCGAATGGGGATGTGGTTAGCGCAAGTGCTGTCCCTTCTGAAGGTGCAGGGAAACCAGTTCCAAGGGAATTAACGGATCAGGAAGTAGAATCCATCATTAAGGATTTCGGTGAGACTACTCGTCGGGCAATTGAAGCGGGGTACGATGGGGTAGAAATTCATGGAGCAAACGGATACCTCATTCAACAATTTTTCTCTCCACACTCGAATCGCCGTGAAGATCGATGGGGAGGAAGTTTGGAGAAGCGACTTACGTTTCCGCTCGCTGTTGTCGATGAAGTAAAGAGAGTAGCAGCGGAAAATGCAACCGGACCATTTATAATTGGGTATCGCTTTTCACCTGAAGAGGCAGAAACACCTGGAATTACAATGGCAGATACATTGGTTTTAATTGATGCATTAGCTAAAAAAAATCTTGATTATTTACACGTTTCTCTACAGGATTTTTGGTCCAAGCCAAGACGTGGGGTGGATGACACTCGCTCACGAATTGAAATTATTCAAGAACGGGTAGGTGATCAGGTTCCTGTTATTGGAGTGGGCTCAATTTATACCGTGGATGATGCCATACAAGCGATTCAAACGGGCGTGCCATTAATTGCATTAGGGCGAGAAATGATTATTGATCCTGATTGGGTGCAAAAGGTAGCTGAAGGTAGAGAAGACGAAATTATTACAAAAATAGATAAAGATAAGCAGCAGGAACTGGTTATCCCTGATCCACTTTGGCAAGCGATTATCCATTCACCAGGTTGGTTTCCGGGGATTGAATAAATTAACTAAGAAAGTGTCCCAATCTTGGGATGCTTTTTTCTGTAAAGTTTTGTATCTGATTAAAACTTCGGACAGAGTTGGCAGAAAAAAGCGAAACACTGTCAAAAGGCGAGGCAACTTTGGACAGAGTAGGCAGAAAAAAGCGAACATTGTCAAAAGGCGAGGCAACTTTGGACAGTGTTGGCAGAAAAAAGCGAAACACTGTCAAAAGGCAAGGCAACTTTGGACAGTGTTGGCAGAAAAAGCGAAACACTGTCAAAAGGTAAGGCAACTTTGGACAGAGTAGGCAGAAAAAAGCGAAACACTGTCAAAAGGTAAGGCAACTTTGGATTAAGTCCATATAATTGTGTAAAAAGAAAATAGGTCATCATCATGACTCGTGTTACAATGTTTTCGACCAAGAAAACCATAAACGGAGGACATGATGATGACCCAAATCAATATTACTATAAATT